>JAMPAW010000100.1 GCA_023666975.1 Clostridium sp.
GGGAGGATAAATTTGAAAAGGATGTGTACTATGTGGAGCATGTATCGTTTTTGGGTGACTGGAAAATCATTTTTGGGACGGTGCGTGCCGTGCTGAAAAGGGAGGGAATCAGCTCCGGGACGGCGGCGACCATGGAGGCGTTTACTGGAAAGTAGGTTTTATGGATATGCAGGATATTGTCATTATCGGAGCCGGAGGGTTTGGCCGGGAAGTGCAGTGGCTGATTGAGCGGATCAATAAAAAATGTAAGCAGGACAGTGGAAACGATAAGTGGAGGCTGCTTGGCTATGTTGATGACAATACAGAAACAGGGACAGAAATTGATGGATTACAGGTACTGATGACGGTAGATGACCTGGCACAGAGAGAATCCTCTTTGTCTGTGGTATGTGCAATCGGAACATCGGAAGTCAGGAAAAAAGTGGTAAGCCGAATCAGCAGCAATAAAACTCTGATATTTCCGAATCTGATCGATCCGACAGTGCAGATGTCTGATCGGGTTGAGACAGGAAAAGGAAATATTATCTGTGCCGGTTGTATTTTGACAGTAGATATAAGCATTAAAGATTTCTGTATTGTGAATCTTGACTGTACGATCGGGCATGATGGAAAGCTTGGCTCTTTCAGTACCTTGTGTCCGGGTGTAAATATGTCCGGTGAAGTGGAGATTTCCGAGGGAGTGGAAATCGGGACAGGAAGCCAGATTATTCAGGGAAAAAGAATAGCTTCAGGCTGCAAAATTGGCGCAGGAGCAGTAGTGGTAAAGGATATCGTGGAGCCGGGGACATATGTGGGAGTTCCGGCGAGGAAAGTATTATGGGATAGGGCTAAATAGAAATGTCAGATACAAAATCAACTTTGTGTATAATATCGTGTTTTGATTGTTATCAGAGCAGAACGAGGTATATAGAAAAATTTTATGGGAATAAAGGCTATGCTATTGTTCATCTGATATCTGATTTTGATCATGGGAAAAAAATACATATAAAAGAAACGAGAGAAAATGCATATTTAGTCCATGTGCCAGGATATAAAAGAAATTTATCTATTCGAAGAATTTATTCACATTATGCATTTGCAAGAGCTGTATATAAGGAAGTACAGCAGATTAAGCCTGATATTATATATTGTATGATACCCCCTAATTTTCTTGTAAAAAAGATATCTAAATATAAAAAGAGGAATTTTGATGTAAAGTTAATTTATGATGTATATGATTTATGGCCTGAATCTATTTTGAAACCAAAGTCTATATATAGAATTCCCTATGTGATTTGGAAGTATATACGAGATAAAGATATAGGAATTGCAGATTATGTATTAACAGAATGTGGTCTTTATCAGAATATTTTAAAAGGAGTACTGAAGACTGGTAAAAAGGGGGTTCTATATGCGACAGAGGAAGATAGCGGGCGCAAGCTGGAAGTATTGCAGGATATGCGGGAGATTCATTTGTGCTATATAGGAACTATCAATCACATTATTGATGTAGATTCTATCTGCCGTTTAATAATTGAAATTGGGAAAAGAAAACCAGTTGTTCTACATATTATTGGATTGGGGGAGAACAAGGAAAAATTTATAAAAATGGCCGAGAGAGCCGGAGCAGATGTAATAGATTATGGACCTATTTATGAAAGCGGAGAAAAGTATAGAATTTTTTCAAAGTGTCATTTTGGACTAAATATGATGAAAAAATCTGTATGCGTGGGGTTGACATTAAAGTCCTTATCTTATTTTGAGGCAGGACTCCCTATATTAAACAATATCCCGGCAGATACATCTGCATTGGTAAGTAAATATCAGGCAGGTTTTAATATTATAGGCAAGGATGAGGAAATTAAAATTTCCGAGATGGATGCCCGGGAATATCAAATTCTTAGGGAAAATACAGAATTTATGTTTCAGAAAGAATTTAGTGAAAGAAGAATAATGCAGCATTTGAGTAAATTAGATAAAGCATTGTGGAGTGAGGAACACTTATAATGGACAACTATAAGATTCTGGCTGCCATAGTTGCGTTTAATCCGAATATTGATCAGCTTCAGAGAAATATCCGTGCAATTGTTCCACAAGTAGATGATGTTATAGTCATGGACAATGCCTCTCAAAATGGCGAAAAAATTGAGAAAATTTGTCTGGAAAATTCTATAATCTATTGGAAAAAAACATGTAATGAAGGAATTGCAAAGCCTCTAAATGACGTGTTTGGTTATGCGAAAGGAAAATATGACTGGGTGATAACACTTGATCAGGATTCAGTTTGTGAGCTTGATTATATAAAAAAAGCAAGCCGCTATTTTTCCTCTGAGAAAATAGGTATTATCTCTACCGTCTATTATGAAAAAAATTTTGGAAAAATTATTGGGACGGTAAAAGAAGAGAATAAATACCAGTATGTTAAAAGAGTCATTACATCTGCTGCTATTGTTAATGTAAAAGCGTATGAGAAAACTTGTGGATATGATGAGCTTCTATTTTTGGACTATGTTGATTTTGATTTTTCTGTAAAAATAAGACAGGCAGGGTATAAAATTTTAAGGATGAATGATTCAGTTTTAACACATGAACTTGGAAATTCCAGTGTTCGGCATTTTCTGATTTGGAGTTTTCGTTTAAGCTCTCACAGTCCTGAAAGGGAATTCAACATTGCGAAAAGTATTGTGATTTATATAAGAAAGTATTATAAAACAGAAAATATTCAGAGAGATGTGTTGAGTTTATGTAAACATTTCTTATTAGCGGTGACATATGAAACGGAAAAAAAAGCTAAGCTAAAATCGCTAATAAAAGGGGTAGTAGAGGGGATGAAAACCCCAATTTTGATATAAAAAGATTTTGAATTAGGAGCCATAAATTATTATGCAAATGGATTATTCAGTTGTAATGGCGACTTATAATGGCGCAAGATTTATTGAAAAGCAATTGGATTCTATCAATAAACAGACACTTATGCCAAAAGAAATTATTATTATAGATGATTGCTCAAGTGATAATACGGTTGATTTGATCGAGAAGTTTAGTCAGAAGTCGCATGTTGAAATAAAAGTATGTAGGCATCACGAGAATAAAGGATATCAAAATGCATTTTATGAGGGAATGGAATTAGCATCTTGTGAAATTGTGTTTCTTGCTGATCAGGATGATATATGGAAAAAAGATAAGGCTGAAAAGATTGTGTATGTATTCAGTATTATACCTAAAATGTTAGCAGTAAATACAAATTATGAATTGATTGATGAGAAAGGGCAGATTATTAAGGAAAAAAAGTTTTTTAGCAGAAGAAAATCTGTAATATTACAAAAAATTAAAGAAGTTAATGTGCGGCATATATTAGGTTATAATATTTCAATGGGGTGTACTATGGCTTTTAGAAAAAAGCTTATTAAAAAAATCAAAGAAAACAGAAATTTTGTATCAGATTTGAAAATACCCCATGACTGGCTCATTAACTATATGGCAGCAGAGATGCATGGATTATACTATTTGAATGTATCATTGATTTATTATAGGTTGCATTCAAATAATACCTTGGGATTAAAAAGGGCTGCGAATATTGAAGATAGGATTTTAGGTTATAGAAACATGATTATACAGAAAAGAGAATTAAAGCAGATAAATGAATTTATTTTTGATAATCAAAAAACCAGAAAAATTTTAAATGGAATGTTACATGCATATGAAAGTATGATGGAAGCATTAGATAAAAGATCCTTGTATAGATATGTACAATGTATTCTAAAAAATAAAGTTTTGAGATATTTTTCAATAAAAACTATACTATATGATATTGTGCTAATTTTTAAAAGTAACGTGAAAGGTTTTTTATAGTGAAGAGCCGAAACGTTTTATATATTAGGAGATAATAAAGATATGTTATTAGTAATCTATCTTTTTTTAGCTTTCTTTCCGTTTTTATTTGGGGCAAAAAATAATTATAAGTATTATGATGTATTTGTGATGATGATAATAAGCGTACTGCTTTATTGTTCCCAAGGGTTACCTGATTTTTCAGTGATGGATAATGTTTATGAGACTATAAAAAATGGAGTTATCTATACAGATACAGGCATGGGGTGGTTCTTGATATGTAAATTGGGATGTTGGCTGGGAATAGAGCGGTATAAAACTTTAATGACTGTTATTTTTGTGTTTTCACTTATATTAGTGAGAAGTACAATCAATTATTATGTCACAAGTTATAGGGATAGAGCAATGATTTGGGGAATGTTTTTAATATATCCGGTCATGGTGGAAGGAGTTCAAATTCGTTTTTTTCTTGCTGAATCTATAGTATTATTTGGGGTGAGATATATTACAAATAGATCTAAAAGTAAGAATATATTATTTTTGCTTTTAGTATTTTTGGCGGCTACAATACATTCTTCTATGATGGTATATGTGATTATGTGGTTATGTGTTACGCTACGAGAGATAAAGGGAATGGTTCCTTTTTTTTCGACAATAGGGGTTTTGTTTACTTTGGGAAGCTGGGATTTTATTAGAAAAATTGCCTCTTTTTTTGTTAATTCAACAAGAATAAATGTTTATTTTTATGGCCTTAACTCGCCACAGTTATTGGCTTGTATTGTATATATAGTGTTTACAATCATCTTTATTTGCATTGCTCATGCATTATACAAGAGACAAAAGGAACTTCAATTAAGTGAAAAGGATTCTTTATTTATACAATTGTTTTATTCAATAACTATATTGACATGCATGATTATTCCATTTACATGGATGGACGTTAATTTTTTTCGGGTACAAAGAATTTGCTGGATTATGCTTTACATTGCATCTGCTATTATAAAAAAATATGGTAGGAGTAGTGTTGTTTTTCAAATTTATTCTGGTTCAAACGTAAAAATAAGTATTGATAAAATGCTATGTGCCATTTGTATTTTGGGAAATCTTGCATTTATAAGTGCAAGGTCATGGGAAATAATTGAGGGGTATTTGTATATAATTTGATTTGTAGGGAGGGAAATTTTTCAATCTACTGGAGAGATTTCATATTTTAGAGATGGTGAGAACAGTGGGTTTGGTGGGTACTTTTCCCTTTTTTGTTGTATTCAGTACCCAGTATTTATAAATGTGAAAGCCGATGGATATTATTGCTCTATTTTTTTGCACAGAGCTGTGTAGATCCATTTTTACACATGTCTACAAGTTTTATTATGTATGCTAGTGTGTTTTATACATACTATAAGATAAAGAAGAAAGGATGCCATGTTTGAAATAAAAAACTATAAAAGAGTTAATGATATCAATAAATTGTATAGGATTTTATTATAAAGAAGGTAAAAATTATGAAGAAGGTAAAAATTAGCATTGTCATTCCAGTGTATAATACCCCTATGGAAGCATTATATAGATGTATTCATTCAATTTTAGAACAAAAATACCCCTATTTTGAAGTAATAATTGTGGATGATGGAAGTAATATAGAGTGCTATGAATACCTTACAAGATTGTCTTTGCTGGATGAACGGATTCTTTTGTACAGAAAGGAAAACGGTGGAGTATCCTCAGCCAGAAATTATGGCATTGATAAAGCAAATGGAGACTATATTGCTTTTGTTGATGCCGACGATACGATTGCAGATTCATTTTTTGTAAATGCGATAGGTATACTAGAGGATGAAGTATTTGATGTTATTATTGGGAATATTGCTTATGTTGATGAAGCTGGGGAAAATTTGGATCAACTCAATAGGAAATGCATTGTGAGAAAAACAATACTGCAAGGATCGAGCATTTTACATCTCAAAAAGGCTCTTATGTTCATACCTGACGAAAAATATACTGATATGGTGACAGCTTTGAACTCGCCATGTGCAAAATTATATAGAATATCTATTGTGAAAAAGCATTTATTTAACACTTGTGTGTCATTTGGTGAAGATGCATTATTTAATCGTGAAGTATTCAATGACTGTAGAAGCGCAGTGATTATTCCAGAGACGTGGTATATATATTATCAAAACAGCTATTCTGCAATGCATAGACACAAAGCTGAAAAATATATTGAAGGATGCAAGAAGTTTTTTGAAGAATGGCACAAGATGAATTTGGTAGAAACAGAAATTGATATAAAAGAGCATACATATTATTATACAGTAGTCTCATTCTATGATGTATGCCATGGACTTCTAATGTCTAGCGTTGATAAAAAATATTTTAAAAAGACAATAATCAGTTTTTTAGAAGAACCAGTTTTTACAACATTATTTGATTCTGTAAAAACCAAAAATATATCTGGTCGCATGAATAAGATTAAATTTCTTTTGATGAAATATCGGTTGACGGGATTTATATACATTTATTACAAAAGAAAATATTTTTCAGGAAATATATAATAGGAAATCATAACATGCTAGAATCAGAAAAAATATCAGTCTTGATGCCGGTCTATAACGGGGAGATATATTTGCATAGGGCAATACAGAGCATTTTGGACCAGAGCTATCGAAATTTTGAACTCATTATTTTATTGGAATACGGTTCCAATAAAAGAAGCAGAGAGATTATCCGGGGCTTTAAGGATAATAGAATTCGTGTGATTGAAAATGAGAAAAGGCTGGGGCTTGCAGCGTCTCTCAATGTTGGGATAGGAGCGGCTCGGGGAAGTTATATTGCGCGAATGGATGCAGATGACGTTGCTTATAAGCATAGATTCCGGAAACAGATGAAACATTTTCGGGAAAACCCGGATATCGTGGTTTCCGGAACGGCAGTTATGATGAATGGCAGGCATTATTGGAGACATCAAGACAAATTCGATGCAGTACGTATGGACAGTTTTTTTGAATGTCCTTTTTTCCATCCAACTGTGATGTGGAGAAAAGATATTTTCATAGAAAATAATTTATTATATCAGGAAGGAATACATGCTGAGGATTATGAATTGTGGACAAGGGCACTGGATTGTGTCAGGGGCGACAATATCTCTAGTCCATGTCTGATGTACCGGGTGCATGAGCAAAGTAAATCCCATGGTGAAAAAGAGGAACTCATAGACGAAGATGGGATGATAAAACAAAATTATTGGGAGAAAAATGGATTTGACTATAGTGCAGATTTGCCAGAGCAGATCAAGGAGTTCTATAACAGATATCCATCATTTCCGAAAAAAGATCTAATGCTGCGAAGAAAAGCCGTAGATTATTTTTTGGGAAAAACTATGAGTATTAAGGGAATAAGAAAATTATGCCTGAACGAAATTCTCAGATCAGCCGAAGGTCGGGAGAAGAAAAGAGAATGGAAACCGATTCCCCTTTCGTTATATATCACTTTTCGGGTATGCAAAAGAAGGTTACGCCTTATGCTTAGCCGATAGGTACCCCTTGAATTACTAGGGAGTTTATGATAAAATTAAAAAAGAGAAAGTTATTCATATAAGGGGGGATTGGAGTTGGAGACAAATAGACTGACTTGGAAGGAGATACAAGAACAATATCCTGATCAATGGCTGGGGCTGATAGATGTAGAATATGAAATAGATAGTCATGCCTCTATAAAAACAGCTGTGGTTGGCTATGTAGGCAGACAAAAAAGTGAGTTGACAAAAATGATGCTTAGGGGAGAGTGTGTTTCGAGATATACAACACCGGATAATGTGTTTCAGTTAGGTACCATAGTAATTTAATACTGAGTGCTACGATGTTTCAAAATCTAATTTATGAGATAGATGATAATAGTCATAAGCTGAATATAACGATTCCAGAAGGTGAGAGTGAAATCAGGAATATTCGAATTGAGGATTCGCAAGGAAAACTACATGTGTTAAGCGCTTCTATATAGAAGTTGGAAGAAGGTGATGGAGGGAAGCGCAGGTATTTTATTGAGAGGCTCTGTGAGAAATCAGGGGGCTTCTTTTTTGTGTGAGAAAAACAGATAATAAGGAGCTTATATAAAAAAATGATTATCACAAGAACTCCCTTTCGTGTGAGCTTTTGCGGTGGTGGCAGTGATCTGCCAGCCTTTTATGAGAAACATGGAGGGTGTGTACTGAGCACGGGGATACAAAAATATATGTATTTATCAGTTCACCCGGCATTTGACCCTGCTGAAACCGTGCTAAAATATTCACAGACGGAGCAGGTCAGGGATTACAGCGAGATAGAACATAAATATTTTCGGTGTATTTTAGAAAAATTCGGACTAAAGGGTGTGGAAATTACGAGTACGGCAGATGTGCCTGCCGGGACGGGACTGGGCTCATCCAGCGCCTTTACGGTAGGTCTGCTCCATGTACTCTATAGCTATACTGGAAAATTTGTGTCAAGGGAGCGGCTGGCGGAAGAAGCCTGCCGCACAGAAATCGTTGATCTGGGGCAGCCGATTGGCAAGCAGGATCAGTACGCTGCAGCGTTTGGCGGATTAAATTTCTATTCCTTTAACCGGGATGGAAGTGTGGCGGTGGAGCCGGTAATTATGCAGGAGGAATCTTTTGAAAAGCTGGAGCATAATCTTATGCTTTTCTATACTGGCAGTGTCCATTCTGCTTCGGATATCCTGAGAGAGCAGGGAAAGAATGTCACGGAAGGGGAAAAAGAGCAGGGACAGCTTCGGATGTGTCAGATGACCCGGGATTTAAGGGAGGCATTACAGAACAATTCTGTTGATACACTGGGAGAAATACTGGATGAGAGCTGGAAAATTAAACGAACACTGGCCAGCGGTATCAGCAATCCCCTGATTGATGAGAATTATGACAGGGCAAAAAGGCTTGGGGCTGTCGGTGGAAAGCTTCTGGGTGCAGGAGGGGGCGGATTTTTGCTTTTCTATGTGCCGGAAAAAGAACAGGGGCGCCTGCGGCGCGGGATACAGCTGCAGGAAATGAATTTCAGCATGGATCGTCAGGGTTCATCGGTAATCTATGTGGGACAGAAGTTAAGGAGATAAAAATGCAGAATATACTAATTACCGGGGGAGCGGGGTTTATCGGCGCAAACTTGGCCGCAAAACTGACAGAGCTGGGATACCGGGTGGTATGCGTGGACAATTTTACTCTGGGAAGCAGGGATAATGTGTCCCGTTTGCTGGGAAATGAAAATTTTGAGCTGTGTGAGCTGGACGCAACAAATAAAGAAGAGCTGGAAAAGCTGATGGCGATTCAGAAAACAGATATGGTGTTTCATCTGGCAGCAAATTCCGACATACAGAAAAGTGGGAAAACGCCAAAGATTGATCTGGACAATACATTTCTCACAACCGCATCTGTGCTGGAGGCGATGCGTGCAAACAATATAAAGCAGATATTTTTTGCTTCCACCTCCGCTGTTTATGGGGAAAAGCCGGGAATCAGACTGAAAGAGGATACGGGAGGCCTGCAGCCGATTTCCTATTATGGTGGGGCGAAGCTGGCTTCCGAGGCGATGATATCTGCCTATGCGTATATGAACGATATGAAAGCAACGATTTTCCGCTTTGCAAATGTAATTGGCCCGGGACTGACCCATGGGGTAATTTTTGATTTTATTCGAAAGCTTAGGGAGAATCCGAAACGGCTGGAAATATTGGGCGATGGAACGCAGAAAAAGCCATACATTCATGTTGCGGATTTATTGAATGCAATGTTGCAGGTGACAGGGGAGTCTGCCGACGGTGTAGAAATCTATAATGTGGGAGTGGATTCCGATACGACGGTCACGGAGATTGCAGACATTGTATGTGAAAATATGGGACTAAAAGGAGTGGAGTACCAGTATACCGGGGGAAGCCGGGGATGGAAGGGAGATGTCCCTTCTTTTTCTTATAACCTGGATAAAATCCATGCCAAAGGCTGGCGGGCGGACCATACATCCAATGAGGCTGTCAGGGATACGGTGGCGGCCGTGCTGAATGGGGGCGGATTATGATCGGAAATGTTGTGGGCGACCGTTATATTGCAGTGATTCAGGCCGGGGGAAAAGGAACAAGAATGCGTGAACTGACAAAGGACAGGATTCCCAAGCCTCTTTTGCGATTAAATGGAAAGCCGATGCTTCAATGGCAGATTGAGAACATTTCCCGCTATGGGATTCAGGATTTTGTGATTATTGTCGGACATCTCGGAGAGAAAATCCAGGAATATTTTGGTGATGGATCCGCCTATGGTGTACACATTGCGTATATAGCAGAAGAGACCGATTGTCCTCTTGGATCTGCCGGCGCCCTATATTATCTCAAGCAATGGCTTTGCGGCAGGAATGTGTTTTTGGTATATGGTGATATAATCTTTGATATTGCACTGGAAAGGATGCTTGCTTTTCACGAATCTATGGGTGGGAAGGCAACGCTTCTCGTTCACCCCAATGCGCATCCTTATGATTCGGATCTGGTGATTTTGGATGCATCAGGAAAAGTGGCTGGTTTTGATGAAAAGGGAAGCAGGCGGGATTATTTGTATGAAAACATAGTAAATGCAGGGATCTATATACTTACGGCAGATGTGATTGAGACGGTTCAACGGCCGGTAAGGCTGGATTTTGAGAAGAACGTTTTAAAAGAATTGATACAGAAGGGACAAGTATATGGATACCGGACGCCGGAATATGTAAAAGATGCAGGAACGCCGGAGAGGTTTTCTTCCGTGTCTTATGCGCAGAGGGAGGGGCTTTTGGAAGCAAAAAACCTTGCATATAAACAAAAGTGCATCTTTTTGGACAGGGACGGCACTCTCAATGTTTACCGGGGGCTTATTACAGAAACAGAACAGATCGAACTGGAGGAGGGGGCTGCTGCTGCCGTTCGCAGGATTAACCAGTCGGAATATCTGGTAATCGTTGTGACCAACCAGCCTGTAGTGGCCCGTGGTATGTGTAGCATAGAAGATGTGGAAAATATTCATAAAAAGCTGTCGGTTTTGCTTGGTGTTCAGGGAGCTTTTCTGGATGATATTATGTTTTGTCCGCATCACCCGGATAAAGGATATCCAGAGGAAAATCCGGCGTACAAGATTTTATGTAACTGTAGAAAACCGGGAACCGCGATGATAGAGAAAATGGCAGAGAAGTATCATATTGACTTGTCACAGTCTTATATGATTGGGGATACCACGACGGATATACAGACGGGAATAAACGCGGGTCTTAAAACGGTACTGCTTCAAACGGGGGAGGCCGGGAAAGATGGAAAATATGAAGTAAAACCGGATATGATAAGTGCGAATCTGCTGGATGCGGTAGAGGAAATTCTGGGACAGAATAGTAATCTTGAAAACGAGGAAATATGTAATGGTGGATTATAAAAGTGATATTAGAAAATATATCGAAATGGAGAGAGAAGCGCTGACTTCCTTACCAGTAGAGGATATCAATCAGGTAATGAATGTCTTAGAGCAGGCAAGGCTGGATGGAAGACGTGTTTTTATTTGCGGAAATGGTGGCAGCGCATCCACAGCGTCCCATTTTGAATGTGATTTTAATAAGGGAGTCAGCTATGAGCAGGATGTAAAATATGATTTTGAGTGTCTCAGTGACAATGTGCCCATGATGATGGCAATTGCAAATGATATCGGATATGAAGATGTCTTTCTGGTGCCGCTTAAAAACAAATTGAAGCCAAAGGATGTAGTGATCGGCATTTCCGGGAGCGGGAATTCCGAGAATGTGGTGAGGGCACTGGAATACGCAAATGAACGGGGAGCAGAAACGATTGCCCTTGTAGGATATGATGGCGGAAAGCTGAAAAAGCTTGCAAAGTACCATGTACATGTGAATATAGAGAACATGCAGATTACGGAGGATCTGCATTTGGTGCTGGATCATATGATGATGTATATTTTGTCTGGAATGAAAGGGTGCTGAAATGAAAATTTTGGTTACGGGAGCAAATGGATATCTTGGACAAGGTATTGTTAGCCAATTGCTTGATCGTGGGCATGAGGTTATTGCAACAGATTTTTCAGTCAGTTATGTCGATGTAAGAGCAAAGAGAATTTCTTGTGATTTATTTGCGATTGATTCGCCTGATGCATATTTTGGGTTTCCTGAAGTCATATTGCATTTGGCTTGGAGAGATGGATTTGTTCATAATTCGGTTGCACATATAAAAGATTTACCCAAACATTACATTTTTCTAAAAAGAGTAATCGAAGAAGGGGTAAAGCAGCTGGTTGTGATGGGAAGTATGCATGAGGTGGGATTTTTTGAGGGAAGCATCAACGAAGATACACCTACGAATCCTTCGAGTTTATATGGAATAAGCAAAAATGCATTAAGACAGTCGATTACATTGCTATGCAAAGATAATGATACAATTTTACAGTGGTTGAGAGGATATTATATAGTTGGAAATTCAGAATTTGGAGCTTCAATTTTTTCTAAAATAGTGCAGGCTGAAAAGGACGGAAAGGATACGTTTCCATTTACATCTGGTCAGAACCAGTGGGATTTTCTGGATTATGAAGAATTTTGCAATCAAGTAGTGG
>JAMPAW010000101.1 GCA_023666975.1 Clostridium sp.
AGATAAAAACCAAACAGATATTTCTCAGGGCAGGGAGATTAACATGACGATCCAGAGCACAGAAATTGATTTATAGAAACTTTGATAGCGATAAAAAATATTAAGCGATTGCCCTGGCAAAGCAACCTTAAGCGGACTTAAGATTGCTCAGTTTCCTGTTATATATGTAACCGTTAAATACAATAATACTATTTTGACTCGATATGAGACAACAGCGAAGCCTTCTTGCGGATACTCTCCGGGCAGTTTCTTCCGGTAAGGATTAATTTCACCGTGCTGTTAACGCGCAGCAGCCCTGCAATATCTTCCTCATCTAAGATATTGTAATCCATTAATCCCAACACCTCATCTAAAATCACCACATCAGTGCTTCCCGTATCAATCACCTTCTTTGCATAGTGAAAACTGTTTTTGGCCTTGGTCCGCTGCTCCTCACGTTCTTCAAAGCTCAGCTCCCCGTATGGCTTCTCACTGTTTTCAAATGTAAAAAAGTTAATGTCATCATACTGGCTTAAAATGCTGTAGTCTGCATCTGTTCCCTTTAAAAACTGCACAATCGTCACCGTTTCGCCTGCTCCAACAGCCTTCACGGCCAAGCCCATTGCCGCAGCAGTCTTTCCATATCCTGCACCGTATATCACATGCACATTTTCCATATTCTTCCACCTCATGATTGGAGTCTGCATTTTTAACCCAATCCCTATCATATGCTAAGCTGCTTACAAAATGCAATACTAACATAATCTATTTGAAAATGCAATAGCCAACCAATCCACATCTCTATTCCAGACACTCCATTTTGCTGACAGACACCTCGTAGGCTATACGGTTGACCACCTCATCATTCTCCATTTTTTTCTGATACTCACGGCTCTGGATTCGTCCCCAGATAGCTACATGTTCTCCCACATCCAGCTTACCGGCAAACCTTGCATTTCTCCCCCAGCAAATACAGGGAATATAATCCGATTTCCCATAGGCACGGTTTACTGCCAAAAGGACATCAGCAATTTCCCTTCCCAGCGGTGTCATGCGATAAACCGGCGCTTTACAGATGTAGCCGTCTAAATAAATCTGATTCGGATGCTGCATCTCGTCCTCTTCGTCTAATATATTTAATTCTCTCACAAACAGGGATAAAATCAGCCGGTTCTTTGCCTCCTCATGTTTATTGTAGGAACGGAACTGCCCTTTTGCCTCAATATGCTCACCTAAGTGATCCGTTTCCACATCAATCAAACGGTCAGAAACCATTAACGGAATTACATCTGTGGCATCGCTTAATCTGCTCACCAGCAAGTCCACCATGTAAAACCCCTCACCAAAGATTTCATGGCTGAAACGAAACTCCGAAATAATTTCTCCTGCCACCACTGCCTGATTATTGCTTAACGCTTTTTCTGTCATCTTTTTTCTCCTTCCATGTACCTTAAAAGTCATTTTGCACAATAAATGATTCTGAGTCTGTAAATACTAAATATTGTATCAAGCGTTTTGAAATACATTTATCATGTACTATATATTAGTACAGAAAGTCATTTTATAGAACGGGGATTTTTCTTCTAAAAAAGACTACTTTTGTCGATTTAGGGTATTTCTCTGTCGCATTGCTTCATACATCAAAACCGTTGCTGCGGTTGCCGCATTTAACGACTCTACTTTTCCCGCCATCGGAATGCTGATTTTGCAGTCAGAGGCACAAACCAGAGCCTCAGACAGGCCGTTTCCCTCATTCCCTATGCAGAAAATTGTCGGATATCGGTAATCCACGTCGTAAAACCTTGTGCCCTGCATATGTGCGCTGTAAGTCCGGTACTCTCTCCGCCCAAGCTCCAAAATCCACTCCGCCAGATTTGCCACATAACAGAACGGGACACGAAAAATCGAGCCCATTGTAGCGCGTACCACCTTGGGATTATAGATATCTACCGTGTCACTGCTCATCAGTATACCGGTCACCCCTGCACCCTCCGCCGTCCGCACAATCGTCCCCAGATTCCCCGGGTCCTGCAGATTTTCAATCGCCAGAATCAGCGGTGCCCCGGAAGAAACCGCTCCGCAGACCTCCTCCGGTCCATAGTGTTTTCTTTTCACCATGCTCACCACGCCCTGAGGTGTACGCGTATCGGAGATTGTGTCCATAACATGCTCCGACACCAGTTCAAAAGATATTCCTTTAAATAATTCCCCGTGAGCATGATAAAATTCCTCCGTGGCATAGGTTTCCATATTCATCTGCTGCGGAATCTCCGCAAACATCCGCAGTCCTTCCACCAAAAAAATATCCTGTTTTTTGCGCTCTCTGGCACTTTTCAGACATTTATTGATATTTTTAATCTTCCCGTTTGCCGTACTGGTTATCATTGTCCACGCCCTCTGCTTTCATTAAAATGCCTGTATTTCTCCACTGCTGCCTCCCTGTATCCGTTTATCTCTTCTCCCGCATGGACAGCTTTCCCTCTTTGACAATCACTCTGCCGTCACCCAGCAGCCGTCTCATCTCACGCAGGAGTTCTTTCGTTGCGGCAGCCTTAAACTGCGCTCCGAGTGCCTTCATCAACCGTTCCTCCTTAAGCATCACAATGACCTCACTATCCCCCGGATAATTATCGATCATCTGATAAATGGCCTGCTGCTTGTCCGCGAAATCCTCCCTGCTGTCACACTGGAGATAAAGCTGCTTCGGCACTTCGTCAAACGGCACCACCTTCTCCAGCAAAAGCTTCCCCTCATTCTCGCTGATCGATGCCCTTCCATAGACAAAAATTTTGTTGTCCTGCTCTAAATACTGCCGATATTGGTCATATTTCTTCGGAAATACCACGACCTCGACTAACCCGACCAAATCCTCCAAGGTGATAAACGCCATACTCTGGTTATTCTTAGTCAGCTTGACGGTCTTAGCGGATACCATTCCCCCCAGCGTATAATAAATCTGGTCCTTTGCCACGGTCTCTCCGCTCTCCGCATCCGGTACAAAATCCAATGTCGTGGCATCGATATTATCACTCATCAGCTTCTGGTAATCCTCAAGCGGGTGTCCGCTTACATAAATTCCCAGCACCTCTTTCTCATAAGCGAGCATTTCCTCCCTTTCATACTCCTTTACATCTGGATACGCAATATCAAAATCCTTCTTTTCCTCCTCACTCAGAAAATCCACCAGCGACATCTGGCCGGTTATCGCACTTTTCCGCTCCTGGTTTACGGTATCCATGACCTGCAGATAAATCATCATCATCTGCCGGCGGTTTGCGCCGAAGCTGTCCAGTGCACCGGATTTGATAAAGCTCTCTATCGTGCGCTTATTTACCTCCTTATTGGACATACGGCTGATAAAATCCTTCAAATCCTTGAATCTGCCGTGCTCCTCACGCTCCTCGACTATCGAATTGATTACCGGTCTTCCCACACTTTTCAACGCCGAAAGTCCGTATCGTATCGCATGGTTCGACACGGAAAAATGACTGTAGCCCTCATTGATATCCGGGGGAAGTATCTTAATTCCGAGCTTACGGCAGTGCGCAATATATTCGGAAACCTTGTCGGTACGGTCCAGCACGGAGGTAATCAGCGCCGCCATAAACTCCTCTGGATAGTGGCATTTCAGATAAGCCGTCTGGTAGGCCACCACGGCATATGCCGCCGCATGGGATTTATTAAAGGCATACTTCGCAAAATCAATCATTTCGTCAAAAATTTTGTTTGCCGTCTTCTCGCCAATTCCCCGGTTAATGCAGCCGGGAACATTTTCTTCCTCGTTGCCATAGACAAAATTCTGGCGTTCCCGCTGCATCACGTCACCCTTTTTCTTCGACATTGCCCGGCGCACCAAATCACTCCGTCCGAGGGTATATCCGGCAAGCTCCATGACAATCTGCATAACCTGCTCCTGATAGACAATACAGCCATAGGTAGGCGCCAGTATCTTTTCCAGCTGCGGACAATCATAGGTAATCGACTCCGGGTGCTCCTTTCCTTTTATATAGAGAGGAATAAAATCCATCGGTCCCGGACGATACAGCGAAATTCCCGCAATCACGTCCTCGATGTTTTGCGGCTTCAGCTCTTTCATGAAGCTCTTCATTCCGTTACTTTCCAGCTGAAAGATACCGTCCGTCTGCCCGGTGCTCATCAAATCATAAACTGCCGTATCATTCATATCCAAATGGTCAATATCGATGTCTATGCCCCTGCTCTGTTTGATATTCCGCACGGCGTCCTGAATCACGGTCAGCGTCCGCAGGCCCAGAAAATCCATTTTCAGCAGTCCCAGCTCTTCAATCGTCGTCATCGTAAACTGTGTTGTAATAGCCTCCTCTGTTCCCCGTGAGAGCGGCACAAATTCATCTATCGGCTTTTGCCCGATTACCACTCCCGCCGCATGCATGGAAACATGCCGTGGAAGTCCCTCCAGCTTCCGGGAGGTGTCAATCAGATAACGCACATCTTCCTCTTCGTTATACGCATTCTTCAAATCGGCGGAAATCTCCAACGCCTCGGCAATCGTGATATTATGCCCGTTGGCGCCCATCGGAACCATTTTTGCCACACGGTCCACGGCAGCATAAGGCATATCCAGCGCACGTCCCACATCGCGGAGAACCATACGGGCCGCCATTGTTCCAAACGTGACAATCTGGACAACCTTTTCCTTACCGTACTTGCGGACAACGTAATCGATAACCTCCTGCCTGCGCTCATAGCAAAAGTCCACGTCAATATCCGGCATGGACACACGTTCCGGATTCAGGAAACGCTCAAAGAGAAGGCTGAAACGAATCGGGTCGATATCCGTGATTCCCAAGCAATAGCTGACAATCGAGCCGGCAGCGGAGCCACGCCCCGGTCCCACCGCTATTCCGTTGTCCTTCGCATATTTGATAAAGTCCCACACAATCAGAAAATAGTCCACATAGCCCATTTTCTCAATGGTAGACAATTCATAATCCAATCTTTGCTGTAAATCGTCTGTCACCGGAAAGTACCGTTTGTCTAACCCCTCCTGGCACAATGCTTTCAGATAACTATATGCGGTAAATCCTTCCGGCACCTCATACTTTGGCACCTTCTGCTCTCCAAAAACAATTTCCACATTGCACCGCCGGGCAATCTCACCCGTATTGTCAAGCGCCTCCTTTGCATAGGGAAAAAGCTCCTCCATTTCCTCAGGTGATTTCAGGTAATACTGTCCGCCGTCATAACGCATACGGTCCGTATCTGACACCTTTTTGTTGGTCTGTATACAGAGAAGAATGTCATGTGCCTCGGCATCATTTTCCCGGACATAGTGAATATCATTTGTTGCCACCAGCGGTATTCCGGTCTCCCGGTGAAGCCGCATAAGCCCCTGATTCACCGTTTTCTGGTCATCAATCCCATGGTCCTGCAGTTCCAAAAAATAGTTATCCTGTCCGAAAATCTCCAAATGCTCCAATGCCGCTTTCTTTGCCTCTTCATAAAATCCCTGACGCAGATAAGTGGCAACCTCCCCGGCGAGGCAGGCCGAAAGTGCGATAATCCCTTCATGAAACTCCTTTAACAGCTCGCGGTCCACTCTCG
This sequence comes from Clostridium sp., assembly GCA_023666975.1. The sequence continues at coordinate 5,563 of JAMPAW010000101.1, forward strand.
GTTTATAGTAATACCCTTCTGTAAATCCTCTTGACACCAGCTTCATTAAATTGTGGTAACCAATATCGTTTTCTGCCAGCAGCACCAAATGGTAGTACCTGCCCTCTTCCTTTCCGGCCTCCCTGCTGAAACGGGACTCCGGTGCCACATAGACCTCGCAGCCGATAATCGGTTTAATCTTCTCTGCCTTTGCCGCCTTGTAAAAATCAATCACACCATACATCACGCCGTGGTCTGTTATGGCAATACTGTCCATTCCAAGCTCTTTTGTATGGTGTACCAATTCCTTTATTTTGGAAGCTCCGTCCAGCAGACTATATTCCGTATGCACATGCAAATGTGTAAAACTCATGCCTCTCCTCCACATATTTTTGCTCTTGTTGCCATGTTTCGTCCTTTTATCACATTATTCTAATCTTATATTTTCTCTCTTCTGACCTCTCTCGTCAGTATCTCCTCTTTGATATAAGACAACGTCTCATCTTCTCCCTTTTCGGCCAGCATCGTCAACAGCTGCTCCAATAATGCCGCAGATTCCGGGTGCAGAAGATTTTTCGCTTTTCCCTTTTGAAAGTATTTAATCGGCATATCATCGGTATAGCTGTCCCGGTTATAATTTTTACTGGCAGCAACTCTGTCGCAGAACATCTCCACCACGTACTTTATTGGCATTTTCATTCCGCAAATTCCCCCATTTTCCAAATCATAGTCCAACCAATACTCCAGATGATGCTTATTTCTTCCCTTATGATGAAGCCACGCCGACGTATACCCTTTATCCTCACGCTCCGCATTATTCGGACTTCTTGTTCCCTGATAATACTTGGCACCTACCAAAAATTCCGTCGGTCCGTATTTGGACAGATCATGCAGCAGACCCTGTTTATACATTCCCAGACGAAAACATGCCTTCATCACCAGCCATTTATGATGATTGATTGTCTTTAAATGCTGCCACCATTTCATATACTGCTCCCTTACCTGAAACTAATCCTAAGATATCGTTATCTTTTCCCTACTCTTTAAAAAATAAAAATTGTATTCTGCTGCCGGTTCAGCAGCCAGTTGAACACCGATTTCCAGCATCCGGCTGTTCAGCCGATGATACATCACATCTTGTTCCCAGCGTATCCCGAAAATATATTCCCGCTCTCTTAACGTCAATACCGACAACTGTTTTTCCAGCCCCTCGGCGTCGTTTCTCATCATCTGGCCAAAAGGGCAGCTCATGTATGCGGCCTCCTGCCCATTTGCGGCAATGCACTCTAACAGCCGTTTCCGCAGTTTTCCCCTGTCCTTAGAGCGGAGCGGACAGGACGTAAAACCATTCTCCTCTACCGGAAGTTTGGCGAGAAGCATACCTGACTCCGTCATATATTTATATACCGTCTGTTCCACACGCTGCCGCGGTGTAGGAAAGTCCAGTTCCCTGATGATTTGCTCTATCGAATATCCCGACTCCACCAAATGGCGGATTGCACCGCCGCTTGCCATGTCATACATAAAGTCAGACAATGCCGCCTCAAAATATTCCGGTCGCTCTGCCATTTCTCACTCCTCCATTTATGCGGCAAATAACAGCATTCCTACCGCCCTGACGAGAAAAGCCATTATCCATGCCAGAATACATTGTTCCGCAACGATTGCTGCCGCCCATTTTCCTCCCAGTTCCCGCTTAATTGAGGATACTGCCGCCACACAGGGTGTATACAGCAGGCAGAATACCAGAAGTGCTGCTGCCGACACCGGATTTAACAGGGCAGTCAGATGATCCGTACTGCCAAATAGGACTGACAGCGTAGACACTACGCTCTCCTTCGCCATAAATCCTGCAATCAGCGACGTGGAAATTCTCCAGTCGCCAAAGCCCAAGGGTGCAAATACCGGTGCGACGATTCCCGCCAATACTGCCAGAATGCTGTCTTGGGAATCCGTCACCATATTCAGCTGTAGGTCAAAGGTCTGCAAAAACCAGATGACAATCGTGGCCATAAAAATCACGGTAAATGCCCGCTGTAAAAAGTCCTTCGCCTTATCCCATAAAAGCTGCGCCACATTTTTGACTCCGGGCAGACGATAGTTCGGCAGCTCCATGACAAAGGGGACTGCCTCTCCTTTAAACAACGTCCTGCGGGAAACCATCGCCACCATGACCGCCACGGCAATACCGGCAAAATACAGCCCTACCATAATCAGCGCACCATGTCCCGGAAAAAATGCTACCGTGAAAAATCCATAAATCGGCAATTTGGCCGTACAGCTCATAAACGGGGTCAAAATAATCGTCATTTTCCGGTCACGTTCAGAAGGCAGTGTGCGGCTCGCCATAACCCCCGGCACGGTACAGCCAAAACCAATCAGCATCGGTACAATACTTCGCCCCGAAAGCCCAATCCGCCGAAGCAGTTTATCCATAACAAAAGCAACCCGCGCCATATAACCGCTGTCCTCCAGCATAGAGAGGAAAAAGAACAGCGTGACAATAATCGGCAGAAAACTTAACACGCTCCCCACTCCGCTGAATATACCGTCAATAATCAGCGAATGCAGTACCCCGTTTACGTTCCACGCAGTAAGGGCATAGCCGGCAAATGCCGTCAGGTGGTCAATCGCCGTTTCCAGCAGGCCCTGAAGCCATGCCCCGATTACATTAAACGTAAGAAAAAACACCAGTGCCATAATACCGATAAATGCAGGAATTGCCGTATACTTACCGGTAAGCACCCGGTCAATTCTCCTGCTCCGCTCATGCTCCCTGCTCTCTTTTGGTTTCACCACGGTTTCTTCAACCAGCCTGTTGATAAACACAAAGCGCATATCCGCAATGGCGGCAGCACGGTCAAGCCCGCGCTCCTCCTCCATCTGGCAGATAATATGTTCAATCATTTCCTGCTCGTTTCTGCTAAGGTTTAACGACTCCAAAACAATCCGGTCACCTTCCACCAGTTTGCTGGCGGCAAACCGCACGGGAATCCCCGCCGCCACGGCATGGTCTTCAATCAGATGAATAATGCCGTGCAGACACCGATGTACCGCACCACCATTGTCATCTTTATCACAAAAATCGATTCTTCCCGGTCTTTCCTGATAGCGGGCAACATGCAGAGCATGGCTTACCAGCTCGTCAATGCCTTCATTCTTGGCAGCGGAAATAGGCACTACCGGAATCCCCAGCATTGCCTCCAGCTCATTGATGCGCACTGCTCCGCCATTACCGCGCACCTCGTCCATCATATTCAGTGCCAGCACCATCGGAACATCTAACTCCATTAGCTGCATAGTCAGGTAAAGATTCCGCTCGATGTTAGTCGCATCTACGATATTGATGATTCCTGTCGGTTTTTCCTTGATGATAAACTCTCTGGTGACGATTTCTTCATTGCTGTACGGAGACATGGAGTATATTCCCGGCAAATCCGTAACCAGTGTATTTTGGCTGCCCCGAATCGAACCGCTCTTCCGGTCCACAGTCACACCCGGAAAGTTACCGACATGCTGATTTGCGCCGGTCAGCTGATTAAACAGTGTTGTCTTGCCACAGTTCTGATTACCCGCTAAGGCAAAGGTGAGCGTTGTCCCCTTCGGCAGCGGGTTCTCGTCCGCCTTTACATGATAGCGTCCCCCTTCACCAAGACCAGGGTGTTCTCTGTTTGACCTTGGTTTATCCGCACGTCCTTTTTGCGTATCTCTTATGCCGACCGCCCTGTCTGTCCCTTCCAGCTTTCCCAAGACATGTTCCGTATTTTGCCGGTCATCTGTTCCTTTTTCTTCTTCCACGGGTTTGATTTCAATTTTCTCCGCGTCCGCCAGCCGCAGCGTCAATTCATACCCATGTATCCTTAATTCCATCGGGTCGCCCATCGGAGCATACTTGACCAGCGTCACCTCTGCCCCCGGTATCACGCCCATATCCAGAAAATGCTGGCGCAAAGCGCCTTCTCCGCCCACGGCAGCCACCTCTGCCGTGTTTCCCAGTTCCAGTTCCTTTAACGTCATTATCTTTCGTCCTCTCATGTATCTGTTAAGATAATAACATATTCTCACCCGAAAAGCCACTGAAACTAATTCACATTTCGCTCTCCGTCCACGACCTTCAATACGGTATCTTCCTCCAGCCTGACCTCCACAGCCTGATTGTTCTCCGCAGCCTGATTTGCTATAGTCATTTCCAGCCATTTTCCCTGCCGGTACCGTATCAGGCCGGCAATTCCCGTAATCGTCCACGTAAGGCCTGTCGCCAGCCACACGGACCACAACCCGATAGAGAAGAACGTGACCAGAAGATAAGAGAACCCGATTCTTCCGCACACCTCAATTGCTCCGTTAATCATCGCATAGAAAGTATCATTGGCTCCGTTTAAAAGCCCTCTGGTAATATAAATCAAACCCAGCGGGAAAAACATCAGACTGGTAATCTTAAGCCCTGTTGTTCCGATCGCAATAACCTCCGGCTCCTTGACAAAGCAGCTCACGACCAGATTACCGCCCAGATAGCATACTAAAAGCATAGAAACACTGATAGCCGCCACTATCCACGTACTCTTCTTCAGTGCAGTGCGCACACGCTCGCTTTTGCCAGCCCCCATGTTCTGACCGGTAAAATTGGCTATGGCCATACCCAGAGAATTGAACGGCTGCTGCACAAGCTGTTCTACACGGCTGGTAACAGTAAACGCACTGACCACCGCCTCATCAAACGCATTGACAAATCTCTGCAGCACCACACAGGAAACGGCAATCAGCATACTCTGCACGCCCAGCGGCATACCGACCTGAAAGCACAGCACAAAAATCTGGGAATCCAGCCGTAAATGCTCCCGTTCCAGCTGGAAATACGGATTCTTTGCCACGCCATAAATCAGACTGGCAACTGCCGATATACTTTGTGCAATAATCGTTGCCCAAGCTGCCCCTTTTACGCCCATTCCCCAAAAGACAACAAACAGAACATCTAGCGCAATGTTAATCGCCGTTGCCACAATCAGAAAAATAAGCGGAGTTTTCGAGTCCCCTAAAGCCCTCATTGTCTGCGCCGCATAGTTATAGACGGAAACCGCCAGCGTTCCTGCACAGATAATGTGCATATAGTCCACAGCATCCTGAAGCTGTACCTTTGGTGTCTGCAGCAGCTCCAGAATCGGTCTTGCCAGTACAAAACCGAGCACGCTCAGCAAAACACCGGACAAAACTACAATATAAAAAGAATTTGCAAGCGTTTTTTTCACATCTTTTTCATTTCCCGCTCCAAAATGTTGTGCCACAATGATTCCTGCACCGGAAGCCAAACCGTTGCAGAAAGAAAAGAACAAAAAGGTGAGGGAACCGGTACAACCGATAGCCCCCAGCGCATTTGCGCCCTCATGCTGCCCCACGATAGCACTGTCCGCAATATTATACAGTTGTTGAAACAGATTTCCCAACAGCATGGGCATCATAAATTTAACCAATAACGGAGTCACTTTCCCCTTTGTCATATCCTTAACAAGCTCTGCCATAATCTATCGTCCTTTCCCAGATGCACCGCAAAAACAGCCGCAGCACACTTTACGGTAAATTTCATCTTTTCATTTAAGCATTTTTCTTGGATTTATGATATAATAATCCTATTGAAAAATAGTAAAAATCTATTCAGGAGAAAAAACATGCACACTTTATATGAGGCTTCCGACACATTGAATATGCCATATGAATGTTTTATTTATGACACACAGCGAAACAGCTTTCCCATCCGCCCCCATTGGCACTACTTTGTTGAGATGATATATGTTCTCGACGGAACGGCGGAAATGTATGACGGTGAGGACAGATATATCATTCCCAAAAACGGAATGATTCTGTTCCACCCCAAGTCCATTCATTCTATATATGTTACCAATAACCGTTTTCTCCGGTATGCGGTATTGAAATTTGACATTAATCAGCTTAATGCCACCCCCTCCTACTCGCCAAAGCTTGCCAGCATTCTGAAAAGCGCACGGGAAAAAAATATGCCCGTCTATTTTGATGCAGATACCTCCGTCAGCATGGAGTGTAAAGATTTATTTTTAAAGTGTATTGAAGAGCTAAACGAAAAGAAATACGGTTATGACCTGCTGATACAGACCCACCTGTATAATCTGGTAATGAAAATCATACGGCAGTGGCAGCAAACCGGATTTTCTATCGAAAATGATATGTTTCAAAACAATGTTCCCTATGATATTGACAGCATTACCGAATATATCGACCTCCACATCAAAGACAATCTTCAGGTGAGCGAAATTGCCCAAAAATGCGGCATGAGCTATTCCTGTTTTGCCAAAAAATTCAAGTCAATTTATGGCATAAGCTGCAAAGAGTACATTGAACGCTTTCGCATATTCAAAATAGAAGACTTCCTGCTTTTTACGGATTTTGATTTGAATTATATCAGTCAGGAAACCGGTTTTTCCGATTGCAGCCATATGATTAAAAATTTCAAAAAATACCGGCATACAACACCGAAACAGTTTCGTTTAAAGAATTGCAGGTAATGCTGATAACTCGAATATGTGAAGAAATATGTGATTGATGTATAGGAAAACTTATGTTATACTTTGGAACATGGGAAACCAGAGAGCCAAAGGCGGCATTACCCCTCTTATTTTTCGGAGGGTATAAAGCCCTCCAGACAAAAGAAAGGAGGGTGATACAATGATTACATATCAGGATTTATTTTTGTTCTGTACGTTCATTGTTGCCCTTATCAGTCTGCTTTATCAGATTTTTAAGGACAAAAGGAAATAGCCGCCAACTACTCGCAATAGTTGACGGCTGTTACTTTGTAACACGCTAATGTTATTGTGAGGGGTAGCCGCTTCTCTGGCTTT
>JAMPAW010000102.1 GCA_023666975.1 Clostridium sp.
AAGACCGGGAAAAGGAGGTTGTTTCGATTATGATGAGTTTATATGACGAGGAAGAAGTTATGCGCTCTTATATCAAAAGTGAGCGTTATGAAGCGGCACAGGAAGCTGAACGGAACAAGGCAAAAAAGACAGCTATACGCATGATAAAGGCTGGTAAAATGTCATTGGAGGATATAGCTGATTATACGGAGTTACCGCTTGATATCATTAAGGAACTGGAAAGCCAGGCAGTGCAGTTGGCATAAAATCCGTTCTATTCGTTCAAATCAAATGCAAATTTTTAAGGGAATATTTAGCGCGAAGGGAAAAGGAGGTTGTGACGATTATGATGAGTTTGTTTGATGATGAGCAAATAATGAGAACTTATGCGAAGGATATTGAAAAGGAAACGGAAAAAAAGTCAGCCGCAAGAATGATTAAAGATGGAGAACTCACTCTTGAAAAGATTGCACGTTATGTGCCAGCCTTGTCAATAGAGGAATTAAAGGAAATCGAAGCCGAGGTTATGCAGCTGGCATAATCAGCAAAACAACTAATATCGGATAATAGCGTAAAGGCGCATGGAACAGTGAATGTAGACCATGCGCTTTTTTGCAAATTCAAAAATAATCGGGGAGAGGAGGTTTGGCAGCCCAAATCAACCAAATTCTTGAACAGATAGAATAAATATGATATAATTCTACGCAAAAGTCTGATGAACATTTAATAAAAATACGGTATAAGAGGAGGAGAACGATGAAAAAGAAGAATCATAAAGGGTGGTTATCCACCCTGCTCGCCACGGTACTGGCAGTCAGCCTGTTTGCCGGCATTCCGTCCGGCAGCATGGAAAGCGTGCAGGCAGCTACGGCACTGAACAATCCAAGAACTGACAGTGATGGCGTGGTGACCTATGACTGCGTGTACTTTGGGAATTACTGGCAGGAGGATACCAATGGAGATGGGGAGGCAGATAAACAGGATGCCAAGCAGCCCATTAAGTGGCGGGTGTTATCGGTGGATGGCAATGATGCATTTTTGATTGCGGACAAGAATCTGGATATGCAGAGATATAATACTTTCGATACTTCCGTAACATGGGAAACCTGTACGATGCGGAGCTGGCTGAATGGTTATGACAGCAGCCGGAACAGCTATGGAACCGATTACAGCGGGAATGGGGCAAGCTTTATTGGCAATGCGTTTACAGCCGATGAACAGAATGCTATTTTCAATACAACGTTAGAAAATGCAGATAATTCGTATTACGGTACGGATGGGGGGAATGCGACAACCGACAAGGTGTTCCTGCTGTCGGAAGAGGATATAGCGAATCCGGCATATGGATTTTCGAATTATGAGTTAAAAAACGGAAATGGAGCTTCGGTAGGAAAGATAGAGGGTTACAGTATTTATGATTACGCAAAGCTTCGGTATAATACCGGATTTGCAAAAGGAAGCGATACAGCTTCCGGGTATACATATACGTCCAGTATTGGAACAGGATACTGGTGGCTGCGGTCGCCGGGCTATGATTCTAATTACGCTATGTGTGTGTATGACAATGGGGGCGTCAATCAGCTTGGTCGCAATGTCCACTATAGCAATCGGGCGGTTTGTCCGGCTTTGCATTTGAATCTTTCATCTTCTAATCGCTGGTCTTATGCGGGAACGGTCAGCACGGATGGAAGCAGTACCGGGGGAGAGAATCCGCCGGGTGGTGGCGGAGAGGAGCCGTCCGGTACGGAAACAGCCCTTGTCTTGTCGGAGGAATCGATCGAGGTCGTGAAAGGGGAGGAGGCATATGTTTCTGTTGTCATAAGCAATCCAAACCGTGATACGCTGACGGAACAGGTAAAGAAAATACGGTATGAAAGTGCAGATGATTCGATTGCAGATGTTCATAACAGCGGGTTATACACAGACCCGGCCGAGGGCGTAACCTCTGTAAAACGGGGCTTCCGGATTGACGGGGTGGCTTTTGGGGAAACGGATATTACGTTTTCCAGTCCGGACGGGCATTCCGTGGCATGCCATGTAACCGTTATCCCGTCGGATAAGCCGGTGTCGAAGGCAGATGGCTGGTATGAGGGAACTTTGGAGGCAATGGACAAGGAGAACCGTATCCTTACGATAGACCGGGAACTGTATAAGGTAGACGAGTACTTTGAGATGGAGGAGGCAGCCATTTTATTAAATAATATGGAAGCGCCGTACATCAATTATCAGATTGACAATGATGCGGTTTACTGTATTGAACTTCACCCAGAGGCGGAGTTTGTTGAGGCGATTTACCATGCGGATTTCCTGTTGGAAAATGAATATAGCAGTCCGGAAGAAACCCTGTATGCGCAGACACCAAGCGAAATACTCTTTCGGGAATCGCTGAATACCGGGGTGGCAAACGGGGCTGCCGCATGGAAAGCCCTGACTGCCGTAATGGATGCTGCCGGAGACGGCGGCAAGCTGGTAGATTATGATTATACCCAGAAGGATATGTATATGGCATTAATTTTAAGTGCCATGGAATGCTCCATGAAAGCAGAAATTGTGGATAAGTTAAATGCTTCCGCAATAAAAGATACCAATGCATTGGTAAAGACAGTGAATGGCGGGCTTAAAAATGCGGAGCTTATAGGTGCTGCGGGTGAATGGAATGCTTTGCCGTCTGACAAGAAAACCGAGATATACAATGAGGTGTGCAAGAATTACGAAAAAACCGCTTTTGCAAAGAGTGCAAAGCATTTTTCAAACCTGAAAAAGATGCTGGATTATGCAGATTCCGTGGAGGACTATGTGGAAAAATGCGTGTCCTATTATTACATGCATGAACTTTCCGAATCGTCAAAGGCGATGCTTCAGGAGATGTATAACCAGTGCCCTGCGGAAGAAACAGAGCTGAGGGAAGCATTTAAGGAATGCCTTGATATTATGAATGATTCAGATGAGGAGTTTTGCAGCCGGATAGCCACCAATACGTTTAAGGCAGTGGGAACGGAATTACTGAAATCAGGAGTATCGTATTACTGGAAGGAAGTTGTGAAAAATACGATCTATGTAAAAAATCCGTATCTGCTGGCATTGAAGGAAGCTTACAGCATGGGAAAATATGTGACCAATGTATTATTCAATACGGATTCCATGACGGAAAAATATTTTATCATGGCCGCTTCCGTGACGATGGACAGTGTAGCCCGCAGTGCATATAAGGTATTGAAAGAACGGTACCAAAAGGATAAGACCGTGGAAAATGCAGAGGCATATATAAGCGCAGTAGATGTTACATTTAATGTGCTGATACGGGATTGTGAAGCTGCGTATGATTATGCGGATTCCGGTGATAAGGCAGCGGTAAGCCAGATGTTAAAGGTATTCGGAAGCAAGGGGAATGAAGAATTAAAAAACAGTATCCACGGCATTCAGACAAGCTATAAGAGCAGTAAACACAGCGCACAGACATTATGGGTAAGCCCGTTGGAGCATACATATCCCGCCATGTTTTCGCAATATGAACATTTGCTGACTGGAAACAGGCAAAAAGGCAAGGAGTATGATATTCACTGTCCGGTAGATGTCTATGTGTATGACGGAGAGGAACTGGTGGCATCGGTTGTGGACAATGTACCGGTCAGCAAGGGGGATATCACAGCGGCGGCGTATGGAAATGCCAAGAGCTTCTATTTTTCAAAGGACAGCGATTATCATTTTGTTTATGTGGGGAATGGAACCGGCACGATGAATATCGATATTCGGGAGTATGATGAGGGAAAAGAACTCCGAAAGGTATCATTTGCCGATGTTCCGCTGGCAGAAGGCACAACTTATACGTCAGATGACGGGAATGAATATAATATCCCGGACTATTATGCAATACAGAAAGAGCAGGGCGATACGATCACACCGGATGCCGATACTTTGCAGCAGGCCGGAGCGGATATTCCGGATGCTGGTTCTGCGAAGGAGGAAGATACAGGCAGTACAGAGGCAGAAAAAACGGAAGGCACGGAACAGATACCGGTAAGTGCGGTTCAGATATCCGCCATCTCTAAAAAGATTGCTGCCGGGAAGACAGTGCAGTTATCGGTGTCCGTAGCACCGGAAAATGCCACTAACAAAACGTTGGCATGGACAAGCTCCAATTCCAAGTATGCAACGGTGGATACGAATGGCAGGGTATCCCTGAAAAAGAAGGGAGCGGGCAAAACGGTCACGATAACGGCAACGGCGCAGGACGGGAGCAATATCAAAGCAGCTTACAAAATCAAGATCATGAAGCATGCGGTCAAGAGTATCCGTCTGAAAGTGAAAAGCACTTCGGTCAAAGCAGGCAAAAGCATTACAGTAAAACCGACGATAAAGACAACCGGTAAGAATGCAAACAAGGCTTTGCAATGGACATCTGGCAACACAAAGTATGCTACGGTATCCAAGAAGGGCAAGGTGAAGACGAAGAAAGCCGGAAAGGGAAAGACCGTGAAGATTACGGCAGTGTCTACGGACGGAAGCGGCAAAAAAGCTTCTATCAAAATTAAAATAAAATAGAGGGGTATTGTTGAAAAAATATTTATTAATTGATAGTAAAGATGATTTGAATCCAGAATGCGGTTTCTCTATGCAAAACGAAATATGAAGGGGGAAGATAAATGGAGACAGCCGGATTAATCAGAAAAGTTCACATGGAATGTCCGATATGCGATAAGGTTCATGAGATTGAGGAGAGGAAGCGTAAAACTACTGTAGTCATAAAAGGTGAAAAAGTGGTTTATGAGGAGCGGTTTTATTATTGTGCAAATGCAAACGCAGAGGAGAGTGAATTTGAAACCGGTAATATGCTGAATGAAAATCTTTTAAGTGCCCGCAACGAATATCGCAAAAAATGTGACTTCTTACTATGAGAGTAAAGCAATTCCAGATGAAGCATACGACACAATGCTTCATCTGGTGAAAGATAATCCGCCTATTGCTTCCCCTCGCCTTCTGACAATAACCCAATCACGGTCTCCCTGCTCACATGATTTTTTTCACAATAGGTGAGTAAATCAGATACCGCTTCTTTAACATATTCCATCGGATTTCCCTCGATTCCAATCAGGATATCCATTTTTTTCCGGTACGTTTCGGGTAATTGGTGAATGATCTTTTCTAATGGTTCATGTTCGTGAAAAAGCAGCGCCTCTTTTGCACCAGACATATATAAGGCATCTTCGTAAGCCTTTTTGTCAATTTCCGTACTGTTTTCCGGCAGGACGATTCCGATTACCGGCTTCTTCCAGCTTTTCTTATTGCCGTTGGCTTTTTTGATGAGATATTTTAGGAGTGCCACAGCAGGCGTAAAGTCGGTTATTTTGCCCTGTTTAAAAGGGGAGAGCACGGTTAGGGATTCTGATTCCGTGGCAGGGACAGCAAAAGCGGATTCGCAGTCATTTCCATAGGCAATCACTTTACTTCCAGAAATGGCAATCAGGGATTTTTCGCGCAGGGTAATTCCTTTATCTTTTACATAGATTACAATTTCAGCCGGAACATTTTTTGTCATTTGAGCATTCCTCCTCGTCTATTTCCAGATAAGTATATCGTACTTTTCTTAAAAAATACAGCCAAATTGTATATAATTTTCATAGAAGAAATTTGGGGAAAATTTCGCACATTTAACCGTTTTATCCGTTGAACATAATGAAGGGAGGAAATCTTGTATGTCGATGGATTTTGATGAACAGTATGACTGTATTTATCGGTACTGTTACTACAGGCTCCGCCACAAGCAGCTGGCGGAGGATATCACACAAGAGACCTTCCTGCGTTATTTTGAAGGCAGAGGTGTGGAAAATACCGGACGGCCGCTGGCGTTTTTATACACGATTGCGAGGAATCTTTGTGTAGATGAATATCGGAAAAGGAAGCCTTTGGAACTGCCGGAGAACCTGCCGGGTGAGGATATGGAAAATGCACTGGTGGATTCCGTTGTGCTCAGGCAGGCGCTGCATGAGCTTGACGAGCAGGAGCGGGAGCTGGTACTGCTTAGGTATGTCAATGAAGTTCCGGTGGCTGATTTGGCAAAGGTATACGGAATTTCCCGTTTTGCCCTGTATCGGGAAACAAAGAAGGTATTAAGAAAACTGGAAAGGAGGATTTCAGATGAAGAGGGAAATGAAAAGGCAGCTAAAGGGGTTATATGAGGCACCAAAGCCAGCCGGAAAGAAAGCATTTCTTCGCAAAATGGAAATGCCGCCGCTGGACATGGGAAGTATATTATGGATGCAGTGCACTTATATTACCAAATGGGAGTGGGTTTTATCGGTGGTTCTGCTCGGCGGGACAGTGCTGGCAGGTATTTTTTTGAGGCATACCGGCTTAGTGTGATTTTGGTCATGGTGCCGTTTCTTGCTGTGGCCAGTGTATCGGAGAGCAACCGTTCCGTCGTATGGGAGATGAGTGAATTGGAAATGGCGGCAAGATTTTCGCTGAGAAGTATAGTTCTGGCAAGGCTGACGATTACTGGCATAGTAAATGTGATACTGGAATTGCTGATTGCTCTGCTGGTTGGGGAAAATGTTGGGGAAACCGTTTTGTATCTGCTGCTTCCCTATCTGCTGACGGCTTACGGAAGCCTGATTCTGATAAGAAACATTGACGGGCGGGAAGGAATCTATGTATGTGCGGGTTTCGGTGTGCTGGTAGGAGCACTTGCGGGATTCAGTACGTTGCGCTATGGCTGGATTTACCGGCCGCAGTATGCCGGAGTCTGGTTTGCTGCAGTCATTTTTCTTCTCTATCTGACATTTGACCAGGGTAAGCGGAACGTCCAACGAATGGAGTTAAAATACGATAATGGTTAAAAACATATGGAGGCATGGTATGGAATTAGTAGTAGACCGTTTAACAAAGCAGTATAAAAATAAGATTGCCGTGGACAGAATTTCTTGCCGGTTCACTGAGGGAGTATATGGTCTGTTAGGGGCAAATGGTGCCGGGAAAACAACGCTTATGCGGATGCTTTGCGGCATTCTGACACCGACCGGGGGAGAGGTTTCCTTTGACGGAATTAATGTGGATACAGAGGAATATCGGGGATATCTCGGTTATCTGCCGCAGGACTTCGGTTACTATCCCAATTTTACCGGCTGGGATTTTCTGTTATACATGGCGGCACTGAAAGGAATCGGCAGAAGGCAGGCGGTAAAGAGGGCTAAGGAGCTTTTGGAGCTGGTGTCCCTTACCGACGTGGCAAAGAAAAAAATTAAGACCTATTCCGGAGGCATGAAGCAGAGGCTGGGCATTGCGCAGGCATTATTAAATGACCCAAGGATTCTGATTTTAGATGAGCCTACTGCGGGACTGGACCCAAAGGAAAGAGTAAGATTTCGTAATCTGATTGGTGAAATCGGACGGGACAGTATTGTCATTTTATCCACCCATATCGTGTCTGATGTGGAGCACATTGCGGATACCATTTTGATGATGAAGGACGGACAGCTGATTTTTAGAGGCGCGAGAGAAGAGATTACAGAGGATTTAGAGGAATTTTATCTGGAAAATTTTGGGGACGAATAGAAATTAGAGAGGAAGAGGAAAATGAGGCAGTTTGGGACATTATTTTTTTATGAGCTGAAGAAAATTGTGCAGAGAAAAAATACGTGGGTCACTTTTGGCATATTACTGGTGATTTATCTGGTTTTAACAGGAGGGAGGGCGTTTGGCTCTTCCTATGTCGAGGGAGAGTTTTTGGAAACGCACAAGGAGGGGTTTGCCATTGACAAAAAGAACGGAGAGAGGTTGTCCGGGCGGAAGCTGGACGACACTCTGTTTGGGGAGATGAAGAAAGCATATGCGGGAATGGAGGACAGAGAGTTAAGCTATATGCTGACGGAGGAATATCAGACGAAGGTGAGGCCGTACAGTATTATCTATAATATCGTGTTGTTTTCGGGGGTAAATCCATTTACTGTGACAGAGGAAGCATTTTATGCTGCCAGAGAGGATTCCGTGAAAGAGAGCTGGGAGAAATATCAATTGACCGAAAAAGAAAAGGAATACTGGCAGGAAAAAGAGGACAAGCTGGCTAAGCCATTTACTTATCAATATGCGGACGGGTACAGTGATTTAATCAGCATGAACGGGATTTATATGGTGTGCTTGTGGGTATCTTTTCTGGTCGCAATCTGTATGAGCAGTGTGTTTACCGAGGAACACGGAAGGCATACTGACCAGTTAATTTTGTGCAGCCGTTTAGGCAGAAAAGAAATCTATTTTGCAAAGATTCTGGCAGGCGGATTGTTTTCCCTTTTGACAGCGGCTTTCTTTTTGGCTGTTGAGGTCGTGGGTGTTTTCACTACATATGGCAGTGAGGGATTTGCGGCTATGCTGCAGCTGGTTTATCCTGCGTATTCCTGGCCGCTTACCGGGGGGCAGGTGTTTTTCATCATGATTGGCATTCTTTTTCTGGCGGTTTTACTGACCGGTATTTTTACCATGGTGCTTTCTGAGATAACCAAAAGCAGCGTTGGTTCCATGGCAACGGTAGTGGTAATCCTGTTTCTGGCAAGACTGGTGCCGATTCCGGCCGCTTGGCGCCTGCTCTCGCAGATTTGGAATTATTTCCCGATTAATATGTTAAAATTAGATGCGGGGTTTATCGATGTGCGCCTCGTTTCCCTTTGCGGCTTACAACTCACTTCATGGCAGTTTGTGCCGATTTTATATATCTTGCTGGCAATGCTTTTGGTGCTGGTTGGAAAAAAAGTATACTGCGGATATCAGGTGCAGTCCTGAATCAGCTTCATAATGGTTCCGATAGAGTCGGACATTTCGCTTTCCTGCATTGCTTTGATGTACTGCTCCTTGTGTGTAGCGACATCACGTATCGCATTGAGCAGCGAGGCTTTACTCAATTCCTCTTCCTCAATGACATAGCTGAAGCCGTTTTTCTTAAAGGACTTAGCATTTAAAATCTGGTCACCCCGGCTGGCGGCTCTCGATAACGGGATAAGGATATTCGGTTTTTTCAATGCCAGAAGCTCGCAAATGGCATTTGCGCCGGCTCTGGAAATTACCAGATCGGACAGGGCAAATAAATCCCGTAATTCTTTGGAGATATATTCAAATTGCACATATCCTTTTTTGTCGTTCAGTTTTGGGTCTAAATGGTCCTTTCCGCAGAGGTGGACAACCTGAAAATTCGGCAGGATATCGTCCAGGCTTTCCCGGACAATATTGTTAATCACAACGCTTCCGCTGCTGCCGCCGATAATCAGTATAGTCGGACGGTCAGCGGACAGTCCGCAAAATTCTGCGGCTTTATCTGCATTTCCCTCAAACAGTTCACGGCGGATTGGGGTGCCGGTAAGAACCGCTTTACCTTCAGGGAGAAGGTCAAAGGTTTCTTTGAAGTTGCAGCATACCTTGGAAGCCGACGGGATGCAGAGCTTGTTGGCGAGTCCCGGTGTCATATCCGATTCGTGGATAATCGCGGGAATATGGTTTTTCTTTGCGGCAATGACAACGGGCACCGTGACAAATCCGCCTTTGGAAAAAACAACTTCCGGCTTGATCTTTCGGAGAATCCGGTCTGCTTCGCCAAAGCCTTTCAGCACACGGAAAGGGTCGGAGAAATTTTTGACATCAAAATATCTTCTCAGCTTGCCGGAAGAGATGCCGTAATAGGGAATCCCCATATCTTCGATAAGTTTTTTTTCAATTCCGTTATAGGAGCCAATGTAGTGGACTTCAAATCCTGCCTCTGCAAGACTTGGGAGTAATGCAATATTCGGAGTTACGTGTCCGGCAGTTCCGCCGCCGGTAAGTACAATTTTTTTCATAAAATCTCCATTCCCCGCCTGTCGCGGTATAAATTATACGATAGAAACAAATTATTCCGCTAATGCCTGCTTGAGTGCCTTTGCGAGCTGGTCCGGGCAGGAGGTTCCCTTGAAGCCGCACTGGATTCCCTCCAGACGGGATATCGCTTCCTGTACTTCCATTCCCTCAATCAATCGTGAAACTCCTTGTGTGTTGCCGTTGCAGCCGCCAAAAAAGTGGACGTTTACAACTTTGCCGTCTTTGATTTCAAAATCAATTTTTTGTGAGCATACGCCTTGTGGTTTATACGTCATCATTCAAGAACTCCTTCATTTTAAATTATGTTTTATAGGTAATTGCGAAACTTATGTTTTTCAAGGTATCCGTTGTACAATATAGACAAATCAATGCAGGCACGCTTGCACTGCTTGTCGCTCGCAACAGTGCTAAGCTCGAAAAAACCTCGCTAAGCACTGGCGGCTCCAAAGCACCTGCTTATGATATTGTCTATATTGTACAACTGGATTTTGGAAATTAGGAGTTTCGCAATTATCTATATTATGTTTGTTATCAGAGGTAATTATAGCGCATAACCGGGTGAATTGGCAACCGTCGGGAGAAAATTTTCGTGCCGGTGGCAGATAATGTCGAGGGAGAGGGAGATTTGTCAAAAAGAAGATTATCCGGTAATTTTGACATAAAAACTTGCGTGAAAGAGCTATTGAGTTGATGTATAAGGCTTTGTAAACTAATAGACAGGAAAAAATATATCAAGAAATAGGGAAGGTACAAGCTATGATTACAAAATTTGTAACACAACATGAATGTATGAGCAGCATTTTGATTTTTGGATTGATAAGCCTGTTGCTGCAGGCCATGATGGTTCTTTCACTGAAAGGATATGTAAGAGCGTCGGCAAATATGAAGACGACAAAGAACAAAGTGATGATTAATTTGAAAAACCAGTTTGAAACCATATACGGTATGGATTATCAGGTGCGCAATGCAGCGGCATATGTGGACAAGTATCTGTTAAAGCTGCGCTTCATGGGATTTTCTTATTCCGCATGGGAAAAGGCACCGTTTCTGGCAGCGGGGCTGGTGACATTGCTGGCCGGGGCAGAGGCATTTTACGGATATTTAACCGGAGTTAATCTGTCAGCTCAGGTTGAAATTTTATTCGCCTATGGTGTTGTTGTGGCATGTTTATTTATTTTCTTTCATATATTTGGAGTAAAAAGTAAAAGGCAGCAGATACAGATTCAGCTAGTGGATTATCTGGAAAATTATCTTGCAAACCGTTTGCTCCGGACAAAAGGAGATGTCCGGGTTTTAGATGAGCAGACCGAAAATGCGGCCGGTTCCGCTGAGGAGGACATGGAGATGCTCACCCGCCTGATTCGGGAAATGGAGCGTAAGCAGCAGGAGCAGGAACGTTTGCAGGAGGAGGCCAGAACAGAGCAGCAGATAGCCGCCAGTGAGGAGGAGCCGCAGTGGCAGGAAGCACCGGCACCTAAAGACCCCAAGGAGGCAGAGCTGGATTTGCTGGAGGAATTTGTACAGAGCTTCCTTTCGTAAGGTTGGGAGTTATCGTTGAAGGATACAAAAAGTAAAGTTATCGCATTTGTGGCAGTTGTCTGCTTGATTTTGGCCGGCTGGTGCCTGCGAAGTCATCTGGGGCAGGCTGGAGAACAGGGAGCACGTCAAAATCAGCAAACCGATACAGGTCAGAAGCAAAGTCCGGAGGAGCAGACGGAAAATTCGGAGCAGCCCGAAACGGAGGAGCCAAAACAGGAACGGATTATCGTGGAGAACACGGACTATACAGCGATTGACAATACGCTTTACAGCTGGTGGTTTAAGAGAAATGACCATCATGAAAAATCCGGCTGTCAGGAGGATTTCGATATCACGGAATATCAGGCGTATTATACCGTGCCGGTCAGTGAGAAAAAAATTTATCTTACTTTTGATTGTGGATATGAGAACGGATATACAGCGGACATTTTGGATACCCTAAAGGAGGAACAGGTGACCGCTGCTTTTTTTGTGACGCAGACCTTTATACGGGATAACGTGGAGCTGGCAAAAAGAATGAAGGACGAGGGGCATTTGGTGTGCAACCACACGGTTACTCACCCGTCTATGCCCGGTAAAAGCATAGAGGAGCAGCGGCAGGAGCTGCTGACGTGCGAAGAGTATATGAGGGAAGTAACCGGATATGAGATGGATTTGTTTTTTCGCCCGCCCCGTGGGGAATACAGCAAACGCACTTTACAGATGGCAAGGGACTTGGGATACACGACGATTTTCTGGTCAATGGCATATCTGGATTACGATGTAAACAACCAGCCCTCCAGTTCCCACGTGGTGGAACATTTTTCCAAATATTACCACCCGGGAGCGATACCGTTAATGCATAATGTGTCGAAGGCAAATCATGATGCTTTGCAGGAGGTAATCCGGAACCTGAAAAATGAGGGGTACAGTTTTGGAACGCTGTATGATTTAAATTCTCCCTAAGAAAATGTTGCTA
>JAMPAW010000103.1 GCA_023666975.1 Clostridium sp.
TAGGTGCTCTTTCCTTTATCTATTTATTTTTCCTACAAAAACTTTACCCTAACCCTGCTCTGGTTTTTTGATGCTACAACCCAGACTCAAGGACTCCTCCCATCTGCGATGGGTCCCTCCTCAAGTCATATGTCTATGGGCTTGTTACTTCTATTTCTCTTTTTCTATAGTCCGACTCAAGGACTCCTCCCATCTGCGATGGGTCCCTCCTCAAGTCATATGTCTATGGTATATCCTGCTCTAGTTTTTTGATGCTACAACCCAGACTCAAGGACTCCTCCCATCTACGATGGGTCCCTCCTCAAGTCATATGTCTATGGGCTTGTTACTTCCATTTCTCTTTTTCTATAGTCCGACTCAAGGACTTCTCCCATCTGCGATGGGTCCCTCCTCAAGTCATATGATACCCTAAAAAAGCAGATGACGCAAGTCCGGAATGTCAGTCTGTCTCATTCTTTCATTGACAAACATCACCGAAACGTGTACCTTTAAATGTGGCAGAAAGGAGGGCTTGGCAATGGATGATATCACATTACTTTTTCAGCAGGCTTCTGCATATTTGGAGCAGAAAAACTTCAGCAAATTAAGGGAATTAATGGCAAATGAAAATCCAGCGGACCTTGCGCTATTATTTACCGAGTTTGAAGAAAAGGACATCCTCCTGCTCTACCGGCTGCTCCCCAAGGAATTAGCTTCTGATACCTTTTCCTATATGGATAGTGATATGCAGGAGGACCTGATTAACGGCTTTTCCGATAAGGAGCTTCGTGAGGTCTTAGACCAGACCTTCATTGATGATACTGTTGACATGATTGAGGAAATGCCGGCTAATGTTGTCAGCCGTATTCTGCGAAACTGTGATGCCCAGTCACGAAATGCCATTAATCAGATTTTGAAGTATCCGGAAGACAGCGCCGGTACTTTAATGACAATCGAGTATGTGAATCTGACAAAAAATCTGACTGTGAAGGAAGCAATTTCCCGTATTCGCAAGGTTGGACCGAATAAGGAAACGATTTATACCTGTTATGTAACAGAAGCACGAAAGCTGATTGGTATCGTATCCGTAAAGGACCTGTTGACTGCACCGGATGATATCCGAATCAGCGATATCATGGAAACCAATCTGATTTTTGTAGATACCTCCGAGGATAAAGAGGTCGTTGCACATCAATTCCAAAAGTATGATATTCTGGCCCTCCCTGTGGTAGATACAGAAGAACGATTGGTAGGTATCATCACCTTCGATGACGCTATGGATGTCATTCAGGAAGAAAACACAGAGGATATTTCCATCATGGCTGCTATGACCCCAAGTGATGATTCTTATTTTAAAACTGGGGTATTTGCACAGGTTAAGAATCGAATTGCATGGTTAATCATCCTGATGTTAAGCAATGCCATAACCGGAGCCATCATTAACCGCTATGATGTCATTATCAGTGCCTTACCGATTCTGGTATCCTTTATGCCTATGCTGACCGGTACCGGCGGTAACTGTGGTTCCCAAAGCTCAGCACTTATGATTCGCGGACTTTCCTTAGGTGAAATCAAAACCAGCGATTTCTTAAAGGTCATGTGGAAGGAATTCCGGATTGCCCTTGTGGTTAGCTTTATCCTGGCAGTCATTAACGGCGCCAGAATCCTGATTTTTTATCACAATCCAACCCTTGCCATTGTACTGACCTTATCCATCATTGCAACTGTCATACTGTCAAAGCTAATCGGATGCCTTCTGCCAATCATTGCAAAAGCCATCCATCTGGACCCGGCGGTTATGGCGGGTCCATTGATTTCAACGATAGTAGATATCTGCACCACATTATTATATTATACGATTGCGATTCAGTTTTTTAAGTTGTGATATTGACAATTCCAGCCGTCTTATGTTATATTAACACTTGTCGTAAGACATATGCGCGAGTGGCTCAGTTGGTGGAGCACGACCTTGCCAAGGTCGGGGTCGCGGGTTCGAGTCCCGTCTCGCGCTCTTTTTGTGTCAAAAAAATATAGTACAGGGGCGAGAACCCGCGACGCGGGTGAGATTGCTATGAGCACTTAGCTCCCGTACTGTGGGAGCTTATGTGCGATGCATATCAAACTCTTCGTGCGACGGCACGTTAGTGTTTGATAGTCCCGTCTCGCGCTCTTTTTGTGTCAAAAATATAGTACAGGGGCGAGAACCCGCGACGCGGGTGAGATTGCTATGAGCACTTAGCTCCCGTACTGTGGGAGCTTATGTGCGATGCATATCAAACTCTTCGTGCGACAGCACGTTAGTGTTTGATAGTCCCGTCTCGCGCTCTTTTTATGTCAAAAATCACCATAATTCCCCAAAAATGTTTTCTATTATATTGTGATATGCGTGAAACTTTGCTATATTTATATGTATATATGCGTGAAAAGTAATCCTCAGGCACTCAACGAGGAACAAAAGCAAAAACAGAAAGGAGTAGTAGAATATGAAAACCAGAAAAATGAGCATTTCTATGCAATTGTTTCTCTTTATTCTAGGTGCTTCCCTTGTCGTAGCTCTGATTGTAGGAGGTGTTTCTTACTCTACAATGGGACGCTTTTTAAGGCAGAAAACGATGGGAAATGTAATGGAAATTGCGGTAATTGCTGCTGAAAATGTAGATGGGGAAACTTTTTTGAAGGCAACGGAGGGCGATGAAGAAGCGCTGGCAGAGGTTAAGGATTCCCTCAGCTTCTTTCTGACGGGAGATTCGGTCACTTATGTATATACTCTCATGCCGAAAGACGAAAACAATTTTCAGTTTGTTGTAGATACTGACCCGGACGATCCCGGAGAATATGCTGAGGATTATGAGGCACAGGATGCCATGTTTGAAGCGATGGAGGGGAAAGCAAGTGTAACACAGGAAGCATTTACCGATGAATGGGGAACATTTTACAGTGGCTATGCACCCATTATACAGAATGGAAAAACCTTGGGAATCGTAGCGGTCGATTATGAGGCATCATCGATACAGAGTTCCCTAAATCATCTGATACGCAATATTTTGCTGTCCGTAGTAATTGGCATTCTCTTCGCAGTTATCGCAGCAGCGATTGTAGCGGTCAGAATGAGGAATAATTTTATAAAAGTAAATGACAAAATTCTTGAGGTGGCATCCGATGATGGAGATTTGACAAAGGTGTTAGATATTGCTTCCGGCGATGAATTGGAAGTAATTGGCGATAGCTTAAACCAGCTTTTGAAGAAAACTGCCAATACGGTCCGGCAGATTAAAGGCGGAACAGATAATATTAAATTTAAAATGGAGAGCATCAATACCAATGTATCCGGTTCTGCTTCTCAGATTACCAATATAAATGATATGATACAGGCTATGGTGGCATCCTCGGAAGAAATTGCGGCCTCTGCCGGAACCGTTGGGGAGCGGGTGGATTATGTATATAAGGATATTCAGAGCATTGTGGATATTGTCGCACAAAATACCAATAACCTGAAGGAGATTCATGTTTCTTCGCAGGAACTGAATGAAACAGCAAAAAGCTCAACGAAAAAGATAGAAGAAAACGTGGAACATATGTCTGCCGGCATGCAGAAGGAACGGGAGAGAGCCGAGGCGGTTCTTCGGATAAAAGAGCTTTCGGATTCTATTTTAAGTATTTCTTCTCAGACGAATCTATTGGCGCTGAATGCTTCCATTGAGGCGGCAAGAGCCGGAGAAGCCGGAAGGGGATTTGAGGTCGTAGCCCATGAAATTGAAACATTGGCCCGCAATACCAGTGAGGCGGCAAATGAGATACAGACCATGAGCAGTGATGTGGTAGAGGCAGTAGAAGGTCTGGCACATCTGGCAGAGCAGATGCTTTCCTTTTTGCGGAACGAAATTTCCGAAGACTATGAACGCTTCAGTAATGCTTCTCGTAATTTTATGGGAAAATCAGATGATATCCGGATATCCATGGAACAGCTGCAGAAAATTACGGAACAGTACGAAGAATCGTTGAAGAGCATTAATGATGTTATGCAGTCTGTCAGCGCAGCGTCTGAGGAAACAAGTTCAGAAATCGTCCATGTATCAGAGATACTGTTATCCATGAATACCGATATGAAAAATATTGAAGCCTCTACAGAAGAAACCTTCCAAAACATCTCAGGAATGAACAAAGAACTGAGTGCCTACCGGATTGATATGAGCGAAGATTTTTCGTAAAATGAATTTCGTATGACTGACCGTGATTGAACAATCTATACTATCAGATAAAAGAGCAAAGGAACTGTTCAACATGACGAAGCACCATAGAGACTGTCGCTTTCACGAATGTAAGTTCGTGAAGCAGCAGTCTCTTTTTTAGGAATCCGGTTATTAATACCAATCATACTTTTCGCCCCGGTCCAGAGCATTTATCTGCTCCATTTCCTGTTCCGTTAATTCAAAATCAAACAGTTCCGTATTCTCCTGAATATGAGCGGGATTACTGGAGCCGGGAATTACTACAACTCCCTTTTGCAGATTCCACCGCAGTATCACCTGCGCAGAGGATTTTCCATGATTTTCAGCGATTTCAGTAATCGTTTCATCTCCTAAAAGCTCTGCCGTATGTCCTCTGCCGCCAAGAGGATACCAGCCCTGAACCACGATACCAAGCTCCTGAATATAGGGAATGACATCATTCTCCTGATAATAGGGATGAATTTCATTCTGCACCAATGCTGGCATGATGTTGATTTGTGGCAGAAATGTTTCCAGCTCCTCTACATACCAGTTGGAAAGCCCGATGGAATGGACTTTCCCATCTGCTACAGCCTGCTCCATTGCCTTATATGCTTCTACATCGCCGGTTCCGGGATGATGCAGCAGCATTAGGTCTGCTTGTGTCAAGTAAGGAATAAAAAAAATTTCATTTTTTTTGCGAGCCACAGGCAAATTTGCCTATGGCTCATATTTTACCATTACTTCCCGTAAATTGGAACAGGTTTTATGCGCCGATTTCAGCCTTGAAGGGATTTCCCACTTTCCACACAATCTCTATGGCATCCGCTCCATAGACAATGACCTTATCAATCAACGTCTTTAACCTGTCCTTGTCAAAGGACTCCAGTACAGAAAACTCTGCCAGTTTTTCGTCCGGTATTTCCTCCGGCTCTGATACTGCCTGTAAGCTGTCCAGTTCTTCCAGTGCCGCACTCTTGATCTGTTCCAGTTCTTCCATTCTTATCCTGCCTTTTTCAATCCGTGCGACATAATCTTCTCTGGTAATCGTTCCTGCCTTGTATTGCTCATATAAGTGCAGCTTTGTATCTTTCCAACGAGCTGTTTCTTTCATGCTGTCAGCAACCGTTGTTTCAAGCGTTGATTTCCTGTCATGCTTGTGATCCTTTTTGCGGACCGCTCTTGCCTCAATAAGCATACCCGCCATTCCTCTTACCTGACACAGCACTACATTTTCCAGTTCTTCCTTTACAATGTTAATCTTTTGGCAGTCATTTTCTATCTGCTGTACACGGCTTGAACAATAATATTTATTGTTTTTTCTGTTTCTGAGTTTAAGGCTTTTGCCACAGTAACCACAGATAAAAAAGAGATTTTTCCTGCCTGTTGTTCTTCCACTCATATCACGTCCGACAATGTTATCATTCGCTTTCTGAAAAAGTTCTTTTGATACAAGGGCTTCATGCTGGTTTTCTACAATGATCCACTTCTCTTTCGGCTGTTCAACCCGTTTCTTATTGGTATCCATTCCGCACTTTGCCCGGTTCCAGAGCATTGTTCCCAAATATGCCTCATCAGTAATTATGTCCCTGACCGAACTGTTGTCCCACAGCTTTACCTTAACGTGCGGCTGCTTATCCGGGAAATTATCGCCTTTTAACTGATGGTACATATACCTTGTCGGTATCCCTTCCTCATTGAGCTGCCTTGCTATTTCCGTATGGCTTACACCGTCAGCAGCCTGCCGGAAAATTCTGCGCACTACCCACGCCACATTTTCATCAATCAGCAGTTCATGCTTATCTTCCGGGTTCTTCATGTACCCATATGGGGCAAACTGACCGACAAACTCACCGTTCCTAACCCTTGTGTCCCTTGCACTCCGCACCTTTTTAGACAGATCGGCACTGTACATCCCATAAACAAGATTTTTGAGCGCAACGCTCATTCCCCCTGTTGTCCCGAACTTATCACTGCTGTCGTAATTGTCATTGACAGACACGAACCTTACCTGCAGGATTGGAAAGATATACTCAAGATACCTTCCGACTTCAAGATAATCCCGCCCAAACCGTGAAAAGTCTTTGACAACAATCATGCCGACATCACCGTTTTTTGCCGCTTCAATCAATGCCTGAACGCCCGGTCTGTTGAAATTGGTGCCGGAATACCCGTCATCACAAAACTCCGTGATGCTGTATTCTTGTCCCTGCATAAGTTCCTCTACATGCCTTGTAAGGAGTACCCTCTGCGCTGAAATGCTGTTGCTTTCTTCAAATTTACCTTTGTCGCTGTCCTCATTTGAGAGGCGGAGGTATAGCGCAACTGCTGTCTTATCCATTGAAACCGCCCTCTCTTTCTGCACTCAGGCTTTTTAGGCTTTCCAGTACATCATCATAAATCAGGTGTACGACAATGTTTGCATCTTCATGTACCTCTACCCTGTCCACAAACGCATCTACCATTTCCTTTGTAAGTTTGCGTTTCGTGAGGTATTTCTGCACCACCGCTTTCCAGTCCTCGTCAATATGGTACTCTCTGGAATATTCTGCCTGCGCCTTTAGCATTTCATCAAGCCTTGCAGACAGTTCCTTGATTTTGGCAGCGTATTTCTCGCTGATCTGCACATACTGTTCTTCATCAATCAGCTTATCACGGTAATCCTCAAAAATGCCTGCCTTGACTTCCGTTGTCTTTTGCAGCTCTTTTCTTATCCTGTCTGCCTCTTTTCCATATAAATCATATTTTTTAAGGTTTTCCGTCTTTGCATTCAGTCTTTTTACCGTTTCCTCTTTGTCAATGCAGGTATCCATATGCTTATGGATTGCATTGAACACTGCCTTATTGACCGCCTCCGCCGATACTAAGTGATTGGTACAGCCTTTTCTTACCGTATTCAGATAAGTCTTGCACCTGTAAAACTTGTTGACGTGCCTTGTCCCCTCTGTGCGGAATCCCATGATTTTTCCACAGTCCGCACAGACAATCTTCTTACCGATAAGATTAAATTGGGCATGGTCAAATCCGTTTTTCCCATGTGTCGAATGAAAATGTTTGACATTTTCCTCAAGCATTTCCTGCACCCTGTCAAAATCTTCCCTGCCTACCAGCGGCTCATGAGTATCCTCAATAACAATCCATTCTTCTTTAGGTACATTGACCTGTTTCCCGTTTATCCGGGTTCTTTTATTGTGAACGCTTGCGCCAGCATAAGCATGGTTTGTAAGGATAAGCCTTACTGTCACACAGTTCCATTCCGTGTTCATTCCCTCCGGAATATCATGCCCGAAGTGAAGGAGCTTGTATGATTTTGGATTGACAAGTTTTCTGCTGTTAAGCTGCCTTGCAATCTCTTTTAACGAATTTCCTTCCAAAAACAGCCTGTATATCTCCTGCACTGTTCCTTTTACCTTGTCATCCGGGTAGAGGTGTCTGTCTATATTAACATATCCATATGGAACGGAACCTGAAGAATACTCCCCGCTATTCCAATATGCCCTGTGAGCAGATTTCATCTTTTTGGATAAATCTTTCACATACATCTCATTTACCATGTTTTTCAGCGGCATCAGCAGTTCTTCGCCGGACTTGTTGGAATCGTAACCGTCCGTTACCGCTATGAACCTCACATCAAAGAACGGAAATACCCTTTCAATGTAGTTGCCCGTCTCAACATAGTTTCTGCCGAGCCTTGACAGGTCCTTTACAACGATACAGTTGAGCAAGCCGCCCCGCATATCTTTTATCATTTCCTCAAATCCCGGTCTTTCAAAGTTCGTGCCGGAATAGGAAATGTCGGCATACTCTTTGAAAACAACCATATCGCCATTCTCTGCCACAAACTTCCGCAGCAGCTCCATTTGTGTCTCAATCGTTGCCCGCTCCCTATTGGCTTCCGTTTCCTCTGAAAGCCTTGCATATAAGCCGACTTTGTAGCAGGCTGCCTTTACCGGAGCAGCGGTTTCCACGGTCTGCTGTCCTAAATCGTTGACATTGACAAAATCAATCTTCTTTGACTTCCTAGCCATGCTACACCGCCTCCTTCCACTCAAACCGAACCCTGCCATGTTCGTCACAGACAACCTCACAGCCTGCGTGTTGCAGGTTATTGAGGATTTCTTTATAGCAGTCCTCAAAGCTGAATACCACTTCGATACTGTTCTTGTCTATTACCCGTACCCTGTCGATCAACTCCACCGCCACATTCCTTGTCAGCCTGTCGATGTTCTGATGTTCTGCAAAGTAATCAAGCCACTTGTATTTATCCGTATTTGAAGCAAGTATATCCTTGATCTCCTGCTTCATCTTCCTTACCGACTCTTCCGCACTGTCACGTTTTTGTGTATATGCCTCATGCAGCTCCATGTAATCCTCTTTTGACACGATACCGTCTTTCATATCCTCATAGAGCATATTGCGGAGTTCCTTGCAGCGCTCAATCTCTGTTTCCTTCTGTCCGATACGCTTTTCCAGTTCCTTTATATCCAGTTCCTGAAAAGGGATTGCAGAAACCTTTTCCATGACCTGTTTCAAATCAAGAATGTTGCTGATCTGGACCTGTAGGAACTGCAAAACTGTCTCTTCTAGTCTGTCCACCGCAATCCGGTGGTTGCTGCACTCCTTCGTCTCCTTGTTGCGGGAACATACATAATACTGGTATTTCTTCCCTCCGGCATAGGCATTCTTCCTTACCATAGCCGCACCGCAGTCGGCGCAGACAATCAGCCCTGCCAGCGGATATACCTCTGACTGTTTCGGGGAAATCCTTGTATCCATGCCGAGAAGCCGCTGCACAATCGCAAAATCCCTGTCTGAAATAATGGCTTCATGGTTCTTTTCTATCCTTATCCAGTCTTTTTCCGGCTTTAAGACAGTCTTTTTTACCTTATGGTTCGGTGTTGTCTGCCTGCCCTGTACCAGAGTACCGATATAAAGCTCATTTTCCAAAATTCTTCTGACCGTTACGGAACTCCATACTGCTTTGTCACTTGTCTTAAAGCTGGTCTGGTAATTGCTGCCCGTTGCGCTTTTATATTCCATAGGGGAAAGTACGCCCGTGTCATTCAGCCTGTTTGCAATGGCATCCTGGCTGAGTCCATGCAGCTTCATTCTGAAAATATCCCTGACAATCCCCGCCGCAATCGGATCAATGACTAAGCTGTTCCTGTCATTTTCATCTTTCTGATACCCATAAGGGGCAAAGGAACCGATAAACTCCCCATTTTTCCGCTTTACTTCCAAGTGGCTCCGTATTTTCACGGAAATATCCCGGCAATACGCATCATTGATTAGGTTTTTAAAAGGGATAATGATTTCATCCGCCTGATCTTTTCCGTCCAGACTGTCATAGTTGTCATTGATGGCGATAAAGCGAACCCCCAGTGCGGGGAACAGCCGCTCAATATACCTGCCGGAATCAATGTACTCACGTCCAAAACGTGAAAGGTCTTTTACGATGACACAATCAACAATGCCCTTTTTAATGTCCTCAAGCATCAGCTTGAAGGCAGGACGCTCAAAATTAGAGCCTGAATAGCCGTCGTCAACCCGTTCCGACACTACCTCAATATCTTCTTTGTCCTTCAGGAAATCACGGATAAGATTTTTCTGATTTGAAATGCTGTTGCTCTCCGCTTTCACAGCATTGGAAACATCGCCATCTTCCTTAGATAATCTAACGTAGATGGCTGCATGGTAGATTTTCTTAATCTTGTTACTCATGTTACACCACTCCTTTTGATTTTCTAAGTCAGAAAACCCGAAAGGGAGTGCCTGTTTAGTCCCAAGTTAGAAATAATGAAATTTAGTCCTAACGCTATTCTAGCACACCCTGCGGATTATTTCCACCAGATTCTTAAAAAAATTTTTTCAAACGGACAAGAGCATATTTTCAAATGCTTCATTGAAAGATATGGCGCCTGTAAACCGCACCTTGACTTTCATATTACCGACACGCACCAGATAAGGATTGCCGACTTTTTTGAGGTACTGCTTCTTTCTTTCCTCCAACGGCAACTCCCGGTCAATCTGAATCCCGCTTATGTCCGTCAGTTCTTCCAGCTTCACATCCGAAAAATCGGTATCAAGCATTTTCCTGTATTCTTCTGCCGTCATTCTGTTACCTCCCAATAAAAACGCTGCCGGATACCTCTGGCAGCTATGTAAAAAGCCGGACAACCGCCCGGCTTCAAAAAATATGATGTTATGTCCTTTCCTTAATTATATCTGTCAAACACTCCCACCTGCACCTGTACGCCCTCCGTGATCCTGCCGAGCGTTTCTTCATCGACCTTTCCCATTTATAGCTGATATATGCCACATTAAAACAATACTAGAAAAATTCAGTCCTCAATATAAATAAGGGCTGAATCTTCTTTTAATTACCATCCAGTATCTCAAATAGAAAACCATTATTACAAATCTATTTAAATACCTGATTTTACTTTTTTATTTATTTTATAATTACATATTTTTGTACAAAATAAAATTACCAGCTAACTTACAAGCTCTAAAGTTAGCTGGCATTCATTACTGATTATTCTTTTTTTTCACTATTTGTGAAATTGCATCAATAGCTATAACTGTATCTGAAATAATAAAAATAATACCACCAATTTCCCCAATGAATAAAGGAATACCATAATCAGCATTAAATACTACTATTCCAAAAGATATTACCATGATTAAAGCACTAAAAACTACTGCAATTTTTGATATTATTTTTATTTTCTTCATTAAGCCACCTCAAACTTTAGGAATAAACATTTTCTACTTTAGTTGTATGTGAATGACTTTCAGAATATGTTACTGGCTTTGAACCTGTGGCGTTGGTTGTAACCGAAAAATCCAAAGTAATATTTACCGTCAGCGAGGTAGGTCTTGTAGATGGCGATAAAGTATAGGTTGACTTTGCCCATGTAATAGTGCATGTATTTGCCCACGTCCATAAGAAAAGTCCTTTTTTATAATGGCAGGTAACGTCCACACTCTTAAAGTACCAACCAGTTCCATTAGGCATAGGCGCAATAGTATAATCAACATCATAATACCATGTTACACCGGGAGTTCCCGTATCAAACGTAGCTGATGTGAAAGTACCTGAAACATCACTACTGAAAGTAGAAATTTTTGCATCTGCTATGATATCTTCAATAGTTAAAATCGATGATTGTTGAATAAATTTTTTGTTACCTAATTGAAGAAAATCAACAATTTCATTCACTTCTGTAGTATTTGGAATTTCACTCAAATCATACGCTTCATATTCTTCGCTTTCAAATTCTCTTGAATCCTCAGTTGCTTTGCAATCTTCCTTCTCGTATTCAGTTGGTGCCGCCATAACATTCAGCGAAGATGCCAGTATGCAAACGCTTAACAATGAAACATAAATTAATTTTGAAAATCTTTTTTTCATACTTTACTCTCCTTTACTATGGCACTGAAATAGGAACTACCTGATGGAAGTATGAATCA
Organism: Clostridium sp.; assembly: GCA_023666975.1. The sequence continues at coordinate 11,661 of JAMPAW010000103.1, forward strand.
GCACTTTCTTTTGCTGTCTTTATTGTTTTAGCATTATCAACTATGCCTTTAATCCCACTCGCACCAACAATACCCGCTAATGCAGCTGCTATAGCTGTTGCTAAAGTACCAATCGGAGTAACTGCTATAATACCCAAAACTAACACAAGAACAGTGCTTCCCCATGCGGAAGATATAGAGTCTTCTCCACTCTTTATTGTATCTACAGCATTTCGAAAACCAATCAATGCCGACGAATTATTTGTCTCATATGTATATTTGATATTGTCCGGTATTTGAATCTGCCAAAATGTATATGGCTTATTGTTGTATTGCTTAATAGAAGTAGAATAAGCATACTCATTATCCTTTGTTGCATTAGATGCGTAAGTCGCAGTTTTTGGCAATTGTATTACTATAGGCTGTGCATCTGAATTTTCGTAGACTTTCAGTGTGTATGTTGAATTATCAAATGACGCTCTAACACCTGTTTCTACTTCTGTAACAACATTTATGTTATCTCTAACATATAATGTATACTCTTTACCATCCATTGTAAATGTCGTTGTTGTTCCTGGATAGCGTAAATTTACTGTAGGAATTAAATAGACAGAGCTGCCCCGGTTCTG
>JAMPAW010000104.1 GCA_023666975.1 Clostridium sp.
GGATGTGATTGCGATTTCCGGTGACGGTGGCATGCAGATGAACATTCAGGAGCTGGCAACAGCGGTTGCATTGGAACTGCCGCTGACGTTAATTGTGTTGAATAACGGTTATCTGGGAAATGTGCGGCAGTGGCAGGAAATGTTTTTCAATAAACGCTATTCCAGTACCTGCCTGACTTACCGCAAGAGCTGCCAGCGGGATTGTATGAATAAGGATAAATGCTGTCCGAAGTATACGCCGGACTTTGTGAAGCTTGCCGAGAGTTATGATGCTTATGGACTCCGCATTATGAAAGAGGAGGATATCCCGAAAGCCTTTGCCTATGCGAAGGAGCATAAGGATGCACCGACACTTCTTGAATTTATCATTGAGCGCGAGGCAAATGTTTCCCCGATGGTGCCGGGAGGCAGACCGCTTTACGATATGATTATGGACTGTTAGAAAATTAAAAGTTTGGAGGCGAAAAAGCATGAATATGAAGAAAAGATGGATTTCCCTGTATGTAGAGAATCAGATTGGTGTGCTGGCAAAAATTTCCGGTTTGTTTTCCGGTAAATCCTATAACTTAGACAGCTTAACGGTGGGTGAAACAGAGGATACAAGCATGTCCCGAATGACAATCGGGCTGACGTGTGATGACATCACTTTTGAGCAGATAAAAAAGCAGTTAAACCGCAGCATTGAAGTGATTAAGGTGTTGGATTTTACCGATATCCCAATCCATAAAAAGGAGATTTTATTTATTAAAATCAATAGCTGCTCAGATAAGGATAAGGAAGAGATTTTCCGTATTGTGCAGGCATTTGAAATGAAGGTAACGGATTACAGCAAAAAATCCGTTTTGGTCGAGTGCGTACAGACAGAGGTGAAAAATAACGATATGATTGCGCTGTTCAACCAGACGTTCCCGAACCGGATTGAGGTGGTTCGCGGTGGAAGCGTGGCAGTAGAGGCGATTTCCAGTGCGGAGAGATAAAGGATTTTAAGCGGCTGTTTTGACATTTCTTTTGACAATATCCGGCTGTCAGGTTAAACTATAAGTGTTGTTAAAATCGCGAACGAAATGGATTGCCAAGTTCAACATTTATCAGGAGGACGCATTATGTTAGTATCGGAATTATCACCAAAGGAAGTATTTTACTACTTTCAGAAGATTGCTTCGATTCCTCACGGTTCAGGCAATACAGACCGGATTGCGGAGTTTTGCATGGCATTTGCCGAAGAACACGGGCTGAAGGCAAGGCGGGATGCGGCAAATAATGTCATTATTTTTGCCGAAGGAACAAAGGGCTATGAGCGGAGCGAGCCTGTGATTTTACAGGGGCATCTGGATATGGTCTGTGAACGGGAGGAAGGCTGCGGACTGGATATGGAGCGTGAAGGTCTGGAAGTCTGTACAGACGGTGTAAAGGTGTGGGCGAGAGGAACTACGCTGGGCGGCGATGACGGAATTGCGGTCGCATATATCCTGGCAATTCTCGCATCGGATGTCATTGCGCATCCGCCGATTGAGGCATTGCTTACCAGTGATGAGGAAATTGGCATGCTGGGAGCGAGAGCGTTAGACGTCAGTGACCTGACCGGAAAACGTCTCATTAACATTGATTCGGAGGAGGAAGGCGTACTCTGTGTAAGCTGTGCCGGCGGTGTCAGGGCGCAATGTGAGATTCCGTTTTGCCAGGAGCCTGTAGATCGTGCGGCTGCCTGCGCATACCGCATTGCCGTGAGGGGGCTTTTGGGCGGACATTCGGGTATGGAGATTCACAAGCAGCGGGAAAATGCAGTAAAACTGCTGGGCAATGTACTGGCGAGCGCCAACCGGGCATGCACGCTTTCGCTGGTCAGCGTGGCAGGCGGCGGCAAGGAAAATGCGATTCCCAACACGGCGGAGGCAACGGTGTGTCTGCCAATGAACCAGGCGCATATGCTGGAATACAGTGTGACGGAATTTTTAAAGCTGATGCATCAGGAACTGTCCACGACAGAACCGGAGCTGCTTATCACGGCGAAGCCTGTGGATATGCCAGAGCAGTGCATGGATCAGGAGAGTACGAGACGTCTGATTTTTGCTTTGCAGCAGATACCGGACGGTATGCAGAAAATGAGTCCGGAGATTGAGGGTATGGTGCAGACCTCATTGAATCTGGGTATTTTGCATACGGAGGACGGGCGCATTTCCATGCGGTATCTGATTCGCAGTAACACTGCCAGCGGTAAGCAGCTCGTCATGGAAAAGGTGACGGCATTTACCGAGTATCTCGGTGGAACAGTAACGATGCAGTCGGATTATCCGGCATGGGAATATCGGGTGAAGTCAAGGCTTCGTGAGACAATGATCCGCACCTTTGAGGAGGTATACTGGAAAACTCCGGAGGTAACGGCAATCCATGCGGGGCTTGAGTGTGGCATTCTTGCCGGAAAGATGATGGATATCGACATGATTTCTTTTGGACCGACACTGTCAGATGTGCATACTCCAAAGGAGAGTATGGATGTGGCATCCGTACAGAGAAGCTGGGAATATCTGCTCAAGGTATTGGAGAACTTGAAATGACAGTCTGGCAATATGCACCGACAGGAGGCAACGCAAATCTAGAAGATTAGAGGAGGATTAAATATATGATTCAAGACGGATTTATGTATATTGCAGCACTGGTTTTTATCGCTGCGATATTAGTCAATCTGCCAAAGATTTTTAAGGGACCAAAGGCAAAGGTGTTTTTTAACTTTGCGCCGCCTATCGTATTGATTTATTTGGGGCTGATGATTTTATGTACCATTCGTTTGTGGGATTTGGATGCGACTGCTGATGCATACAGCACCATGAAGAACCCGCTGCTCTATGCAATGCTGTTTATCATGCTTTTGCGCTGTGATTTGAAGAAAATTATCAAGCTGGGCCCGAAAATGCTCATCGGCTTTTTTGCGGCAACCATTTCGATTGGCGTAGGCTTTGTGCTTTCCTATGCGATTTTCCACGGAGCATTGGGCGAAGGCGCATGGAAGGCGTTAGGCGCATTATGCGGAAGCTGGATGGGCGGCGGCGGAAATATGCTGGCGATTCAGGCGGCACTGCATGTCGATGAAGCAAGCATGGCATATGCGCTGGTTATGGATTCGATCTGTGCAACGCTCTATGTGATGTTCCTGTTATGGGCAATCGGGCGTGCTGACAAGTTCAACAAGTGGACGAAGGCGGATACCCATTTGATTGATGAGGTTGGCGCTGCTTTGGAGGAAGAGGCAAAGGCGAACACAAGCCCTCTGACATGGCAGAATATAGCAATTCTTTTGGGTTCCGGTTTGTTGGTATCGGCGGTCAGTCAGGAGTTAGGAACCATGATTGGCGGATCACTGACATTCTTTGACAAGGCGACCTGGACGGTGCTGATTGTAACTGTTGCCGGAGTGCTGATAGCATTAACACCGTTTGGCAAGCTGAAGGGAACGGAGGAGATTTCCAATGTGCTTTTGTACATTGTCGTTGCCCTGATTGCTTCTCGTGCAGATTTGGCAAGTATGGGTAACGCGCCGATGTGGCTGCTGTCAGGTCTGTTTATTCTGGTTTTCCATGTGGTGATTATGGTGATTTTGGCGAAACTGCTGAAGATGGATATTTTTACCTGCTGCGTGGCATCCCTTGCCAATATCGGCGGCACGGCGACTGCGCCTGTGCTTGCAGGAACCTATTCCAGTGCGCTGGTGCCTGTGGGGATTATCATGGCACTGTTAGGATATGTTGTGGGAACCGGCGGCGGTCTTATTGTTGCGCAACTGATGAGTATGTTTGGGTAGGAATTGACAAGTTTTATTGCATATGCTAGTATAAGGATACCAACAGTAAGTCCTATGTTAGTGCCGTTATCTAGGTAAGTGTCATGTGTTGGCATCACTATTAGGCGATTGGTATCTGTGAAAATAAGACTGGTTTTAACCGGTCTTATTTTCATTTTATGGAAAATCTGATGCCCTGGCGCTAAGTTAACAACTTCCGTAATCCTTTTTTTAGCCGGACAGATACAGGGCAGGTTTCACCATTTCGCATATGCACTGTTAAATGCTCAAAATCCACTTCCGCAATATTATCCTTGTTAATGATATAAGAACGGTGGCAGCGGTAAAAACGATAGTCAAGCAGCGGTTCAATATCCTTTAAATGCCCGTTAAATTCAATGACTCTTTTTTCGGCATGGAGCAATACTTTATGAATATGATTCGAGGTTTCAAAAAATAGGATTTCGTTGTAATCAACGGTGATATATTTGTCTGCATAATGAATGGTAAACATTTTGTTGGTATGGTTATCCTGTGCAATGTGCTTTTCCTGTACATTCAAAAGACATTCATGTATTTTTGATTGAATGTGTTCATTGGTATCTTTGATGATAAAATCTAAAGCCTCTACCTTGTATTGGAAGGTGAGAAAACTCATCTCCGAATGTGAGGTAATAAAGATGATGAAACATCGGGGCTGTTCTCTACGGATACGCTGTGCGAGCGTAAGACCATCCATATCTGATTTTAAATCAATATCAAGAAAAAACAGGCCGGTATTTTTGGCCGTTAATATTTCTTTGAGAATAATGTGCGGGTCTGGTGTGGATATGGCGACCTGCATTTCTAAAGATTCAATTAAAATAATATCTTGAATATATTCTGTAAATAAATTCAACTGTTTTAAGTTATCCTCACAAATATATACATCAATCATAATCCTATTCCTTTCTTATGCCGGATAATTGGTTCCGGTCTGCTTCGGCAGTTTGCTGTGTGATATTTATTATACATTATATATGGGGAGAAGTGGAAAGAAAAGAATAAAAAGGGAAATGAAAGGAATAAGCGTTATGGGGCAAACGAAAATGATACGAAAGGTATACGTTTATTCAGAATAAACGTTAAACAGAAGAGCAGAAAATTACGTTTTTTAGCCATATGATATCATTTAATACTTTTTTGAAAGAAGTATGCCAGAACATGTTATGATGTAGGCAGAAAGGAGGCATACATATGAAAGACGAAATTAAAAGGGTATGTGGAAATCTGGTAATCAAAATAGGCGAACAGGCAGTCGGTAAATGTATCATACCGGGAATGTTCGACCCCGAAATTCCACAGAAATTAAGACTTGAAATGGAGAAAGACACAGGTATGGCAAGTACATACCAAAACCAGTAAGGAGGAAAAGCTTATGGATATGGAGGACAGTCCGCCAATTTTAAAAGGCTTTCTATCAACCGGAACTTTTGAGCGAGTTACCTGATAGAAAGCCGGAAATACATATTTATTGTAACATATTATGTTCCAGTTGTAAAAAGATTTTTATTATAAGTGAAGCGTATACGAATAACAAGATAGGAGTGATGAAATATGATTAAGAAATTAAGAAAAACTTTTATGATAATCATGGCATGTGCGGTACTTTGTTCTGTACCTGCCTTGGCAGCAAGTAGCAATGGATTCTCTTTTGAATTTACAGACCTTGATAATCATACATATGCGACTACATGGCTGAAAGAGAATACAGTGAACTATTATACAATTACTCTTAATAAGAGAAACGGACTAACGAAGAATACAATGTCATCGTCCAATATCTTTGGCTGTAGGATGAAGGATATGAGCATTGTACCAGCTGCGGATGTATATCATACATTTTCTAATTATGTGTCTGATTGGGAAATAGCGTATCAATGTAAAGTTAAGCGGGGAGATATTATGGCTTTGGGAGCCAAAAAAGATTCAGCCAGCACTTCAGGAGATAGTTTAAAAATTTCGGGATCCGTGCAGCCTTAAATTAGAGAATAATATTTCGACAGCATAAAAAATGTTTTTTGTATGCTGTCGAAATAAATCAAAGAAGAGTTTTCTAGGGAGGAATACGAATGACACATATAAAAGAGTTTTTGATTATTGCAATTTTATTTCTTGAGGTTCTGATTTGTTATGGGTGCGGGACAACCAGCCAGCCGGAACAATCGGTAAATTCCAAAAGCAATGAGCAAAGCGGAATGTTTACCTATCAGATTTCCGCAAAGGAATTTGACCGGGAGGCAGTGTGTGATGTTCTGTTAGAAGGTTATGATACATCAAAGATGCCACAAGAGCAGGAAAACGGAAGTACCATCATTGATGTCGGAGAAAGCAGCTTATTGATGGGGAAAGGGAGTCTTGAATATCAAAAGGATAATAATGCAGCCAATATTGGTTCTATGCTTTTTTATTATGTTATTCCGGAAGTTCTTGATACAGCGCATGATTCGGAATCAGAGGCAGATGTACTAAAAGAGGAGGCAGAGGTAAAGGAAATAGAAAGCAAGGTTGCCGGTTTGTGCATATCTGAAGATAACGAAAGGCTCAATTTGAGCCGGGCGGTCAAAATGGAGAAAAGCGAATTGGAGAATATTCTCTCAGAATTGCGTAAAAGTGGCGAATATACAGACGACATAACACAATGGGAGGCAGAGGAATATATCGGACTGCAATATGAAATGGTGAAAGATGACATTCCGGTTATGGGGCTGGAGGAGCCGAATCAGGGATATAAAATAGATATATGGGCGGCCCAGCCTGCATATGTCCAAGTGTTAATTGGCAACGGCAGGATTCTTTATATGTCAGCCAGAGGTCTGGTTCAAGCGGGAGAAAATGAAGAAGTAATGGTGATTTCCAAGGAGGAAGCGGTCAGGGCAGCCGAGAAGGAAACAGAAGATGTTCTTTCGGATATGGATTGGAAGACAGAAGAAGTGAAATTAGAATATGTATCGATTCCTGATTGGTCTGTAGATTTTCCACAGCCCAAAGAGATGGTTCCGTATTGGTGTATTATCAAGAAAAACGAAGGGGAAGAAGTATATGAGGCTGCGGTCAGGATTAATGCAGTAACAGGTGGGAATTTGGCTTATGGAGAGTAGGAAGAAAAAAATCGTTTTGAACTATATTTTAGCGGTCTGTCTGATTAGCGTATGTATTCCGTTAGACAGCATAGACGTATTTGTAGCAGGGCTCAAAAATCCGGAAAGCATGGTGGATGCCCAGTATTTTTGGTTAAATTCCATTACTTATGCTGGCATTTACGGAGGATATTTTATTAGTGTACTGGCGGCACTTCCATTTACAGATTGCTTTTGTCAGGAATACCAGCAGGGGATATTAAGATATGTTGTAGCACGAATGGGAAATTTCAGATATGTCATAAGGAATTTTGAAAAAGCATTTTTGTATGGTGCAGCTGCTTCATGTGGAGGAGGCTTTCTTTTTCTGCTTGGCAGTAGTGGAGTTTGCGATTTATTTGATGAAAAACGATTTGTGGAAATTACATTTTTGCCTTTCAGTGGTTTGCTTTCAGAAAGCCCGGTATTATATTTTGCGGTTATGCTGTATCTGCTTTTTTTGGCGGGAGGGCTTTGGTCATGTGTTGGTTATTGTTTTTCTGTTTATGTTCCCGTCAGACATCTGGTGTATTTGTTCCCGTTTGTGGCCTCTTTTGTACTGACGAGAGTAAATACGATATTGCAGCTTCCGGAACAATGGCGGATAGATTTTATGCTGTGCGGGCGGTCTGGCCCAAATGATGCTCTGGTATACCTGATTGTGTTATCTGTTATAGTGTTATTGATGATTTGTTTTTGTGTATGCTTATTTTATAAGAAGTTGAAATGGAGAATGGAAAATGAGTGAAAAAATATGGTACAGTATCAAGGTGTGCAGGTATCGTTTTAAGGATAAAATATGGAACAAAAGATTTTTTTATACGGGCATTGCCTTTGTTATCTTTTTATATATGATAGAGGAAGGGATTCGCAGATTTGCTGTTCAGGTGGGCGTGAATATAACGCCATGGATATTTCCATTTTTATCCAGTGATTGGATTTGTCAGATGATCATCTCAGGATACTATATATGGATTGTGTCAGCATTATGTGGAAATAAGGAAGAAGATTTATTTATACGGGCAAGAGCAGGAGAGAGTGCATGGCAGAGTGGAAGCTGTATGAGCATGATAAAGTCTGCCTTTGTCTATGTCCTGTGTTTGATTTTGAGTTCTGCAATATTACTTGCACCATATCTGGAGTTTTCATTTGACTGGGGAATAATATGGAATACATTGGCAAGAACTAATGCAGGGCAGCAGTATCTGATTAATATATCTATTTCACCGGTTATCATACATTTGCATACCCCGATAGAAGCATTTGCATGTTCTATTCTGTTACAATTTTTGTGTTTGAGCTGGCTTGGCATGTTGATGTATTTTGTCAATACACTAACGCAAAAAGCGGTTGGTACTTATATCGCATTGGCTTTTGTTTTTCTTGATGTTATGCTGGCAAATACATCACTGGAGAGATTTTATCGTTATTCCCCGGTTACATTAGCACAGCTTAGTAACTATTCGATGGCTGTAATGAAATATGGTATTGATTTTATTTATGCAGTGAAATTTTACTTGACGGGTATTGTCGTGTTTTGGGGCATGAGTGTCTTATTGTGTGGAAGGAGACGTAGAAATGGGAAACAGAATTGAAATAGAACATTTGACGAAAAGACTTGGGGGGCAGATTGTTTTATCCGACATCAACGTTCAGTTTGAATCCGGTAATATTTATGGATTAATGGGCAGGAATGGTTCTGGGAAAACCGTATTTCTGAAATGTATATGTGGTTTTATGGAAGCAACGGAGGGGCATATTTCCCTAAATGGCAAGGTATTGAAGAAGGATATGGAGTATTTAGAAAATATGGGCTTCCTGATTGAGTATCCGGGATTTTTAGAAAATGCTTCTGCATACGATAATCTGAAGTTCATAGCATCTATCCGGAGGATAGCCGGAAAAAAAGAGATAGAGGATAGTCTTAACCGTGTCATGCTGGAACCATACAATAAGAAAAAAGTTGGAAATTATTCTCTGGGAATGAAACAGCGTTTGGGCGTTGCGCAGGCAATTATGGAGAATCCGGATATTTTGATTTTAGATGAACCGATGAACGGGCTGGACGAGGCAGGCGTAAAGCTTATGCGGGAATTGCTCATGGATTTAAGGAAAGAGGGAAAGTTGATTATCATTGCCAGTCACTATCAGGAGGATATTGATATGCTTTGTGATAAGGTATATTACTGCAAAGAGAAAAAATTAATTGAGAGGTGAGAACTATGGATTTAATCGTCAATAAACTGTTGAAGCAAATGGAGATGAAAGACTGGTCAGAAGTGGAAATGATGAAAATGAAGTTAGGGCTTCAAGTCCTGATTCATGATTTTTTGATGATTAGTTTTATTCTGTTATTGGCAAAGGGTTTGGGAATTTTTACCGATTCTGTAATACTTTTTATTGGTTATGCCCTTTTGAAAATAACTGCTGGTGGAATCCATTTTAAGAAAAGCTCATTATGTCTTTTGGGTACCAGTGCCTTCATAATAGCCGGAGTATTTATTGCAAAACATATCACACTTTCTTTTGGTGGGATATCATGCATATATTTTGTTTGTATGGCTGTATTGTGGATTGTGGCGCCACAGGGTACACAAAATAATCCGGTCTTTCAGGAAAAATATGATAAGCTGAAGAGATGTACAATTTTGATATCTGGTATGTATTATCTGATTACAATTTATGAATATTTGGTTGGAATTAAAATCTCTTCCTTTTTATTGGTGGCAATTGTGTTTGAAACGCTGTCCTTGCTGCCTGTCTGTGTTTTTTGCCGCAGCAGGCAGAATGGCTGACATGCCTCATACGTTCTTTAAGATGCGGAGACGTTGGATAAATTGCGAATCAGCCACTTCGGTATCCCAAAGAATATATGTGTATTTTGAAAGGATTTCATGCGCATTATACAATCCGATGCCGCGGTTGGAGCCTTTCGTGGAAATAGCCGGTTTTTTAAATGCTGCATAAGGAATGCCGCTGTCAAGAAAGCTGTTACAGACGATAAAAATGTATTCGCTCTCTAAATTAATAATCGCAAATTGGATAGCTGGTTTTTTTGTTTCCAGTGAAGCTTCAATGGCATTATCCAGAAAGATTCCTAAAACACGTGCCAAATCAACGGTATCCATTGGAATGTTGGAAACTTCCTCGGTGACTTCAATATTAATGGCGATATTCAGTTCCAGCGCATATAATAATTTTGCGGAAATAAGGCTTTTTATTTCTGTATCTTTTATATTGATCAGTTGATTCAGGTTCGCTGTATTCGTTGAAAGCCGTTTATTTAGAGGGATAATCTCTTTGTCAAAATAACGCTTTAATCCAGAGATGTCTTCTGCCTCGATATAGCCGGATAAAGTCAGCATGATATTATGATAATCATGTTTGAAAGAGCGCAGTGATGAATACATATTTTCAATTTGATTCGTGTAATCCTGCAGCTGGTCGTAAGCATCCTGGCGCATAGCCATTTCCATTTTATCCATATGTGATTTAATCAGATTTACAATCAGCGTTGTGCTGATGAAAAAATAGCACCCAAATAAAATGCAGTTGAACGCAATTACGGTTCGGCTATATCCAATATGCTCGCCGATTACAATATTAAATAGAAATATAATCAGACATATAATCAGGTTTACAATGATGAGCAAAAGAAGCCGTTTGGAAATATTTACCTGTATTTTATGGATAAAGGGGTGGAGAAACTTAGCGATTAAAGGACAGATGACCGCTAAGAGTAAAAGGTATGACAAGATGTATAATAAGTAATAGGCATTGGTGTTTTGCAGGTGGGATGCCGGAAAAATAAACGTATCCCAGAGCAAAGAGAACGTGTTCTCTACCACAACACAGAATAAGTAGGTGACAATAAATACGCATGTATTTAGCAAGTAGTTATCATTGATTAGTGCAATATAGAGACAGGAGCTGATAATCAATAAAATAACGCCAATGTTTCCGAGCAGATATCCGATTAGCAGAATATTGATAAAAAGCAGGCAAAAAAAGACCATTTTTTGTGTTACTTTCAGTTTAAATGGTAAAAAGTAACAGATTGGCAGTAAATAAGAAAATGTACTAAGTATGTAGATGAATAAATGGAAAACGGTTGGCATTCTTGATTCTCCTCCTGCTATAGCACATATCCTCTTCCGCAGTCATCTGAAACAGATATTTCGCTTTTGGCGGCATTATCTGTCATCATTATAATACCATTGTTTTTTATCGTAAAGACTGTTTTTTGCCTGCGGTTGCGTAGTTTTTTCAAGAACTGTCTGATGTGGCGGTTTCTGTTAAAAAATAAGCGGCCTCGTATACTTGAGTATGTGTTTCTTCATGAAGCATAAAAAACGGTCATTTGCGGAATACTTCGCTTATTTTAATATTGTATTGAAGTTTGTTTGAAGTAATATTGAAGTTGACTTTGAACAAAACTTGAAGTAATAATGATGGAAAGGAGTTAAAAGAGAAAGCCTTGCATCCATGGTATTCTATAATGAAGAAGGATATTTCTTAGATGGAACGTAGATACGAGGCAGATGTTTGTGGGAAAAAGGAGATGTGTATTATGTTAGAAGAAAAGAAAGATTATTCCGTTAATTTTACTGACCTTAAAAAATCTTTGCCAGAGGATTTAAAGGAATTTTTAAATAAAAGTGGAGGTGCTTTGGGTAGTATTGGAGATTCATACATTGAAATATTTTCATATGCAGAAATGAAACAATATAATGAGGATTATTCTGTGGATGAGTTTTTGCCCGGATATATTATGATAGGCACCTTGAATGATGAGGCGATAGTAATGGATCCGAATATGGTGTATTGGACGGTTCCATTTGTTGGTATGTTTGAAGAGGAATGTGTAAAATTGGCTGCATGCTTTCATGATTTGCTTCGGAATATAATTTAATATTAGGAGTAATACCTAGCATCTGCTTAATCAGCAGACACTACTTCGATAAAAAATTCTCTCGTATCGAACGATTTTTAATATTATTTTTTCCTGTTTTGAACGATTTTATTGATTTTCTTCCGAAAATCGCATACAATAAGAATAATTTAAATAAAAGGAGGAGTTAGTCATGACGGTTACAGCAACAGAATTTAAAGCTAATTTCGGAAAGTACCTTGAATTAATTGCTACGGAAGATGTCTTTATTACCCGTAATGGAAAAACGGTTGCAAAAGTTGTAAATCCCCAAATTTCAGCGGTGGATTCCCTGCGCGGAATGCTTGGCGGTGTTTCCGATGATATAGATATGGATTCTTTGCGAGAGGAGCGTCTGTTAAAATATGAAAATAAT
>JAMPAW010000105.1 GCA_023666975.1 Clostridium sp.
ACAGAAATTTATTTATTGAAACTTTGATAGCGATAAAAAATATTAAGCGATTGCCCTGTTTTTATATAAAAAAATATTGACAAAAAGAGAAGCATTGAGTATTATATACAAGTATGTTTACGTTATATTGTCCGTGTCCGGTTTTAATGTATACTAGTTAACCCTAGTATTTGCCGAAGGCAAATGCTTAGTTTAACTGCATATACCGCGGTGAAATGTTGAATTCGGTAATCAATTTCGTTCGCGAGTATAAAACCATCAAATACAATATATTATAGTAATGGAGGTGTCTGGTTTGGCAAATATCAAATCTGCAAAGAAAAGAATCAAAGTGATTGACAAGAAAACGTTAAGAAACAAAATGACGAAGTCCAAAATCAAAACGATTCTCAAGAAGTTTGATGCTGCTGTAGCTTCCGGCGACAAATCTGCTGCCGAAGAACAGTTGAAAGTTTGTACATCTGAACTTAGCAAGGCTGCTGCTAAGGGAATTTTGCACAAGAATACAGCTTCAAGAAAGATTTCACGTTTAGCTGCCGTTGTCAATAAAATGGCGTAACGTTACTTAAGCGTATAATTCATGTTTACCAAAACGGTATGGCTTTTGCCATACCGTTTTTATCGTGAAAATTCAACAATCAAAAGCTCCACTCCCACATTCCCCTGTATCCTGCCGGTTTTAATCGAATGGTCAATCTCCTGACAGCGTTCTACCATATTCCGGAGTTCCTTATGGGAATACCGGTCTGCCTGGGAAGCGTACTTGGAAACAAAATATGGCGGAATACCGCTGGCTGCCGCCAGAGAACGGTTGTCTTTCCCTTCTGCCGTCATCGCCGATATCTGCATCAGAATCCGCAGATGTCTGGTCAGCATTGCCAGAATACGCAGAGCCGGTTCCCGAAGTGCCAGCAGGTCATGATACAGCAGCAGTGCCTTTTGCTGGTTATGGTTTCCCACCTCGTCCAGCATCTTAAACAGCGTATCCTGCGCCTGGCTGACACATATTTCACGGATATCCTCCATGTTAATCGTGTCGCTGTCCTGCTTATAGCTGAAAAGTTTTTCCAGCTCGTTCTTTAACAGCAGCATATCCGAACCCATATGTCCCAGAAAATATGCCACAGCCTCCTCGTCAATCTGCTTTCCCTCTTCCCTGCACAGACTCCTCACCCACCGGCCCAGCATTTTTTCGTCCGGCGTACTCAAATCCGCAGTATAACCTTTTTCGCCAATCCATTTATACAGGCGGTTACGCCCGTCCAAATCTTTCTCGACAAAAATAATATAGGTAGAATCCGGAAGCTTCTCCAGCCTGTCCGTAAGATTGTCCTGCGCCTTCTTGAACAAACCGGAGTTTTCCCATACAATCACCCGGTTTTCTGCAAAAAAGGGAAGCGTTTCCCCCAAATCGAGTACCTCCTGCAAGTCGATATGGTTTCCCTCAAAATAATTGTAATTCATATTATCCTCCAGGTCCGCCAATGCTTTTACCAGCTTATCGCGGTACTGAAGCTTCAGATAATCTTCACTTCCCGAAAGAAGATAAAACTGTTTCATCTCATTGCTTTCAATCTGCCGGCTGATTTCTTTCATGCTGACATCTGTCGTGACTTTCTTCTTTGCCATCTCTCTCTCCCAAATCGAATTGTTCGTGTCCATCACCGGTCAAAAAACGGTTTCGCACGATATTTCGTTCCATCTGTTTCTATGGTAATCGCTCCGCAGTCTTTTGTCAAACAAATCCTTTGGCAGCTTCGCAAAAGCCGCTCCACCACCTCCGGTGACGGATGCCCGTAACGATTGTTTTCCCCTGCCGATATGCAGGCCGTTTCCGGCCTTACCGCCTGTAGAAATTCTTCACCCGACGACGTTGCCGAACCGTGATGTGCCACCTTCAATACCTCAATGCAGCCCTGTACTTCATTCCGGTATTTCTCCAAAATGCTGCGTTCGGCAATGCTGTCCATATCCCCGGTAAAAAGCATATCAAAATCGCCGTAGGTCAGCTTAATGACCAGGCTGCCGGTATTTTTGTCCTCATATGACGCTTCCTGCGGGTGCAGGCATTGAAAACAGACCCGGTCGATTTGAAGGCGGTCCCCCTGTTTCATATAATAAATGTGACAGCCTTTTATCTGCGCTTTCCTCTCCAATTCCCGGTACGCAGAATCCGGATTGGAAATTGCCGGCAGCACTATATTTTTCACCTCCACTGTGCTGTCCTCCAAAAGCTCCGCAATGCCGCTGTAATGGTCCATATCACTATGGGAAATAAACACATAATCCAGTGTGCCCGCACCGTAATATTTCACTCCGCTCTTTAACACATATTTTCCCACCTTCTGCCGGGAACTGCTTCCCCCGTCCATTAAAATATGGTGTTTTCCCGGAGTGCGGATATATATGCCGTCGCCCTGCCCGACATCAAAAACACATATACTGAGATTGCCCGGCAGCAAAAAAAGCAGGAACAGCACGGCATACAGGCTGCCGGCAGCCACGATTATCCGGCTCTTACCGAAATCCTTCCGATATGCCGCTGCCAGAAAAAGAATCAAGACACCATAGTAACCGATTATCCACCCCGTACCCGGACGGCCGGTACACAGCGTATGGCAGGGAAGTCTTTCACTCCCCCTGCAGATTCCCTCATACAACAGCAAAATCCATTTTGCCGGAATGGCGGGCAATAAAGCTGCCGCCGGCCAGACAAGCCCCACAATTCCGCAGATGATGAGCAGTGCCAAAAGTACGCTCATCACCGGTACCACGACAATATTGAGCCACACGCCGTAAAGCGGAATCTCATAGAAGAAATACAGCATTACCGGTGTCAGCACAAGCTGGACACTGGCACTGACGAGCAGCCCCTCCAGATATTTCGGACAATCCGGCCACAGTTTTTTCCAGACCGGATTTACCGCCACGATTGCCAATACTGCACCAAAGGAGAGCAGAAATCCTGCCTGGGCCAGCTGATACGGATTATGGAGCAGCATGACAAATAACGCCAGTGCCATGGACGTCATTCCGTCATACCTCCGACCGCTGATATCGGCTCCAATGGAGACGGACAGCATAATCACAGCCCGCAGGGTTGCACCGGATAAGCCGGTCATCATACCATACAGAACAATAAACGCCATGCCCGCCACGCCCGGAAGCCCATAACCGCCCAACAGCTTTCGGAGTAAATGATAGAGCGTTCCCCCTATCATCGCGATATGCAGACCGGATATCGCAATCAGGTGTGCAATCCCATTGCGCTGATACAATTCCTTGATATCCCGGTCAAGGTCTGCCTTATCCCCCAGAACCATTGCACATGCCAGTCCCGACTGCGGCTCCTCAAACACGCCCTGATACACCTGATACAGACGCCCTTTCACGCAATCAAGATATTGAGGCAGGCGGAAAGGCGAAGACTGCCGGCGGTCAATCTCCACGTCGTTTAGCCGTAAAAAAATACCCTCCCCGTACTGGTAGCTTTTCTCGTCATATGCTCCGGGATTGGAAGCCACGGAAAAGGGATCTGCGCTCCCCTGCCCCCAAACCCTGTCACCCGGTTCAAGTGTCTCGTCCGTCTCGATTTCTATTTTGTTGCGATACTTCTTCCGCACTTTCCCTGCGGCCTGTACCTCCCTGATACGCACCCTGTACCGATAACCGTAATCCGTTTCCTCCACTCCGGTTACCGTGCCGCAAAAAGACACCTCCGTCCCTTCCGGCAAGTTGAAATACCCGATTTTTTGCTGCAAATTCTGCATACAAAAAGCACCCAGCGCCAAAAACAGCATCCCTGCCGCCCAAAGCCTGCGTTTTCCATATAAAACAACAAATCCTATTCCTGCGAGTAAACCTATCGCCGCTGTCGGCAGCACTCTGTTTAACAATTCCCCAAGTACGAACATGCTAACCCAATATAGCATAGGTCTCTTCAATTATTCTTCGTGAACCTCCTCTTCCTCCGTGCTCTCCGGTTCCGCCGTCGGTATCTCCTGTTCAATTAAATCCAGATTCCGTTCAAAGATACCGTCAAAAGGCATAGACTCCCGGAAAAACTGCTGTTTTTCCCCGCTGTTTAAAAACTGTACCTTGGACACCGTCGGAAGACTGGCCAGAGAATTCACCACGGAATATACAATGATATCATTTTTCAACGGGTTATTGGTATCATAAAACTCCTCACTTAAATCCACATAGCAAATGCCGTCTTTCACCGACAGGTTGCGTATCGTGACCGTCTCGGCAACCGTCGCCCGATATCCGTCACGTGACGGGCCCTCAATCAGGGATTCCACGACCAGCCTCGCCAGTGAAGTTGTATTGGAAATCTCAACGGTTTTACTGTATTCTTTCAACGCCTCGCCAGTCTCATTGGCAAAATAGAGAATAATATTACCCTTTTGCAGATATCCGCTGTCATCGTCAAAGGACATCATAAACGAATCCCTGTCAAAATTTTCGGAAACCGTGGCCATATCCGCATCTGCATTTGCAACGTCCGTCAGCATAATCGTGACGGAATCCACACCCTCAAGCTGCAACAGCGACTGTACCAGACAGCCCTTAAAAAACAAAAGCGAGTCCGCATTAACCGAGTCATACAAGACGCTGAAGGAAATCTCGATATTGTCACGTCTTGCTCCCGGCGCACTACCCAAATAGGTAATTCCCTCCGGAATCGGTGTCTGGTATTCTGCCGTGGCCTCCACGTCTGCCAAATACTGAATGATGCCTGTCACATTCTCCAGCAGATCATCACTCCGCTTCACGTTATACACTACCGGAACGACATCTGTCTTGTCCGGATTCACACAGTACACATAGATATCATTCGGTCCCAGTGCCTGTACCTCTTCGGTCTGCTCTTCCTCCTTTGTGCAGGATAAAAGCAGCACTGCCATGAATCCCAGCCACAGCAAACAAATTCTTTTTCTCATGCCATTCTTTATCATCATAACCGGTCATCCTCTATCAGCTCACATATTTCAACGGAATCCTTACCGTAAACGTAGTCCCCTCGCCCGGCTCGGAATAAAGTTTAATCGCTCCCTTATGCATCAAAATTGCATTACGCGTAATCGCCAGCCCTAATCCCGTTCCTCCGGTTTCTCTGCTTCTTGCCTTATCCACGCGGTAAAAACGCTCAAACACCTGCGTCTGGCATTCCTCCGGAATGCCTACCCCGTCGTCCTGCACCTTGACATAAAAAAACTTATGGTCGGCATTCAGCGAAACGTGTACATTGCCTCCGTCATTGTTATATTTCACTGCATTTTCAATCAGATTGGAAAACGCCAGAGACAGTTTTACCTCGTCAACCTCACCGATCACCTCACGGAAACTCTCAAACACCAATTCAATATTTCTCTTTGCCGCCAGCGGCTTAATCCGCTTGAGCAAAAGCTCCAGCAGCGCATTGATATTGACCGGCTTCACATTCAGCTCCGCCGCCTTCTTATCCATTTTTACCAAAGTCAGAAGGTCATTGATAATCTTACTTTCACGATCAATTTCCTCCACCATGTCTGCCATAAATTCCCGGTACATCTCATTGGGTACGTCCTCCTGCGCCAGCAGAGAGTCCGCCAATACCTTCATCGAGGTTATCGGTGTTTTCAGTTCATGCGATACATTTGACACAAATTCCTGTCTTGACTCCTCCGACACCCGCATCCGGTCAACCAGCATATTAAAAGAATCCGTCAGCTTGGCAAGTTCGTTCTTGCTGCTCCCGATATTCAGGTTCTCAAGCTGTCCCTCATTCAAGCCCGCAATCTGGGCATCCAGCTTCTTAATATCCCGGACACTGATATTGCTGATCATATACGCCGCCACCAATGCCATCAGTGAAAACAGTACGACGAGCAAATCCGCCCGCTGGGCAATATAAGCATTGGTATCCGCAATATCCTTAAGCGATACCGTCGCAATCATTGCTCCGTTTACTACCTTGTCCGAATTGACAATCGGCATGACAATCTCCGCATAATCATCTGCCATGCGGATATTTTTATCCTTCTCGCCGCGCATAATCCGCACGACTTCGTCATATACGATATAACTTCCCTGATCAATGGTATAGGTATCTTTGACAATCCGATAATTGGAATCTACCACAAGAATACGACCCTCCCACACATTCGCCAGCTGGTCGATTTCCACATTCAGGTTATCCTGCATGGACTCAATGATAAACTGGTTTACCAGAATCTGATTCCCCATAATCGTACACTGATTCTGCAGCAGCAAAAGCTTCTCCTCTACCGCTTTCTCGTTGTAGGAGCGTTGCAGCATCATATTGAAAATCAGCACAATAACCAGAAATAAAAGATAAAATGACAAAAAAACCAAAACCTTCAGACTGCGGAATGGATTCGTCTGTTTTTTATTTTCTGAAGTAATAGCCCACACCCCACTTTGTCTGAATATATTTCGGGTCACCCGGATTGGACTCAATCTTTTCTCTCAATCTCCTGACATGCACATCCACAGTACGCCCGTCTCCAAGTGCATCACTGCCCCAAACCGCTTTTAGCAAATCATCTCTTGAGTATACTTTATTGGGATGAAAAAGCAGTAGTGTCAAAATGTTAAATTCCTTCGCGGTCAGGTTAATGTCTTTTCCTGCGATGGTCACACGGCGGCTTTCCACATCAATCGTAAGGTCATCTTCCACCAGAAGATTTGCTTTGGGCTCTGCCGTCTCCTTCTTCTGATTCCTTCTGATGATTGCCTTAATTCTCGCCTTGACCTCCAAAATATTAAACGGCTTAGTGATATAGTCGTCCGCACCATATTCCAGTCCCAAAATCTTATCCATGTCATCGCCCTTGGCAGTCAGCATGATAATCGGTACATCGGAAAATTCGCGGATTGCCTGACACACTTCAAATCCTGACAATCCCGGAAGCATGACATCCAGAAGAATAATATCAAAATCATTATTCCTTGCCAGCTCCAAAGCCTCCTCACCGTCATAGGCAGCAGTAACCTGCATTTCATCCTGCTCCAGCGAAAACCGTATTCCTTTTACAATTAATTTTTCATCATCCACTACTAATACTTTTTTCATCCCGGCACTCCTCTATTCACAAACAGTCAATACCCCGACTGTCATTATACTATTTACATTTGATGTATTCTTTCATTTTATTAAATACGCCTTCCTTGATGCCCGGTATCTCCATTAACTCTTCCACTGCCTGAAACGAACCGTGCTCTTCCCTGTACCGGATAATCACATCTGCCTTTGATTCTCCGATTCCCGGCAGTGTCATCAGCTTTTCCCGGTCTGCGGTATTGATATCCACCAGTCCGTCGTCAGCAGTCTCCTGTATTTGCACTGCCTGTTCGTCCGTTCCCGGCACATATATCGTCTGACCGTCCACCATTGGTTCCGCCTGATTTAACGCCTCCGGATTGCCGTCCTCCGAAACTCCGCCGGCCAACTCCAGCGCATCACAGACTCGCGCCTGCGCTTCTAACCGATATACTCCCGGACTTACCACATGCCCGCAGACATAAACATAAATCTCCGAAGAAGCTTCCTCCTCTGGCTGCTGTCCGTTAGAGGAATCCTCCTCCGGTACAGCCACAGCCGCGTCTTCTATCCGTTCGTCCCCACTTGGGACCGCCGTCACCCACTCATCTTCCTGTCCGCAGCCGGTCAGGAAAATCACTTCCAGCATCAAAAACAGCCATATGTATTTGTTCATTTTTCACACTCCTTTTTGAATAAATTACCGAAACAGATATCCAAACGGAGTATACAAAGATAAAATGATATAAAATTAAGATACAGAATCATCATACCTAAAAAATGAACAATTTACAACCATTTTTTTCTTATTCTTTCTTATTTCTTTCTTAATTTTTTTATCGTTTTTTTGCGCTTTTGTATCCACTAACGGTGCTCATTAAGTCTCCCACTTAAACATCACCAGACCTGCAATGGCCACCATGATTCCCACCAGCTTCAACACGGAAAACTGCGCCTTATCCACGCCAAACAGACCAAACAGCTCAATCAGATAGCCCACCAGCACCTGCGTGATGACAATGGCGAGAATTGCCTGCGCCGGTCCTAAGGAAGACATACTCTGAATCACCGTCATTGTAATAAACGCTCCCATCACACCGCCTAACAGCATATATTTATGGTCAATCTTGAACAGGCTGCCTACAGGCACTTTTCCCATTTCCCGAAAGAGATAAAAGCCCGCACATACAATAAATGCCGTCAGCTGCACGAAGCTGTTCGTCAGCCATTGGCCCGTTTCCTTTGTCACTCCCGTGTTAAACACTCCCTGTACACTCATTAAAGCTCCTGACAGACAGGCAATCAAAAAGCCCCACATACGATATTCCCTCCTGGCATTTACCTTAGATTTGGAAAACGTTTTTGTTTCCCGGAAATAGTATGTGAAGCTTTTATTTATTTTACTCTTTAATCTTTGCTTCTATTTTGCTCTGCAAAGCATTCATCTGTTCACGTGCGTCACTGCCGCCCCATATGGCGTCAAAGACAATTGCACTCTCCGTCAGATAATCTCCTAACACCATGACTTTCGGCACAGGTTTGGAATTCAGGTATTGCGCATATATTACGGACTGCATATCATCAAAATTCTCTTTCTGGTTAATCACCGGAAGTTTGCCGTTTCCGGCGAACTGATTTCCCGCATTTTCATAGCTTAAGAAAAGCGCAAACATATTTCCGAGTGCAGTATCCTTGCCATACGGATTGACAAATGCGCTGTATGTCGTGGAAAAACTGGTAGAGGAGAGCTCTGCCGTAAGGCTTGGAACATAAGAAATCCGATAAGCTGTCGCCTCCGTCTCTTCCCCGTTTCCTTCCTCCTCATTCCCTTCCTCTCCGTTTTCATTCTCTGCCGTTTCCCCGCCGGTCTTCTCGTTTGCCGCCATCTCATACAGCGCAGGAAGAATATCGGATTTACACAATCCCAGAACCAGTGTACCGTCTTTAATGCGGTTCATGACCGTATCATGCGATATATTGCTCTTATCCATCCATAAATATTCGCTTAACGACTGAAAATATTCCATGGCGGCCACTGATTGTTCATCATTTACCTTAAATTCCTGACTGTTGTCTCCGTTTTCTCCAAAAAGATTGGCATACGAAGAAATAAACATACTGTTGATATACGGGTCTGCCACATCCCACCGGAATACCGCTTTGGTCGAGCCGGTATCTTCATATTCATCTAAAAAGGCCAGAATATCGTCAATGGAGGCTGGCGCATTCTCCAAAAGATTTGCATCATAGACAAGGCAATATGTGTCAAAGTAAACCGGATAACCAAACTGTTTATTCTGGTAAGTAACCGCATTCTTAGCTGCCGCAGGATAATTTTCCGTCCAGAAAGCCTCGTCCAGCCATGTATTCTCCTCGGCCATGCCGCTTGTTTTTGCCAGTTCAAGCTGGTCGTTTCCTATTAAGTACACCTCCGGTCCCGTTCCCTGCTGGTTAGCCTGATTCATGTCATTAAACAGGCTGACACCGTCATAGTAGACGAGATCGACACGGATTCCGTACTCTGCATGAAACGCTTCGGCTGCCGCTTCCAGCAATCCTTTATCCGTATCACTCGTATACCAGCACGTCAGATTATCCGCCGCTGCACTCTGCTTCCATTTCTCCATAAGCCCGGTATAGCTGACCGCTTCCTGTACCTCATTGACCTCTTCCTGTGGGGACTGCCCACATCCGGACAACAGCCCTGTCATCAATATACCAATCATCAAACCGTAAAATATTTTTTTCATGCTCTATTCCCATTCCTCTTCCGTCATCGCCATACTAAAGTCACAGGCCACAGTGCGGTCTTGCAATCACCAGCCCGCTCTTAAAACAGCGGTTCTTTTAAGATCGCCGTTCCGATACCCTTTTCTGTAAAGAACTCCAACAGCAGGCAATGTTCAACACGGCCGTCCAGCACATGGACCCTTGCTACCCCGTTCTCAATCGCATCAATGCAGTTCGTCAGTTTCGGAAGCATTCCACCGCCGACAATACCTTTGTCAATAAAGGATTTTGCTTCGTTGATATCCATCTCGGAAATCAACGTATCCTTGTCATTCGGGTCAAGATAAATTCCCTCAATATCGGTCAGAAAAACCAGTTTTTCCGCCTGAACCGCCTTCGCCACCGCACAGGCCGCATCATCAGCGTTAATATTGTAGCTCTCAAAATCATCTGACGAGCCGATTGGCGCAATAACCGGAATGAAATCATTGTCAATCAGTGTGTCCAAAATTTTGCTGTCTACCTCTTTCACCTCACCGACATAACCGATATCCTTGCCGCCCGGAAATTTTTTGGCCACGGTAATCAGTCCCGCATCCTTGCCGCTGATTCCCACGGCGTTCAATCCCAGCTTCTGCATCATCTGCACCAGACCCTTATTGACCTTGGAGAGCACCATCTCGGCAATCTCCATCGTTTCGGTATCCGTAACCCGGAGTCCGTTGATGAACTCCGGTTCCTTTCCGATCATTTTTACCCACTTGCTGATTTCCTTTCCCCCGCCGTGTACAATAATCGGCTTTAAGCCCACCAGCTTCAGTAAAGCGACATCTTTAATCACATTGTATTTCAAATCCTCGTCCAGCATTGCACTGCCGCCGTACTTTACGACAATCTTTTTGCCGTTAAATTTCTGTATGTATGGAAGTGCCTCGATCAAGGTCTGCGCCTTGACGATAATCTGCTCCATATTACTGCTCTTATTCACCATATTGATTCCCTCTCTTTATATTCTCTGTTCGGTAATTGCAAAACTCATGTTTTTCGTTGTACAATATCGACATATCCACTTTTACGGAAACAGCGGAGGCATGGAAATTCCCATGTTTTCCGGAAGTCCAAACATCAGGTTCATATTCTGCACGGCCTGACCGGCTGCTCCTCTTACCAGATTGTCCAGCGCACCCATGACGATGATACGTCCGGTACGTTCGTCTATCTTAAAATTGACATCCACATAATTGCTTCCCTCTACCCATCTGGTTTCCGGCGGAATATCTTTCCCCAACACCCGGATAAACTGTTCGTCGGCATAGTATTTGCCGTAGGCCGCCCTTACTTCATCTTCACTGAAGCTTCCCGCCATATCCGCATATGCCGTTACCAGAATCCCTCTGTTCATCGGCACAAGGTGCGGCGTAAAGTTGAGGACAATCTTTCTGCCACAGGCGTACCCAAGCTGCTCCTCAATCTCCGGCGTATGCCTATGGGTAGTAACGCCGTATGCTTTGATGTTCTCGTTGACCTCACAATAGAGATTGTTCACCTTTGCTCCTCTTCCCGCACCGGAGGTGCCGGACTTAGCGTCGATGATGATACTGTCCGTCTTAATCATGCCCTCCTTTACCAGAGGATACAGGGACAAAATGGAACAGGTCGTATAGCAGCCCGGATTGGCAATCAGCCGTTTTCCCTTAATGTCTTCCCGGTTAATCTCACACAGACCGTAAACGGCCTCCTCGATGAACTCAGGTGCCTTGTGCTGGATTCCGTACCACTTCTCATAAACGGATACATCTTTTATCCGAAAATCCGCACTCAAGTCAATAATCCTCGTTTTCCGTAAAATATCCTCGTTTACCATGGAGGCACAAAAACCCTGCGGTGTTGCGGTAAAAACCACATCTGCCACCGCTGCAAGCTCAGACATATTATCGTCCATACATTTTGCGTCCACGATTTCAAACATATTGCCAAACACTTCATGATAATTTTTATCAATATAGCTTCTTGAGCCATACCATACAATTTCCGTTTCTTTATGTCCCAACAATAATCTGACCAGCTCCTGACCTGCATAACCGGTAGAGCCGATGATACCAGCCTTAATCATACGTATACCTTCCTTTCCTGCGGGTGTTGACCCGAACTGATATTATAACACGCTTTTCCCGTATTGTATAGATAAAGCAGTCACTTTATAGGGCAATCGCTTAATATTTTTTATCGCCATGATCCTGAATAATAAATTTCTGCGCTCTGCCTCATCATGTTAATCTGCCTGCCATGAGAAATATCTGCTTGGTTTTTCTGTTTGCAAATTGTCCGAAACCAAAATGTCTCTGCCTCTGCTCGTAACCTACGGCTTTCAGAGAAACTTATGCCCTGCGTTCCGTATCGTTTATTTGCGTGCTCTTCAGGGAACTCTCACCATGC
>JAMPAW010000106.1 GCA_023666975.1 Clostridium sp.
CAGTACATGCCGACTTCATAAACCTTATTCTCCGTTCTTGTTCCTGCCATACTGTAAAACCTCCGTATCTGCCCTAACTGTTTTCATGTTCCGTTGCGTACATTCTAAGCGGATAACCCCTCATTGTCGAAGGTGTCGCCCTCAGCAATCTTCCTCCGAATATCCTCGGAGATAATCGGGATAAATGCTTCTGAAATGGTCTGTGTGCCGACATATTCACGGCTGATTACCATCTGCACTGGTGCTTTTACCACAATACGCTTTCTCTTTTTATTCGCTTTCTTATCCTCGCCCATACTTAAATCTTCCTTTCCAGACAGGGCAGGGGAGCGTATAAAAACGCCCTCCCCCTGCCAGTCAAATACAATCAATCCCCGCTGTTCAATTCTTTCTGCAACGCTTCAAGGAGTGCCGCCGCTTCATCAGCGTTTAACGTGATACCCTTGCCACACTTCCCACGGTTCGGGGAAAAGCTGCGGATGTCATACTTCGGCTCTTTCCCGTTCCATGAGATAAGGTTGATTTCCTTTGTGTAGCCGCTGTCACCCTTAGACAGTTCGGCGATTTCCTTTACGATTTCATACTGGATTTCTTTCATTCCCCATACCTCGTTTTCCTTAAAAATCTGTCTTTCTTTTGCTCCAATGTCCTGCATTTACTTCCCGAAAAGAGAAGATTAGCGGCTCTCCCTGTTCCGTTTCCTCTGCAATTCACGCTCCAAAAGTTTGATGATGGTGTCCGCCATCTGCTTCGGCGTTGTGCCTTTCGGGAAGTATTTCTTTAACTTCTCCATGCCGATTTTCACGGTTTCTTTCTGGTTGCCCTTTTCCTCGGTCATAATGGAAAATATCATATCCATGTCAAGCCGCCCGCTCTGGCTCATGGTTTTCATGCGTTGTGCCTGTGAGAGCGAGGGCGTTGCCTCCTCGCTCTCCATCGTGGCGAATAAATTTTCCTGCTCGTCTTTCTTCAAAAAGGACAGTTCCACCGCAGGCGTGAGGGCGATTCTCCCCTCGTCCACCATCTGTAAAATCGGCGGTATCAGTTCCGTCAAGCGGATAAAACGCTGCACGGTCATCCTGCCCACGCCAAAGCCCTGTGCCACCTTGTCATCCGTCCGTAACTTCGTCCCAACCTGTGACGAGGTTAAGTCCGTGCGGAATCCCTGCCGCTTCATGGCTTCGGATTTCATCTTGTAGGCAAACGCCCGCTCGCTCGGCAGGATATTTTCACGCTGTAAATTGCTGTCTACAAGCGTGATGATGGCTCGGTCACGGTCTAAGGGCAGGACAAAAGCGGGGATTGTGTTTATTCCTGCAAGCTCGGATGCACGGACACGCCGCTGCCCCGCAATCACTTCGTAACCGTTCCCGTCCTCTTTCGGGCGTGTGATTATCGGCGTGACAACGCCAAATTCCTTGATGCTTTCCGCTAATTCTGACAGCATTTCGTCCTCCGCCACATGGAACGGATTGTCTGGGAATGGGTATAAATCCTTTGTCTTTAACACCTTAAAATCCTGTTTCTTCATTCACTTTCTACCTTTCTCTTGGTTTATTTCTGCCTGTTCTCTGTAATTCTTCTAATACCTCTAGCGGGATTTTGGAGAGCAGCCGCCCCATCTGCTCGTTGGTTCTCTGCAATTCAAATATCCTCTGGTTCGCTTTCTGCACCTTTAATTCCTGCTCGTACTTTTCATCACGCATACGCCCCGCATAGTCGGATTCCTGCCCGATTCTCTCTTTCAAACTGTCGATATACGCCTGCTGTTTCCCGATTTCTTTAGAGAATTTCTCCACGTCTGGAAGCCATGCAGCAACCAGTTCCAGAGCCTTGTCACGCTTTTTCCCTGCGTTAAAGGCGTTGATGTCGGAGAGGGCAGACACGATTTCTTCATACTGCTTATCCAGTCGGGTAGCCACCTTAAACAGCCATGTGGGGATGTGTTTCCGCTTGGTTTCCATTGACGACTGACCTCTTTCAAGCTGATTCCACCGTGAGGACATCCGCTCATGGTAGGCGGTCTGCCACTCGGATAATGATTTCTGGTTGCCTAAAATCGTTTTGGCTGACAGCTTGTTGTCTGGCGTAATCGGCACGAAGCATAAGTGCATGTGCGGCGTTTTCTCGTCCATGTGGACGACTGCGGAGAGGATATTTTTCTCCCCGACACGTTCTGAAATGAAGTCTAAAGCCATCGTAAAATACGCTTTCTGTTCCTCTGGCGGCAACTGGTTCATAAATTCTGGCGAAGCCGTGATGAGCGTTTCCACCATCATCACGCTGTCTTTCCTCGTCCTGCACCCCGCTTCGGCTACCTTTCGGTTAATCTCTTTCTTGTAGGTGTAGCGTGGCGGCGGCACAAGGTGGTAGTTGTTTTTAGAGCGTTCCATGTCGATGTCTGGGTTGCTCTTATAGGCTTCTTTCTTCCGCTCGTTGTGGCGTTCGCAAGCCGCAACGCCGCCCGCTTTGCGTTTCTGGAAACGCAGGATTGCATAGGGCATAATTCATCATCTTCCTGTTACAATAAATTTGCCCCATGAAAGTGGCAGCCAGCCACAGGCGAGGGACATCTCATGCCAAAGCTGTTAGAATGGAAGAGCAATGGTCTGGCGTACATCTCCAAGAGCCAAGCGCTCGTAAGAAAGTCCGCCAGCCATCCTTCCGTTCGCAGCGTTCGATTTGTGCAGGTGGAGCGCCTACACGGGCCACTCGGGTCAGCAAACAGATTGAATCGGTGATGAGAAAAAGGATGGGTTGCCGTTGTAAGCAAGGTATCGGGAGGATTTCAAAATGTATGCTGTGGGAGTGGATGTTTCATGCGGATGGAGCACCGTAGCGGTGCTCCGGTCAAAAACGGATATCGTGATCCGTCCGTTCAATGTGACGCATAATTCTCAGGGATTTGCTAATCTCCTGGAGAAACTGAGCGTTCTGGACGGTGAAGTTAAGGTCGTCATGGAGCACACCGGCAATTATTACGAGTGTATCGCCAATGTGCTGTATGAACACGGCCTGTGGGTCTCGGCAGTCAATCCGCTGCTCATCAGGGAATACGGCGGCAATTCACTGCGCAGCGTCAAGACTGACAAGGCTGACGCTAAGAAAATTGCCAGGTATACCCTTGACAACTGGGAAGAATTGCGCCAATATACTCCTATGGACACAATTCGCTATCAACTGAAAACATTGAACCGCCAGTTCCAACTGGCCAGCAAGAACCGCACGGCCTGTTCCAACAACCTGATTGCCCTGTTGGAGCAATCCTATCCGGGCGTTCGTTCCCTGTTCAGCAGCCCTGTACGCTCAGATGGCACCCAGAAGTGGGTGGATTTCGCAGACACTTTCTGGCATGTGGACTGCGTTGCAAAGCTCAGCCAGAGTGCTTTTACCGAGCGTTACCAAAAATGGTGCAAGCGCCGCGGTTACAATTTCAGCGCTGCAAAGGCCGCTGAAATCCATGAAAACGCCAAGTCGCTGTTTCCTCTGGTCCCCAAGTCGGAGACCACCAAGTTACTGGTAAAAGAGGCCATAACGCAGCTTAACACAATCTCCCACACGGCTGAGGTCTTCCGCGCCGAAATGAACCGCCTGGCCGCCCAGCTTCCTGAATACGAGACCGTTATGGCAATGACCGGCGTGGGGCCTTCTATGGGTCCCCAGCTCATGGCGGAGATCGGCGATCTACGCCGCTTTGCCCACCAGAAGTCCCTGGTGGCCTTTGCCGGTACGGACCCGGGCAGGAACGACTCCGGCTCAAAAACTTCCAACACCGGCAGGACCAGCAAACGCGGCTCACCTCATCTGCGCAAGACTCTTTTTATCATCATGTCAATTTTGCTTCAGCTGAAGCCTGAGGACGACCCTGTTTACCAGTTCCTGGACAAGAAACGCTCTGAAGGAAAGCCTTTCTACGTTTACATGACCGCCGGGGGTACTAAGTTCCTGCGTATCTATTACGGTAAGGTTCGGGATTGTCTCAAGGAAAAGGGACTTTGGAACGAACCTTTGATGGACTGACGGCAATATCTGTCCTTCCATGACTACTGCTTTTCGGCGGTGGTCTTTTCGTTGTGTCCTTTTCTCAATCTCACTTCCTTTCTTTCCCTTTTCTATTTTCCCTATTTGGGGCTTGACTTTTTATTTGCAGGCTTTCTTCGGCGGGTAAACTGCTCTTTGGGTGACAGCGGTGACGGCGGTGACAGCAGTTTTGGGATACCCCCTGCCGACTGCCGCAACTGTCATCCTTATCCCCTGCATGACGGTCATGTCGATGATGACGGTGTTTTTGAGATACCCCCTCGCAAGAGATGTCACCGTCATGCCGCCATTCTTTTATCCGAAGCGTAAAGCGTAGGATAGCAGGGCGACAGCCCTGCCTTAAGGGAGTCCAGAGGGAACGTCTGGCACACGGCTTTGCAGGGCAAAGTGTAGTGTGTTACACCCTGTAAACGCAGGTCGGAAAAATCTTTCGATTTTTCTGACCGCAGGGGTGGTTTTACACGCCGAGAAGAGCGGGTAAATCCCACGCCTGCATACTGCGTTTGCGGGGTGTTCTCCCGAAGGGCGACAGTTGCGGGGTATCCTAAAATAACCGTCACAGCCGTCACCAACTGTCACCCGCAGGGCAGAGCCGCCGATTCTGCATCATTTTCCGCATGACGGTGATAGCGGCAGGGGGTATCCCAAAAACACCGTCATAACCGTCATGACCGTCACACATGGGGCAGAGCCGCCAATTTCACATAGGCTTACATATCGGTGACGGCGGCAGGGGGTATCCCAGAAACACCGTCATCATCGTCATGACCGTCACCGTCTGTTTCCTCCCGCCTTGCAAGCAAAATCATCCGTCCGCTGTTCCTGCGGCTGAAATCATAGCGGATATGGTTCTCTTGGAGAAAGTCAAGACGGTATTCGTTCATCCACTTTGTCAAGACGTTTGCCGCCGTTTCCGTTTCGCCCAGAGCGTCCAACAGTTCCGTAGCTGTGCCTGTCCATTCTTCCTTATCCCTCATAAAATCCACTAACCGAAAAAGGACATCTGGTATCGTTTCTTTTGCAAGCTGCTCCTGTGTTTTCCTCTCCACCAGTTCCCAACTGCAATCACGGAAACGGAGCGTGTATTCCTGATAAGGCGTGTCCCTGCCCGTCACATACAGCTTGGCGGTGTCAGATGCCCGTTTCTCCTTTTCCAGAACAAAGGTAGCATCCGCACTCCCCGTTAAGCCTGTCGTCCCAGACACCTTGTTGAACACGTCGCTGTCGTTCTGCTTTCGGATGTGGTGTACGACAATGACCGCCAGAGAGTGCCTGTCGGCAAAATCTTTGATTAGGGAGATGTCCCCATAGTCGCTTGCATAGGCGTTGTCTTTAGATGCGGTTCGGACTTTCTGCAAGGTATCAATCACAATGAGCCTGCTGTCTGGATGGTCTTTCAGATAATCTTCCAACTGCACGATAAGACCGTCTGACAGCTTGCAGCTTGCCACGGCAAAGTGGAGCCGCCCGCTTGCTTCGTCCGTCAATCGGAACAGCCTGTCCTGTATGCGGCAGAACGTGTCCTCAAGGCAGAGGTAAAGCACGTCGCCCTCCATTGTCGGCATATCCCACAAGGGAAGTCCCTGCGACACGCATAAACATAGCTTCAGCATGAGCCAGCTCTTGCCTATCTTCTGTGAGCCGCAGAACAGCGACAATCCTGTGGGAATAAGGCTGTCCACCACAAAGGACGGCTTCTCAAGCGGTTCATAAAGGAGCGTTTCGGCGTTGACTGTCTGTAACTTCTGCATGGCTTTCCTCCTTTCGGGCGGTGTCTTTGTTTTTGTTGCACATAGGCGTTGACCTCCTTAAAATAGATTTACTCCCACGAAGAAAAAGTGAGAGTATGTAATGCCGCCAATCCCACGCAAATAAAGAGCAGATTCCTTTTTCGGACGGTGTCGGTCACGGTTGGAGATACTTCCTCATTTCCGCTTTTACTTTCCCCTTTGCAATGGCAACGGATTTCTGTACTGCGGAAGCGGTGCAATGCTCCATAGCGGCGATTTGGTAAAAATTAAATTCGTACTCGTAGTAGAGCAGGAAACGCCGCCTTTGTATCTCTGGCAGGCTTCCAACCACCTTATGGAGCGTTTCATTCCGTTCTTGCTCAACCATGCGTTCATCAAGGCTCTTAGGCACACGCAACGCCCGCCTGTAAAGGGTTTCGTCCCATACCTCGTTAAACTCCCTGTGCCGCTCGTCCCATTGGCGAAGATTCCTGTTCCTGCGTTCCATCTGCTGAAATTCAAAGAATAACTGCCCCGACACTTCCAGTTCGTGGTGTTTCCCCTGTCCGTCCTTGAAGCTGATAAAATACCTTGTGCCGCTTTCCGTGGATTCCTCCCGAAGCGTGTACGCCTTAGCCTTATATGCCATCCCGTTCTCCTCCTGCAAAAAAATAAGCGGGGAGATTCCACTCCCCACTCAGTAGCCCGCAGGATAATGGGATGTATTAGACACTTATAAAATTTTCCGCAGCTTCTTACGCAGATGGTCTAACCTCGCATAGATAGCACCAGTCGTCAAATGCACAAGAGGGGCAATCTCCTTTGTGGAATACCCCTGCATTTTCAGCAGGACGATTTTCAAGGTACGCCCGTCCACCGTGACTAATACTTGATAGAGATTTTCGCTCTCAATCTCGTCCAGTAACTCCGCAACCGTGTTCACCTCCGCCTGCCGCTCCCTGTCTGCCATGCCCTCAAGGTATTCCCCGAAATCACTTGCCCATCGGTAAAACCGCCTGTTGGAATTGAAGTCCGCCCTGTCCGCTATGCGTATCTGCTCAATGGTCGCTTCATCCACGCCGCACTCACGCAGCAGCTTTTCCTCGGCTTCTTTCCAGATACGCCATTTCCTTTCCTCCCGTCCGTGGTTGTATGCCATGCCTGTTCCTCCAATCAGAATTGATTGAGAGGGCAGCAAAAGCCCCCTCATTCTCCCAAAGGAAAAAACAAGGGGGCTGAACGCCTTGAATTTTAATTTTCCATTATCTCTTTTAATTTCATTAGGATTCTGGCTTTCCGTTTGTTCACAACGCTCTGGGTCAAGCCTAACCGCAATCCAACCTCACGCTCGGTAAGACCGTCAAAGAAGATGGCATAAATCAATGCCTGTTCACTATCCGACAACAAAGGCAGGGCGGCTTTCAGCCTGTCCACCATGACCGCATTGACAACGGTTTCCGCAACATCCATCGCTTCATCAACAATGAAGTCAAGAACATTACCCTCGCTGTCTGTAAATCCCTCTAATGAGAGCAGACCGTGATTCACGTCAAGCTTTTTCAGATAACGCCACCGTTCTTTGTCCCGATAAAAGTCTGTATATTCCTCCCTCACGACTTCAAGCAGACAGCCTTGAATCGGGATAAACAGCTTGTCCATATATCCCTTGTCGGCTTGTCTGCGGCGGCAGAAATCCGTGTAGGACAGTTCCACATAGCCGCCGCTTTCCTTGATATATACCTTTCTTGGTGCGTATTTCACCGTAAGTACCTCCCATCTGAATTTTTGAAATGTTAAAATCCAGATGGAGAGGCGGAGAGCGGCAACGCACACCAGAAACAACCCTGCGGCACATTCCGATAAAAAACGACAAAAGAAAAACCGCAAAGGCTCTGTGACCTTTACGGTTATAGGAAATGCTAATTCTGTTGTATGGAGATTCTACTTCTACCTTCATGGTGAGAAGTCCCGCTGCATTGGCAGGGATTTTTTTAACTGGCTTCCTGCCTTTCCCTGATGTACTATGTATGGATAATCTTTACTTTGTGTGAGCAGATGAATGACCGCCCGAAAAAAGGACATAAAAAATCCCTCCAAACTTCAAAACAGGTCTGGAGAGTGCTTGTTAAGTCTTTTCGGGCATAGCAAAACCGCCCACCATAACACCGTTTTTTTTATTTGGTGGGCGTTTGCCTTAAAACCTTATGAAAAGAAACAGAGCCGATGAAATGCCTTTTTTCTCGCAAGTTTATCGGCTCTGTACTAATATATCTGTTTTTGAGAAATTTACATACATTTATGCCTACAATTAAATCCTATTGCAGATATGCATCCTTAGCTTCCTGCTCCGTCAATTGTCCGCTTTCAACAGCTTTCTTAATTGCTTGGTCTAATTCCTCTTTTGTAGAATAATCACCCAAATGGAGCGACTTTCCATCTTCCTTTATGATATCAGTCCCATAACTACATTCCACATCATCACTTGGTGGAATCATAGCATAGCTGTCATCATCTCCAGAATCTTTAGAATACAGAGTACCGCTCTTAATGTTTTCTAATATCTGGTAGTATTCAGAGATTGCTGCATCTACGCTTTCTTGTGTCCATTCATGAAATATTCCCTGCCCATCATACCAGCCGTCATCGCTCCCAATTAAAGATTCCAGTTCTTTTTTTTCTTCAAGAATCCATTTTTCATATTCCTCGGCTGTCCACCATTCTACCTTTGGAACATCATTTTCATAATCCGATTGGGATAACCAATTTTCTCCGTCTGTACTAATCTGACCGCCGCTTACATCTTGATAAAGAATATCTTCTGTTGATTCACAAGCAGCGTTCATATCCGAAGCAGTCGAATTCACATCTGGGGCTTTCCCTTGGGCATATGCAAAACTTACAAAACTCAAGCATAACGCCCCTCCTAAGCCTGTCAATAATAGTTTTTTACTCTTCATACGCAATTCCTCGCTTTCTAAAAATTATAGCCGCCCTTAAAGGACAGCTATAATATAACAAATCGTTTTGAATTTTATTTGCAAACAATATGGAATTTATATGGAGTTGCTAATTGGTATCGTTTTTCGCTGGAAGGTCAAACCAAAACATTACCCCTTGTTCCGTATTTTTGATTCCATATTTTGCATGATGATTTTCCATTATAGTTTTTACAATATAAAGACCTAACCCCGTTCCTCCTGTTCCCCTGTTACGGGAATAGTCTACACGATAGAATGCTTCAAATAAGTGCGGCAAGGTTTCATGCGGTATATGAATTCCTGTATTTTCAACCTCACAATGTACGCTGTCATGAGAAACTGATACAGCCGCCTTAATCTGTGCCCCATCTGGTGAATAACGTACTGCATTTACAATAATATTCTGTATGGCTCGTTCCATCTGGGAACATACTACTTCACATAAAATGCAGTTGGGAAGTTCTACATCAAAGGACTGTTTTTTTCCTAAAAATAAATCTGTCACGTCCGCAATTTGCACTCGGAATATCTCTGCTAAATCGACTGTTTCATATACAGTAATTCCTTTGTTGCTTTCTGAACGTGAAATATACAACAGTTCTTTTACTAATGTCTCCATTTTATCAACAACATTTAGGGAACGTTTCATATAATCAATATGGTTTTCGTATCCTTTGATATTATTTATCATTCCATTCAGATGTCCTTTTAATATTGTTAAAGGCGTTTTCATTTCATGGGAAGCAGCCGCAAAGAAATCAATCCTTTGACGCTCCAATTCCTGTTCCTTTTCCATATCTGTCCGTAATTGCTCATTTACAGATGTAAGCTCATTCATTGCGGCAGAAAGAGAGGCTGATAAGTAATTAAGGTTTTCTGCCAGACTTCCTAATTCATCCTCTCTGGTATCGTCACACTTGCCAGAAAAATCCAATTCTGCCATTTGTTTTGAAGCCTTACTCAATGCCACAATAGGGCGTGTAATATGCTTCGCATATAAAACAGAGCATAAAACAGAAATCATAAATGCCATAAAAATAAAATACGGAAATATTGACCATAAAACATCTGTAACTTGATGGACAGCATATAAATCCACTTTAACTGCCAGTGTATAATCTTCGCCTTTTTTCATAGCAACAGAATAAAATTTCGTTTCACTTCCGATAAATTCTGCCTGTACCTCCTCTGGCGCAGCTTCATCTACAAAGGTAATTGCCGTATCACCCGCAAATGTTTCCGTTTTTGCGGAATCCTCTTTCGGATAAACCTGATTCCCATATACATCTTCTATCCAGAATACAGCGTTTGTTTCCTCCGAAAACCTTTCCAATAAATCTTCACACTCTGATAATTTGTCATAGTCAGCAAGCTGTTCGGCAAGAAGCATTGCTTTTTTATCAACATTACCATTTAACAAATCAGAATATGCTTTTGGCAATAACTGTGAAATACATAAAAAAGTCCCACCGCTTACCAAACCGAACAATACAAATGTAATGAAAAAAATCTTCAATGATAGTTTTTTCTTAATTACTTTTATCAATCCTGTATCCCACCCCTCTGATTGTTTCTATATAATCAACATCTAGTTTTTTACGGATATTCTTTATATGACTGTCCACAATACGTTCTTCCACATAAATGTCATCATCCCAAAGCCTGTCAAGCAACATTTTTCTGGTAAATACTTTCCCTTGATTTTCAAGCATAATCCGCAGCAATTCAAATTCTTTCTGCGTTAAAATAATTTCCTGCTCCTTATGCCATAAATGAAATCCATCAATATCCATGCATAACTCTCTATACTTTATCGTTTTCCTTTCTTCTTTTGCTACCATTCCCCTGCGAAATATAGCGGCAATTTTATATAACAGTATTTGCGGTGAAAATGGTTTTGGAACA
The DNA here is from genome assembly GCA_023666975.1 of Clostridium sp. The sequence goes on from JAMPAW010000106.1 coordinate 10,655, forward strand.
TAATCATCAATTTTCTGCTTAAATCCCCTCACTTGGTTTTCCTCATCTGCTAAGGCTGTCAGCATGATAATTGGTACTTGTGACTTAGAGCGTATGACCTCACATACACCAAAACCATCAATTTTAGGCAACATAACATCTAACAGCACTAAGCTGATATCCTCATCAAATTTTGAAATGCCCTCTACGCCGTCCGCTGCAATCCGTATCTCATATCCCGCATCTGTCAAATAATTTTTCAATATATCTTGTATTTCAATGTCATCTTCGACAATTAGAATTTTTTTCTTCATATCCGAACCTCCTCGCACCATGATATTATATCATTCAATTTTGAATTTTGTATGGAGTTCTCCGAAATATTACAAGTTCTATTTACAACAATTCTTTTAAAATACAAAAGGATTTTATTGATATTCCCATAAAACAGTGCGGCAGAAATCTCTCTCTGCCGCTATTACCATTATACGTAAATAATTTCCTGTTCCACAATCTCCCTTGCACAAGCCCTTATGTTATTCATTCTTCCTGTCCATTCTAAGGCGTTTTCTTCCTTTAGCCGTTCTGTTATGCCCTGTGCCTGTTTCATGCCCTCTATGAGCCGTTCAAAGCGTTCCTGTACCTGCCCGTCGATGTCTGCAAGATAAGCATTGAGTCTGCCGCTCGTGAGAAGATTAGTGTATGTAACCCTGCGGTACTGCTTCAGATAATCTAAATGCCACTACCCCCAGATGCCTATTGCCTGTTCTTCTTCGATAGGTACAGTCAAGCACGGTATCAAATAATCTCCCTGCCGTTCGTAACTGCCGCCCATTTCCTCAAATAATGATTTTGCCATTGTCTGTTACCTCCATATTCTTTTTTATTTTGAATGTCCGCAAAATCCGTCCTACATCTGTATATTCCCATCAAGATAGAGTCTTGCATATTCAAGCGGCTCATCTATTGCTAGTGCATCTAACGCACATTGGGAGCCGGGAGTAGTCCGTAATCCATCTTCCGCTACATTACAGTCAATTCGTAGGATATATCCGTCAAAGACGGTTACATCAACACTGTTGTGGTACATATTGTATTCTGCATATATGAATTTCATATCTTATCTGTCCTTTCTTTTCTGATTAAATTTCGGAGAAATTTTAGAAAGCATTTCAATCAGTTCTTTCTGCCTAATTTATTCTGTGTTATAATTTGTTACAGGTTTTTCTTTCCCTTATTTTTGCCCTTATGAGGGTTCGTAACACGAGGGAAAAGGATATAACACAAGGGAAAGTCTAAGGGCAAACTTACTTGCTATAAATTTAGCATTTTCAAGGGTTTGCGGACTTTTTGAAGATAAGATATAACAGTTAATAAATGCTATAAAAAGTGTCTTATCAGAATTCATGGTTTTGTGATTTGTTAGCGTGTCTGCACCAGGCTTAGCAGCCACAAGGATATTCATATGTTCACAAGAAAACCTTAAAGGTACGCTGGTGCTTGGATGC
>JAMPAW010000107.1 GCA_023666975.1 Clostridium sp.
GCATGGTCTAAATAAATAAATCGTTTTTCCTCCATTTCAAATTCCTCTTTTCCTAAAATCTGTTATATATCACAATTTACGCCGGCACAATCCGATTGCAGGCGCATTTTACGGTTATCCTCAGCCAGCTCGTTGAGGTATATGGAATCCACGACATTCTGAATACTGTCGTCTATCCGCTTCCAGACAGTTTTCGTCACGCAGTTTTCACTGCCGGAACAGCCGTCCTCGCCTCTGATTCCGGTACAATTTACCGGTGAAAGGTCTCCCTCCAAAGCCCGCAGGATATCTCCGACGCTGATCGTACCGCTTTCCCTCGCCAGCACATAGCCCCCCTGAGCCCCCCGGATACTGGTAATCAGTCCCGCTTTTTTCAATTTTGCCATCAGCTGCTCCAGATAGCTGTCCGAAATAGACTGCCTGGCAGCAATATTGGCTATGGACTGCGGCACCTCCTCGGAATAGTCCGCAAGGTCAATCATCGCCCGCAGACCGTATCTTCCTTTGGTAGATAATTTCATATATGTCACCTCAATTCCCACTAAATTAGTCGGATATCTCACTGCTAATATAGCAGTGTTTCCCTATTCTGTCAAGTAGATGTTTCACTGACATAATACGGCCGGCATCAACATATATATAGTCCATGAAAATAAAAACGGATGCAAATTATGAAGATTACATCGATATGGTACCGGCTCAGACAAACGGTCTCTCAAAATCTGGTCATTAAAGGAACACTAATTCTCACCACTGCAGGATTTCTGACGCGCATTATCGGCTTTTATAATAGAATATTCCTTGCCGGTTTAATCGGTGCGGCACAAATGGGAATCTATCAGTTGATTTTCCCTCTCTATATGGTTGCTTTCTCCTTTACCACCTGCGGAAACGAGCTGGCATTGACCAAGCTGGTATCTTCCTATGCAAGCCGTGGTGATACGGCAACCGCCAAAGCATTTTTCAAAGTCTGTTTTTTGATTAACCTGCTATCCGGGCTTTTTGTCAGTGTCCTCATACATCAAAACGCCGCCTGGCTGTGTACGCACGTGCTCAATGCACCAGAATGCACGGTATGCCTGAAAACCATTTGCTTCGGTATTCCTTTTATGTCGATGAAAGGCGCAATTCACGGCTATTTTTTAGGACTGGAAAAGTCCGAAGTGCACGGTATATCCGACCTGTTGGAACAGACCGCCAAAGTTTACGGACTGTATCTTCTTGCCACCTATATCTGTGTCCGCAATGAATATGATGCCTCTTTTGCCGTATGGGGAATCGTTATCGGTGAAGTCGTCGCCTTTATCTATTCCGTTGCCGCTCTTGAGATACACTTCCGCAAAAGCACAAGTTGTCCCGCCCGCCCGCTTTTTCTTCATCAGATACTGCGGCTTTTCCTGAAAGATTCCGTTCCGCTTACCACTAACCGTCTCGCCCTGACGGTACTGCAGAGTATAGAATCCATTATGATTCCCACGGTATTGCTTTTGTATTATAATGATTCCACAAAAAGCCTCGCCACCTTCGGCGTCTTTTCCGGAATGGCCTTTCCGTTTATTATGTTCCCGTCCACGATAACCAATTCACTGTCCACCATGCTTCTTCCGGCAGTGTCCTCCGCAAATTCCACATTAAACAACGGTTATCTGTCCCGGCTTTGCGAAAAAAGCCTGCATTTCTGCCTGCTAATTGGTATGTTTTCCACTGTGACCTTTTATATTTTCGGCTCGGAGATTGGTGAGGTTTTCTTCCAAAATAAAGAAGCCGGTATCTATCTGTACCAGCTTTCTTTCCTGTGTCCTTTAATCTATCTCGCCACCACTCTGGCAAGTATTTTAAACGGTATGGGGTTTGCCGCCCACAATCTGTTTCTTACGGTAATTGCTACCATTATCCGTATCAGCTTCATCAAACTGCTGATTCCGCAAATCGGCATAACCGGCTATATTGCCGGCATGTTCACCAGTTACCTGTTTCTGACTCTCGCCTGTCTTGGAAAACTGGAAAAAATGATCGCCATCCGGCTTCATTTTCTCGAAAGTGTTTTTGTGCCCGGCTGTGTATTTACCGCACTAGGCGCAGCCGCTTTCTTCGGCTACCGGTATATCGTTCACGCACTTACCGGTAAACTCCCGGTTATCGTGATCCTGTTAGGCGTAATTGCACTCTACGGTATCGCCGGCTTTGTCCCCTTCCTGATTGCCTCCTGCAAAGCTCCTCAGAAATCCCGTTAATCCTTATACTTTGAATTTCGTTACCTGTTCCTTATGGCTGTTGGCAATCTCATTCTGATAATCCGAGGTAATGCCAATCTGCTCCAAATACATTGCCACACCGCTCAGTTCTGAACGTGTCTGCTGCATATTCTCCCTTGCCCCTTTGGATTTTTTAAGAATTTTGTTCAGTTTGCCAACAATTTCTTCGTCCAACGAACGGTTCTCTAAAATCTCTTTGACCGTAGTGTCCAGTTCGTCAATCATTTTCCCAAACTGCAGCACTTCTACATTGATGTTCTCTATGCGCTGGCCCGACTTCCGTACAGCCATGGAAACTTCTTCTCCTGTATCGCTGAGCGTAGCCGATTCATCAATAATCTTCTCCAAAAGCTCCCGCATCATAAACTGCGATTCGTTTAACGCTTCCATGGTAATGCCGAACTCATCATTTGCGACACTCTGAATATCGTCCGATACATCATATTCCGCAATACGCTTGGCCAGCCGCTGTATTGCCGCCAGCTTATCCGTAAAATAATTGCTCATAAAACCGGCAACAATAGCCGCAACAATCACTGCCAGCGCAATGATTATCGTAATAATCCAGATAATATTTTTGTATATCCGGTAATTTCCAATATTTTTGCTGTAAGCATTGTTGGTTGACAATTCCACTATCGCATCAATCAATTCATAAGTACATGCCTTTGCCGGCATCAACTGCTGCTCGTAGGCCGCCACCGCCATCTCTTCATTGTTCTGCAGTATGTAATCAGTAATGGACGCAATATGCTTATCAAAGGTCAATATGCTCAAGCGGCACTGATTATACCGTCTGAGTTCCAAATCAGTCACCTCAAGTCCGTCATACTGCTTCATCAAATCGCTGTTCTCGCTTTGCAGCTTTTCAATTTCCTCTATATACGTTTCACCATTTTCCTTACCCAGCAGACTCATCATACCGATCACACATTGGTCAATCTGCTTGACATTCTGGTTAATGGACTTTAATATCTCTACCGATTTGAGATTGTTTTCATAAATCTCATTACCGTTGGTATACACTTCCCTCAAACTGTATATTCCGGCTATCCCCACTGCCAGAATAAGTAAAACGATACCCAAATAGCTGAACTGAAGTTTTCTTCGTATACTCATTCCTGTTTTTTTATCCATAATGCCGCCTCCACTCTACTGCGATTTTTTACCCAGCGGATAAAGCAACCATTGTGTGTCCTCATCATAGAGATTATCACCATTTACATAGGTTGCACCGGTATCAATTTTTTCCTCAATGGTTTTTCCATCTAATACTTTTTTCAAATTACGCACACCGAGATAACCCATATTATAAGGATTCTGCACCATCATGCCATTAATCACCCCATCTGAGAGATAAGCAATCTCATCATCTGACGAGTCAAATCCGATGACAATAATCTGATCCTGAAGGTTCTTTTCTTTGACGGCAGCGGCAATACCCACGGCAGCGCCTTCATTTATGCCGTAAAAGCAGCGCAAATCCGGATATTTATTCATAAAATCCAATGCCTGTTCCTTAGCGATTTCCGGGTCTCCGTTACAGGCTGTGTCACCCACAATCTCTATCTTGCCATTATATTGGGAATTCATCTCATCGACAAAGCCTTTTGTCCGCTCTATTGCCGTCTGTGCGTCCATTACATGCCTTATCACTGCGACCTTGCCTTTTCCGCCCATCAAATCGGCCGCATTTCTCGCCGCAATAGCACCTGCGCTTTCATTACTGGTACCGATCGTCGCCACCCGTACCGGCGAGGTGATATCCGAATCCAAGGTAAGGACAGGAATCCCTCTGCCAACAGCCTCTTCCACTACTTCATTCAGACGCTCGGTATCCAGCGGTGCCAGTACAATCGCATCCGCACCGTCCTCAATCACCCTCTTCATCATTTCAATCTGCACATCAATCTGCGATTCATCGTCAGGTGCCTCAAAAGTTACCCGGATATCCATCTCCTCGCCGGCATCCATCGCACCCTGTTCCACGGTCTTCCAAAATTCATGCTGTGCGCCTTTACAGATTACTGCAATATACGGTCTGTCGTCATCATTTTGCTCCTTAGCCTGTCCACAGCCCGTCATCAATCCCATGAAAATAACTGCAAATACGGCAAATCCTCTTTTTATTATATCAGGCATTTTGTAGTAATTTTTCAAGATATCCCTCCTCCAAACAGTCGATCAGTTTTTCTTTTGGCACGGGCTTGGAAAAATAATAGCCCTGTAAATAATCTGCTCCCATGGCAGTAACCGTTTCCGCCATTTCCAAATCTTCAATGCCCTCTGTGACGATCTTTAAATTGATATCCCTGAACATGGATATCGTATTTTCCAGCACCATGCGGGAAGTCACTTTCTTCATCGCCGCCCAGACTACATATTTATCAATCTTAACAATAGAAAACGGCAGATCAACTAAATAGTTGATGTTGGAATAACCGGAGCCGTAATCGTCCAGTGAAAATGTAACGTCCATTAGGGATATTCTCGCCATGTTACGGATCAGCCGCTCTTCCGAATATGCGGCAGCACTCTCCGTAATCTCAAGGTTAATCATCTCCGGCGGAACATTATATTTCTCCAGCACGCCCTGAATATCCTTGTAAATGTTCTCCTGCATACACTGGACAACAGAGAGATTCACTTCCACAAAGTCGATACCTTTACTCTTCAAATTATACTGCTTGATAAACCGGCAGACCTCCTCAAGCACAAGAATCCCAATCTGTACGACCGTACCGTTTTGCTCGGCAATACGGATAAATTCTTCTGGAGAGACATACCCGTAATTCGGCACATTCAGTCTTGCCAAAGCCTCCATGGAATGAAACCGGCGATTCTTCGTATCATAAATCGGCTGGTAATGCACTTCAAACTGCCCTGCTTCAATCGATGCCATCATCGCCTGCTCGATAGCCTTACGTCTTACAATCTTGTCACCGGCCGTTTCATCGACCTCGAAATAACTGTTCACGCCGACTGCCTTGGTCTCACTGACGGCATACTCAATCGCCTGAATTAAGTCTTCGGCACTGTGATGAATCGTATGCAAAAGGCAGATGCAGGCAGAGAGCTCAACATCCATATCATGCAGGTTCCACGGCTTCCGGATAATCCGCCGTATACGGTCTAACTCCTTGCTTCCCTCTGTCTTTTCCTCTAACGTGATAGCAAAAGTGTCTCCTCCAAAACGAAAGACTTTTTCTCTGGAATATTCCTTTTGCAGGCTATTGACCAGCATGCGCATGAGTTCATCGCCGCCCTCCATGCCATAGACCTCATTGATAATCTTGAAGTTATCCAGCGCAATGATAAAAATCTGCTCTAACACATTCTGCTCTTCCGCCTCCCTGATATGAAGGAGAAATGCTGTCCTGTTCAGTGCTCCTGTCGTGGTGTCCAGATAATCCGTTACATTTTCACTGGTCAGATACATGACAAATACGGACGCAGCCGTCCCGACACCGGACAGCATATACCTTGGAATCAGGTATTGTATTGCCGTAGGCAGAATTGCCACAATCACCATGCAGCATATATTTATCGTCAGGTTTCTTTTTAGCTTTTTTCTGCACACTATGGCATAAATTATCGTGAAGACAGAACAGAACGCAGCATTGATATACAAAAAAACATGCAGGCTGCCATGATGATAACCCTCGCTGTCAAAGTAGAAAACATACTTCGTCCATACACTGGAAATCGTGAGCAGCACACCGATATAAGCCGGCAGGCACACCAGCCACACCCAGTCAGTCCGGGTACCTGCGATCCGATGCACCTTAAAGCATACATAAAATACGAATACGGTAGGAATCATAAACTGCACGGACAAAAATACCGTGTTCAACAGATAATTTGCCCAGAGCGGGACATCGCTGTAATATACGACTGTGTAACAAGTAATTACATCCAGACATACATTGACAAAGCATACTGCCAGATATATCCGGAACATGCTTGACTGAAAAGACTCCATTATCCCTTTACTGGATGCAATTATCATCAAAAGCACGAGAAAGAGGATCGAACAAATCTCGTAATCTACATTATAATACATATAAACAATCTCCCCAAAATTCCTAATGTGATAGAAATTTACAAATATACAGTTTATTATAATTTTTACAGGGCAATTTGTCAATAATCGGAAAACATGGAGATTGCAAAATTGTAAAAGATTTCTGCCGGCTGCATTTTATAAAATATAATTTTCATATGATGTAACTGTGTTATAAACTCGTATCTTTCAGCTCAACTTTTATACAAAGGGAATCCGCATATTCAATAACTGTCTCAGCTAATTCCATTGCGGCATCTATATCCGCCTTAACAGCAACAAAATCATCTCGATATCTTGTTGAAGTTTCCCATTCATATAATGTAGATGCCAAATTCCTTAACTCTTTTTCAGCAGGACACACTGCACCCATTCTATTAAGAATATTAATATTAGCACGAATATCATGATTGGCAGCATATGAAACACCATTCATCTCTACAATGTACTTCAACGTTTTTTCAATAGCCTGTTGAAGATTATAGCAACAGTCATCCACATAAGCGTCATCAATCCCCATTGCTGCATAATCATTTTGAGCATTCTTTAAATTTACTTTTGCTCTTGCAAGTAACTTACTCATACTATACGAACCCCTCCCATAACTTCATGATATAACCGTTCATCACATTTAAGGTCATTTATCCAAATCACATCCGCATTCCATTTACATATACCCTGAATTATCTCAGAAACCTTATTACGCATATCTCTCGTATCATAACCAAAAGCAAGTTGAACTGCCACGTCAATATCGCTATTTACATTACAACGTATATCCGTTGCACTGCCAAATACATACAAAGCCCCAATAATACTATCATCATGCAGTCTTTGATATAACTCATTCACTATAGGCTGTTTTAAGGGATATATAAATGTAATATCTTTGAAATCACTATCAACGGTTTGTATAAATGTAAATCTATACTTATTAACATCTGACCAGTTTAAAGAACAAATATCCATAATATCACCTACTATCTAATTTATTAGCAATACTTTAATCCCTTATAACCGATTACTGCAAATCATATGGCGTTACCTGGTATACGTAATAATTAAGCCAGTTAAAATAGAGTGTATTGGCATGACATCTCCACGACTTAATCGGTTTTCTGTCCGGGTCATTCTCCGGATAATAATTACAGGGAATGTCCGGGTTAAGTCCTTTTGCCAAATCTCTTTTATATTCCTGGTCAAGGGTCAATGTGTCATATTCCGGGTGCCCTGTAACAAAGATATTCTTTCCCTCTTCGGCAATAATCAGATACGGACCGGTTTCTTCGCTCTCCGACACAATTTCCAGCCTTTCGTCTGCGATAATGTCCTCTTTGCTGACACCGGTATACCTGGACTGCGGCACCAGAAAGGAATCGTCGAAGCCTCTGACCAAAGGTGTCCGTTTATGGAACGTATAGTGCTTATAAATTCCGGAGAGTTTTTTTGGAAGTTCAAATTTGTGTACACCGTACCGATAATAAAGTCCGGCCTGCGCTCCCCAGCATATGTGCAGAGTCGATGTAACATTATGCTTTGACCAGTCCATAATGGCAGTCAGTTCGTCCCAATATTCTACCGCTTCAAAATCCAGCTTTTCTACAGGCGCCCCGGTAATAATCATTCCGTCAAAACGGCGGTTTCTAATCTCATCAAACGTTGTATAAAACCGTTCCAAATGTTTTCTGGCCACATTTTTCGGTTCATAGGTGCCTGTCCGGATAAAGGTAATATTTACCTGCAGCGGTGTATTGGCAAGGCTTCTCAGCAACTGCAGCTCCGTATCTTCCTTAAGCGGCATTAGATTCAAAATCACAACCTCTAGCGGACGAATATCCTGTTTCATCGCACGTTCTGCATCCATGACAAATATATTTTCTTCTTCTAATATTTTCTTCACCGGCAAATCATTATCTATCCTGATTGGCATGTTTCTCCCTCTTTTCCTTTCTATTCTTGCCCGGCCAGCTTTAAAAAACTTTCCTCGGAGATAATTGGAATCCCCAGCTCGCCGGCCTTTTTGTTTTTCGATGAATTTGAGGTCACATCATTGTTAATCAGATAGTCCGTATTCTTCGATACGGACCCTGTCACCTTCCCGCCTAATTTTTCAATATAATCTTTTAATGCGTTACGGTTTTCAAAATGCCCGACACTCCCGGTAATCACAAAAACCTTTCCCTCCAATACCCGCTCACGCGAAACCTCTTCCTTCTCAAAAGTGATTTCGCCGAGAAGTCTGCGAACCTCCTGCATTCGGTCCTCGTTGTCAAAAAAGGCACGAAAAGCCTCTGCTAAAACATCTCCAATTCCGTCAATCTCCACAAGTTCTTCTACGCTTGCCTTGATGATGGAATCAAAATCCTGATGAAAATGCTCCACGATGACTTTGGCATTCGCAAGCCCGATCCCGCTGATTCCAAGGCTGAAGATGAACTTTGCCATGGACACGGTTCTCGCCGCCTCCACAGATGCAATCAGATTGTCATAAGACTTTTCTCCAAATCCTTCCAGCGCAATAATTTTTTCCCGGTAACGCTCTAAATGAAAAATATCTGACCGATTTTTCAGGAAACCGCAGGCGATGAATTTTTCCAGAGTCGCCTCGGAAAGCCCCTCGATGTTCATGGCATTGCGGGAGACAAAATGAGAAAAGCCTTTTATCTGTTTAGCGCTGCAATCCGGATTCATACAGTATAGCGACTGCACGCCATTGACATCTTGAAGTGTTGTTTTTCCCTCACAGGCGGGACATTTTTCCGGAATCGCCAGTTGGTTGCTCCCGGTCAGATTCTCTGCCACCTGCGGTATAATCATATTTGCTTTATATACGGTAATGGTATCCCCTATGCCCAGTCTCAATGCCCGTAGAATACTGACATTGTGCAGGCTGGCTCTTGTCACCGTTGTCCCCTCTAACTCTACAGGCTCAAAAATTGCCACCGGATTAATCAGGCCGGTTCTTGACGGAGACCACTCCACCTCGGTAAGCACGGTTTCCGCTAACTCGTCCGCCCACTTAAAGGCAATCGAATCCCGTGGAAATTTGGCGGTTCTGCCAAGACTTCTTCCATAGGCGATATCATTGAAGGACAACACAAGACCGTCTGACGGGATATCGTTATCCGGTATTCTCGCCGCAAAATCCATCACACGCTCCTCTAATGTGGACTTGGTTACTACAAAATGTTCAACTACATCAAAGCCCTGTCCCTTAAGCCACGCAAACCGGCCGGTTATGGAATTATCAAAACCATACATCGCAATCCCTTCCGCATCCAGCACATCTTCGACCAGCGAAAACGCATAAAAATGAACATGGCGCTTTGCCGTTATTTCATTATTCAGCTGCCTGACCGAACCGGAACACAGATTCCTCGGATTCTTATATTTCTCCTCGATATTGGCGATCTCGCTATTCATACGGTTAAAGTCCGAATACCGGATAACGGCTTCTCCCCGGATTACCAATCTACGCTTATAAGGAATGGTTCTTGGCACATTGACAAACGTTCTCGCATTATTCGTAATGACTTCTCCCACCTCTCCGTTTCCTCTGGTAACCGCATTGACCAGTTCACCATTCTCATAAGTAAGAACAACGGTCAGACCGTCCAGCTTCCACGAGAGAACCCCCTCGTGCCCGCCAAGCCAGGAAATCAGTACCGCTACCTCTTTGGTTTTATCCAATGACAGCATCGGAGACGGATGCGGCTGCTTTTCCAGCTCACTCAGCACCTCATAACCCACATGAATTGTGGGACTGTTTGCCAGTACGATTCCTGTCTCCTCCTCCAGTGCTGTCAACTCATCATAGAGTTTGTCATACTCAAGATTGGAGATGATTTCTTCATCTTTCTGGTAATATGCCTCCGAAGCCTTATTCAGCAGGGAAACCAATTCCTTTAAACGCTCGTTTTTGTCCATATCCCTTTCCTCTTTCCATCAAATTTCCGATTATATACGATTCTTATCCAGCATTTTTCTGAGTTCTGCAACCTCTTCCTCCGTAGCCTGCCGGATATCCCCCGGCTTCATCTCTTCAATTTTGATGTTCATCACGCGAATCCTGCAAAGGCTCCTTACCCGGTAGTCAAAATGCTCACACATCCGGCGTATCTGCCGGTTATACCCCTGGGTCAGTATAATCGAGAATGTATTCTCTCCAAGCCGTTTGACCTTACACGGTCTTGTGACCACCCATTTTTCCCTATTTGCGTCAAAGATACGGACACCGTTTGCCAGTCCGTCCAGCAGCTCCGCTGTCACAGGACGGTTTACCGTCACCACATATTCCTTTTCGTGGCCGTTTGCCGCTTTCGATATGTCATTACACAGATTCCCGTCATTCGTCAGCAGCAAAAGCCCCTCGGAATCCTTGTCCAGCCTTCCTACATATCTGAGGTCCGAATCCAGCTTAAAGTTGGAAAAAATACCGGATTTATCTCCCCGGTGTGACGTACAGGCATATCCCTTTGGTTTATAGAAAACAACCAGTTTAAACGGCTCGTTCAGCCGAATCTCTTTTCCGTTGACGGTTACGGTATCTCCCTCCGTTACCTGCATCCCGATATCTGCCGGCTTTCCGTTTACGAAAACACTGCCGGAGGCAATCCATTCATCTGCCTTCCTTCTGGAACAAAACCCCGATGCACTCATATATCTGTTTAACCGCATTTCTTTCATCATCTCAATTCCTTTTCTTTATTTCCTTCCGGATATCCCACTAATCATACCACGATAAAAGTACTTTTTCAAATTATTCCGTCAAAATGAATATCTGTCCATTCTTAGTTCACCTCCAGATTTGTAAGGTCTTACTGCTTATTGGAAAGCAATTCTTTCCCATTCTCTGTAGTCGGGATACGGGTATTCTCCGCTCTCACAATCTTCAGCTCAATACCACTAGAAGTACTACCTACAATTATTATTGCTGTAGCTTCTTCATGCAGTCAAAATTTAAATTCATCAGTTCATCAAACAAAACTATTTTTTTGTCGGCATTATCTATATCACACTCTTTTGCCCATAAAAATGGATATATTAAATAACCTTTATTAAATTCTATATTTCTGCAATCGCTTCTCCAATTGTTCCATCTCATCGATTCATAAAATTGATTTACATGATTTTGTACTATCCAAAGAATAAAGTCCGAGTACCTCATTCCCAGATTTTCCCACTCCAAAGTATCTGGAGCAAAATACCATATCATATTTTTTTCAATGTCATATCTTGATAAATTAATAGCATATATTCCTCCCACAACATCGTTTGCTACAATGAACATACCATCTAAACAACTATCATTGATTAAAGTATTATAATACATTATACCATTTTGTTTTTCATTTCCCTGACCTAATATTCTTATCCAATGATTAATATATATACCATTACAATTTACCACAACACTTGCAAGGACAGAATCATTTGGAATATTTAATTTGTCACACTCATTTTTTCCATTTTCTATAGAACCCTCAAATATGATTATTTCACTTTTTGACTTGCATAATATTTCTTTAATTTCACTCCATACAGTATTCATTATTCATCTCCACGGAATCCTGACATGCCTCATCCGCAATCATCTTATTATTTGCCTGATAAACTCTT
>JAMPAW010000108.1 GCA_023666975.1 Clostridium sp.
TCCTGCTCATAATGTGCCGACATCATGGTGAATTTCTTTTCCGACAGCTTTCCGCTTGAATAATCCTCATACAGACGGATATACATCTGGTCAAGCTCGGCGTTCCTCTGTTTGAGTTTATCAATCTCCGCCTTTGCCTTTTCCGACCTCGCCATGCTGCTCTCATTCATGCCACGAAGTACATTGTTTATGAATTTTTCCTTGTTCCTCATAGCTTTTTCTGCGTGTCTGTCAATATCTGCCTTCACAGCGTTTTCAATGTCGCCTGCGCTGATGCGGTGTGCGGTACAGAAGTTCGCTCCCTTTTTACGGTAAGTGGTGCATTGGTAATACGTCTTGTCCAGCAAATCCCTGTCCGGGTTGCGGTTATCCGTATGGATCAGCAGCGTCTGCCCGCAGTCAGGGCATTTCAAAAGCCCTCTGAAGATGTTCTCATAGCCGGAAGTACACGGCTTGACTTTTGTGTGCCTGTCTATGATGTCATTCGCCGTCTGCCATACCTCTTTGGTGACAAGCGCCTCATGCACATCTTCCAGAACCTCCCTGTCAGCCTGCCGGATATATCCCCTGCCCTTGCACTTGAATGTCGGCTTTGAAGTGCCATGCACATACATGCCGCCTTTGTAAACAGGATTGCGGATAATTCTTGTGACAACTTCCTGTTTCCAGTCGTACCAGTAATCCTCGCTGCCCGGATTATGCTGGGAGAAAAACTCCTGCTTGTAATAGCTCGGCTTTGGGATTTTCCTCTCATAAAGCACTTTGCCGATGCGGTTCGTTCCGTACCCTTCCAGAGCAAGGCTGTAAATCAGCCGGACAGTCGGTGCAGTCACTTCATCAACGATTAAGTGGTTTTTGTCCTGCGGGTCTTTCTGGTAGCCGAACGGTGCAGTCGTTCCCATGAATTTCCCTTCCAATGCCCGTATGTGCTTTCCGCTCTTGACCTTCTTTGAAATATCCCTCGAATAAAATTCATTCAGGATATTTTTGAAAGGCGTGATGTCAAGCCCTCCGTTCTGTGCGGAATCCACACCGTCATTGACCGCTATGTAGCGTACATGGTGCTGTGGGAAAAACACTTCAATGTATGCGCCGCTCTCAAGGTAATTCCTGCCAAGACGGGATAAGTCTTTCGTGATGACCGTATCAATCTTCCCATCCTCAATATCGGCAATCATCCTCTGGAAACTCGGTCTTTGGAAATTCGTGCCGGAGTAGCCGTCGTCCACATAGAAAGAGTAAGCCGCTTTTCCCATTTCCCTTGCGAATTTCTCAAGGATTGCCTTCTGGCTCTGGATGCTCATGCTGTCCCCGACATTCCCATCGTCCTGTGACAGTCTGCAATATAAAGCTGTGATTTTTGCTCCGTTCCCTTTCATTTTCCTACCTCCATAAAAGGGCGGAACACACTAACCACATTATAGCATGACCGCCCGCAGAATTAAACCGTTTTTCCTACAATTTCCTCAATATTTTTCCTTACCGTTTCCTCGTTGATTTTGCGGAAAGCATCTTCCATGCTCTGACCGCCCAAGTAGATACGCTCCACAACAATCCGTGTCGGCATTTTCTTGTTTTCGTTTCTGCTTTTGCTTTTGATTTTCTGTTTACTTCCCATTCAGTTCCTCCCTTCAAACGCAAATAAGGGCAGTTACAAACTGTTACGTTCATAACTGCCCTTACGCTGTTTTTTACAATCCAAAAAAATTACAAATTCTTTCTCTTTTACCTTTGCTTTGTAATCCAATAGTCTAACATACAAGTGGCAGGTCATTACGCTGCCCACATCGGGATTGCACCGTCATTTTATGACTGAAACTTTTATCAGATTCCAGAAGTATCATTATCACGGATATGCTTCATCGCCCCGCACATCTGCTGTGCATTTTGTCAGGTTCTATCGCTCCATGCCTTTGCTTTTCCGAATCAGAAGCAGGCACATCATGGCGCACCTACATAGTGGCTACACATACCCTCACGTCCTGTATGCTTTTCAATATTCAGTTGTCAATTTCCTCTGGTCTGCCCATATCGGAACCAGTAAAAACCTGTTCCGTCTGCATGATGTATCCCCCGGAAAATCCGCTTACAGTTCCAGCTTGTATGCCCCGTATTTTTTGAGGACACGTTTGAGGATTTCTTTATCTTCCCCTTCCGCCGCATCATACATTTTTTTGAGCTTTTCCTGTTCGTGGGGAGTGAGTGTGTTGTTGTACGGCTTGTACCCCTCCATGATGAAGATCCCTCCTCCTGCCCCCGGCTTTGTGTAGATAGGATAGCCGTAGGAGAGGAATGAAATATCATGCTGTATGGTACGGGTGCAGACACCAAACTCCTGCGCCAGCTCCCTTGCCGTGACATGACCGCTGACCACAAGGATACTGACAATCTCCATTCTGCGGTATGCGGCGTTCATGCTGTCCCCTCCTTTCAAACAGCCCCGATACTATAGTAACTGTTAAATATGCAAGAAACCTGCTTATTTAAAAAATTTTTTTCAGAATTTTTTTGTCAGCGTGGGCGGTAACGCCCGTATTGGTTTTAAGGCAATCTGCCTGTGCAGATTAAAACCGCTTGCCTTCCAATACTGGAATAGCAAGCACTGCCTGTGGACGTCCACAGGCTTCGTTTTTGAAAATTTTCCGCAGACGGAAATTTGCAAAAATCGGCTTGCAAGGGGCATATCCCCCTGACCCCCTTTGCGCTCCAAAATCCAGAAATTACCTCTGCGGAATTTTGGGATTTTTACGCTTGAAAAACTTTCCTGCCGGATACGGCATATTGCAAAAAACAGACCATTTTTAACAAAGGAGCTTTCCAAACAATGATAAAAAGAGAACGGCAAAACCGCCAGCCCTGCGTCTGAGTGATAATAAATCCTCTTTCCAGTGGCATCTGATTTTATATGGCTATATCTATGATGTTGACTATTCAAATCTGCGGAAACACAATTGCACAAGAAAACCAACAATCTGATTTCCCAAATTGCTGGTTTTTAAGTTTATAGACTGTTTAGTTCAAAGCAATAGCCAACATACCTTATTCGGAAGAATCTTCACCCCAAACTTTATTGTAAATCTGTGTATATGTAGAAACCCTGCTTTTGTTTATCACTAATAAGCTGAACAATCATATTCCTTTATTATCAAGTGAATTTCACGCCAATTCATATATCGTGCTTATACCCGCCTCCGAATTAAAATACCAACTGCACAAGCAGCATATAACAAACTGTACCTCCGGCAATAGATAAAAGCATTTGTTTTTTCCAAAGATGTAATCCAATTACAGCAGCAATCGAAATCGCTTCCGGAATCCCGTGACTGCCTGAAAATAGACTGACATTTTTCAGACAGTAAACCACAAGCAGCCCAAATACGGCAGCCGGAAGCACTTTGCCGAGATATTGTATGTATTTTGGCGTTGGCTTGCCCGCCGGAAACAGTAAAAAAGGCACAAATCTTGTCAGCATGGTTGCAAAAATAACCATCGCAATCATGACAATCTGTTCCGTCAAAGTCATTCTTCCGCACCGCCTTTCTCAATCGGTCTGCGAATCAGAGTCAGCACAGCAAGAATCGCAATCATGGCGGGAATAATAAATTTATCCGCCCCAAATGCAATCAGGCTCAAAAGAGACAGACCAATTCCAAGCAAAGCGCTGGTGTGCTTTTTGTCTTTCATCCACTGCTCCATAAAAATAACGACAAACATTGCAGTCATCACAAAGTCAAGTCCCTCGGTGTTAAAGTGGATCAGAGAACCGAATATGCCGCCTAATGTTGCACCGGAAAACCAGTAAAAATGATTGAGCAGCGTAACGAAGAACATAAACCAGCCCCTGTCTACATTCTTTGGAATCTCCGCTGTGTAGTTAATGGAAAAACTCTCGTCACACATGCCAAAAATCAGGTAAAACTTTTTCCACCCGGTTCCCTTATATTTATCCAGCATGGAAATCCCATAAAACAAGTGCCGTGCATTGATCATCAGCGTCATAGCAAATGCCTGTAAGGGATTAAAAGCACCCAACAGCATATTAACTGCAACAAACTCAACAGAACCGGCAAAAACAGTCAGGCTCATCAGCATAGGGTATAAAAAGTTGAACCCTGATACATTCATATAAATGCCATAAGTCAGCCCAAGAAACCAAAAGCCGGCAAAAATCGGAATCGTGTGTGGGAAAGCGGCTTTTAATGCCGGAAACCATTTTGTTTGTTGTAAACGAGCCATTTTATCACCCTCCCAAGCCGTTCAACAACTTCTTAATAATCTCACCAATATCCGCATCAATGCAGATGGATTGTCGTTCAACCTCACTCGGACAGACTGCTTCGCCATAATTGATACAAGCATAAGTTGCCTTCGGATTCTTTGCCGTCATCTGCCAAAACGGATATTTAATAATACCGGGAGTGTTATATCCTACCCCAAGCTCCAAAAATAAAACCGACTGATTCCGTCTTGTACGCAGGAAATTGTTATACCGCTCTGCCGCCCTGTGCCAGCCCTCGTCCTCCACAAAGCGATTATCCGAGCGCAGGTTTGGTATCACAGGCTTGCCGCAATGCGGGCAGATGGGCAACAGCTCAGACGGAATACGCATATCCTTTTGCTGCTCCATCATCTGCCCGATGATGTCAGCATTATCAAAGGTTTCCTGACAGCACGGCTCACTGCATTGAAACAGCCCATAATCCCCCTGGGTATAAAACAGCCGCTTTTTATCAAATCCGGCTTTCTGAAAGCAATGATCTACATTCGTTGTGAGTACAAAATAGTCCTTGTCCTTTACAAGCTCAAATATTTCATTATATACAGGCTTCGGAGCGTCCATATAACGGTTGACCGTAATAAAACGGCTCCAATATGCCCAATGTTCTTCCGGTGTGTCATAGCGGCAAAACGCACCCGAATACATATCGTGAAAACCGTATTTTTCCTCAAAGTCAGAAAAATCCTTTTTGAAACGCTCGCCCGTATAGACAAATCCCGCAGAAGTGGACAGACCTGCCCCCGCACCGATCACAATACAATCGGCGTTTTCTATTGCTTTTTTCAAGCGTTCAATCTGCTTCGAGTAATTCCCGGTAGATTTCGTAATCGACATCCTTGAAAACATTAAATATCACCTCGATTTCGCTGTGTTTTTGCTGCATATAGTCTTTCACGGAAGCTATGGCAATTTCTGCCGCTGTATCATTCGGGAAATGAAACTCTCCCGTGGAAATACAGCAAAAGGCTATGCTTTTTATCCCATGTAAATCCGCAAGCTCCAGACAGGAACGATAGCAGGAAGCAAGCAGCTCTTTGTCCTTTTCTTTCAGCCTGCCGTGGATAATCGGTCCGACCGTATGCAGGACATAATCGCAGGGCAGATTAAACGCCTTTGTAATCTTGGCTTTTCCTGTTCCTTCTTCATGCCCCTGTCTGCCCATCAACTCTGCACAAGCAGCCCGGAGCTGTACCCCTGCATAGGTATGAATGGCGTTGTCAATACAGCCGTGACAAGGGCAGAAACAGCCGAGCATCCCGCTATTGGCAGCGTTGACGATAGCCCCGCAGCGAATGGTAGTAATATCGCCCTGCCACAAATAGAGGTTATCCCGTATGGGTTTCAGATTGGTAATATCCGTAATTCCCTTGCGTTTTGCCTCTTCCTGCAAATATTCGTCTTGTATTTTCAAAAACTCCACCGAAACAGACTTTGGCATACGGACATTAAACAGGGAGTGGAGCAGATTCTTTTGCTCCTGCTTGTCGGTTGGAATTTGTATGTCCCGATATTTTGGCTGTTCATTCAGCAGTTCTTTGATTAAGTAAATTCGTCTTTCTGATTGATTCATGGTTTATCCTCGTTTTATAAAAGCAAAACGCAAGTGCAGATTGCCTTATACCTCATTATAAAAACAGGTTTCAGTCAATGGTTTCCTGTGACCGCCCAAGTGCGTATTTGGCACGAAGTCCGCTGTCGGATAACCGATATAGAGCATACAGACAGGCTGCCAGTTTTCAGGCAAATTCAAAAGCTGTCTTGCTTTGTCCTCGTCGAAGTAGCTGATCCACACGCTGCCGAGGTCAAGGCTTGCCGCTTCTAACATCATGTGCGTGGCAACAATCGTTGCATCCGTAGCTCCGCTGCTTTTCCCGCTTTGTGGGTGTTTCCAGCAGGCTTCT
Source organism: Clostridium sp. (assembly GCA_023666975.1). Next base: position 6,181 of record JAMPAW010000108.1, read on the forward strand.
TTATCATAACAAACGAACAGTACCAACGGCGCACCATAGTACAAATTGATTTTTCCGTGTTCCTTATCGTCGCATTCTTTTGACAGGTCAACATATTTCTGATCGTAGCCGAAGGAACAAAACTCACGCACCTTTGTAAGACTTTCAGGCGTATTCAATACAAGGATTCTTTGCGGTTGGGCATTGACAGCAGTAGGCGACCAACGCCCGGCTTCCAGAATCTTATCCAGTTTTCCCTGCTCTACGGGTTTCCTGTCGAATTTCCGTACCGTTACCCGCTTTTTTGATATATCCATAAAACCCATCTATGTATCTCCTTATTTGCGCTGTTTCTGTGTCCAGCGGTGTATTTTCCCGCTGCGGTCTTTCTGAACGCCCCTTGCATATTTGATTTCCGGGTAGCCGAAACCTACGATTAAGTTCATATAATGATCCGATGGTATATCCAGCATATCCCTTGCTTCCGGGGCTAACTCCTGTAATACATCTGCGGGATAACTCATAATGACCGTGCCAAGACCGAAAGCATTTGCAAGCAGTTCAAAATAAGCGGTTGCGATATTGCAGTTTACTTTACTGTCCTCTGCCCATTTTCCTACACACCGCTCATGGGCGATAAACAAATGCGGCGCACCGCAAAACAGCAAATCATCTTTTCTGACTGTCTTTTCCGACTGTTTCATTTTCGAGTAGTAAAAATCGCTGAAGCTCGATGTATAGATATGCTTCTTCGCCGCTTCTTCCATTTTGGAATAGGCGGCGTTTCGTATCTGTCTTACTCTGTCTTTATTGTCAATCACGGTATATTCTACACCGCAGGAATTTCCGCCCGTGGGTGCAGAAGCCATAGCCTTTAACATTCTGCTTATGATTTCCGGCGATACATTTTTATCCTGATACCGTCTGCAAGACCGTCTGTTTACAATCAGCCGTTCCATATATTCTCCCATTTCCGCAGGCGGTGGCGGCAGAGAGTTTTCCGGCTTCTTACCAAAAATCGAAATTGCCCCTGTTGGGCATACGGCAAGGCAATGTTCGCACCGCCAGCAGCCCCGCCAACCGTATCTCTCAAACGGTTTCATTTTCGGATAGCCGTCTTTGTCGGATTCAAGTACCATGCCGGAACATACATTGACACAGTTCCCGCATTTGATACACTTTGACTTGTCTATTTCAAAATGGGTTTTCTGCTCCATTCCCATAATCATTCCTCACAATCGTCTGCTGTTTTTCTTCATTCAATAATTCTGCTTCTGTTTTCTTTTCTCGGCTTTGCAGTCGGATATTCGCCCTCACAGTACCCCAACAGAACAAAACAGCGGGCAACATAGTTTTCGGGGATATTCCATTCTTTCAGCAAAGACATACCGATTTCATTATCAAAGGTTTCTTCGCCCCTTGCAACGATACAGGAGGAAATGCCAAGTTCTGCTCCTGCCAGAACCATGTTCTCCGCACAGCAGAAAGCGTCTGGAACACTGTAAAGAAAATTTTTCTGCCCGAAGATAACGCATACGGCTGGCGCACCGTAAAACCCGCTTTTCATGGACGGATCGTCTATAATGCTCGGCTGGTCTTTTGAGACATAGCTGCCGGACAGTCTTGAACGGTCAAACCGTGCAACATTTAATCTGCCGATTTTTTCAGCAAGTTCAGCATTTCGTATGCCGATAATGATGCTCCTCTGTCCGCCTCCCGCATTGGGAGCATAAGTCCCAGCCTCAATGATTTTTTTCAAATCCTCATGGGAAATCTGTCTGTCCTGATATTTTCGGATTGAACGGCGGTGCTTTACCAATTCAAAAAACTCCATTTTCTTACCTCCCTTAATCTGTACAAGTTACCTTCAATTCTGAAACAAATGCTTCTGTGCCAATATCCACAAAAATTCCTACCGAACCCTTTTCCCCAATGCCATGCTTCATATCTTCTACAACCAGCACCGGCTCTGGAACTTGATTCAGATAAAATTCCGCACGTTCATTTTCGATAACTGCTTTCAGGGTAATCCACTCATTTAAGTCTATATCTGCCGCTGCTTCATACTTTGTGATGCCATATTCCCGAAAGTAACTGAATGTATAGCCTGGATAAGAAAAATACTGACAGCCATGCGCTTTCCTTGCAATATCAGTGCAGCCCCGTCCGTTTGTAGGTCTTAGATAAAAGGATTCAAATTCCGAATCCTTTGCATTAGCCCTATATACAATACCAATAAATCCTCTCGCAAAATCCGGAGCATCCGGCAACAGACGGGATAAAAGTTTCACCTCAATGATACCGTTATGGAACTGCAGATTATCTAATTTTGCATAAGTGTTTTCATCATAAAGGTTGATCTTATCCTTTTTTACTATGCGCAGAACTGGCTTCCCCTCTAACTGCTTTTCTTCTGTCATCACATGGACTGCTGTAAAATTATCTTTCTTCATATCAATGCTTTTCATTCTGCTATGACCTCCTTATATTTTTTTCCAACATTGCGGGTCTTCGTCATAAAAGCTGCCATATGTTCCGCCTGCCACTGCCGGACATCCCCGGCACCATGCCTTTAATTCACATTTGGAACACTTCTTAAATTTATCATACTCACGGTAGCTTTCCATTCCACAAACCCATATATCAGCAAGGCGGTCTTCAAATACATTTCCCACCTTGCTGTCTGGCACTCTGCGGCAGGCGTAAATATCACCCGTGGGCAGAATCGTGATATGACAGTTGCCACAGTTACAACCACCGTATATCATGCCTTCTTTTGCATTTTCAGGAATTTTGAATGTGCCTGTTTCATACTCATAAAGCGTCCAAAGATGATCTTTTTTATTAAAATAAGTGTCGCAGCCTTCCGCCTCATATTCCTTGAATTTCTTGTCGCAAACAGCAAGCAATTCACGGTATTCCTGCGGTGTCATGCTTGCGTCTAAATCTCCTCCACTGGGAACATAGCGGGAGAATGCGAACACATTGGCTCCAGCTTTCACCACAGCGTCAATAATCCCTGGCACTTCCATGCGGTTTGTTTTGGAAACTGTAGTCATAATCACGCTTCGGATACCAGCACGGTTAATGCAGCTAATTTTCTCCAAAGTGCAATCATAAGAACCGGGTTTACGGAACCAGTCGTGGGTTTCATGAAGCCCATCAAGGGAAAGCTGGTATTTTTCACAGCCGTAATATTTCAATTCACGGCATACCTGATCGTTCAAGTGGAATGGATTTCCCATAATTGTAAAAGGTGCATGGTATTCACGAAGCAGCTCTAACAATCGCCAAAAATCCGGGTGCAGGATTGGATCACCGCCCGTAATGTAAAAATATGGCAGACGGTTATAAACCTTGCAAAAATCCAGACAGTTATGGAAAGTGTCCTGTATTTGCTGCCAATCCATAGAATCAATTTCCTTACAGGTATTACCCGAAAAAATGTAACAATGCTTGCACCTCTGATCGCATTCATCAGTAATATGCCATTGGAAAGAAAAATACTGCTTCATAATCATTTGACCTCACTTTATATCAAATCGGTTTCCCGAATTATATTTCAAAAATTCCCGGCGAGATGATTCCCGCCAGGAAAGTTTTGGGAACAGAAATCAAAATTAAATTATTTGTCCCCAGCACCGCAGGCAGAACCACAAGCGGCAGGCTTTTCTTCCGGCTTATCCGCAGCACCGCAAGCGGCAGGAGCTTCTTCCGGCTTATCCCCAGCACCGCAGGCAGCGGGAGCTTCAGCAGGCTTATCAGAAGCGCCGCAAGCAGCACCACACGCAGATGTAGCCTTTTCCTCGTTCCATCCAGACAGGTTTGAAAGTGCCATTGTTTTTTCCTCCATGTAATTTATTCAGCAGGGCGTTTTCCCTCTGTGTTTACTATTGTACGGATTTTTTCCTGCTCCACAAGTACGCACTTTTTTATAACTCAGTCACCTTTTTGTAACCTTTGCAAAGCGGTGGGAATTTTCGGAAAAATTTTGATGTTTTCATGTCATATACTCCGCCTATTGATTTTTTGAGATTATTACAGTATAATACGAATGTAACATTCTTTTTTGAACTTTTGGAGGTGTATAATGAAAACGAAAGAAGAATTGCTCCCGGAATGCCCGGTTGCCACCACCGTACAATTGATAGGAAATAAATGGAAACTTCTGATTATACGAAATTTACTTGTACGACCTTGGCGATTTAATGAACTCAAAAATAATTTGGAGGGCATTAGTCAAAAAGTTTTAACCGATAACCTACGTTCTATGGAACAGGACGGTCTTATCACCCGTACCGTTTATCCCGAAGTGCCGCCCAGAGTAGAGTATGCTTTAAGTGAATTGGGAGAATCTATGAAACCGATTATCGAATCCATGCGAATATGGGGAGAAAATTATAAAGCACTAAAGACACAAGAAAATAAATCCTGACCTGTATCTCATGAAAATGTGCATGGTTGCCTATTCCGCTGTAGACAACGCCATAAGACAGACAACCATACGACTATCTACAAATCCGTCTTATTCATCTATCTTCTATTGTATTCCGAAAATCGGAATTCTTGAAGTCTATTTCCTTTACTTCTTGAATTCCGAAAATCGGAACTCTTGAAGTCAGATATTTGAACTTCTGCAATTCCGAAAATCGGAATGTAACAATACTGATAATAATTAGACTGATTATAGTCATACTGAATCAATCATATCAATCCTATCCTAAACCCTTCCCTTTGCATTGTGGACAATGTGCATAACAGGCTATGGAGTCATGGGTAACGCTGTTCACAGCATATGGAAAAGCTAAAGAGCAGCTTTCCCACATCCTGCAAACAGCGTTACCCACAACTCCATAAACAGCCAGTTATACACATAGCCCACAACGCCGACTACGGCGGAATCCCCTCATTCCTACCTGTCATTATAAAAGAAAATGTTTCCCTTTTTGCTGTATCCTTCCTCTATGCCTATGAACCGCTTACGAAATTCTTGACATAGATGATGTTCGGCTTGCCTAATCCCTGCCGGACACTCTCGATCAAGCCTATCCCCTTATCGCTGTCAAGCTCCCGCATCAGCTTCACAGCCTTGTCATTGGCACAGTGAAACCGCTCCTTTACTTCATCAACCGTGAAATATATGTACGCCCGCCCATGTCCGTCAATCCAGCCATTTTTCTGTGACAGCTCCATGCGGTCAACCATCATCCCATAGAGCAGCTTTGCCCCGATGGACAGCCCGTCAAACTGCCGTTCCGTGAATAACTGCTTTGGTATGCGGTAAAAAGCATACTGGCTGCTCTGTTTCCCATAAA
>JAMPAW010000109.1 GCA_023666975.1 Clostridium sp.
GACTGGAAATTGTTGCTTGAGGCAACAGAAAAAACACAATACCCTATTATTAAAACTGTGTGGAATGGTGTTATTAAAAATATTTTTGTAAAGGATGAAAACGCTAATATAGCGCTCTATTTATTAAATGAATTGAAGAAATCTATAATTGGGATATTAAATGCAAATGCAAATACAGCAAATAAACTTGGAGCAATAGCGGGCATAAAAGAAGACTGTTCTTTTATGGAAGATAAATACTACAGCACTATAGAGGGTATTTTTGATATTTTTAATAGATATACGGTTAATGGAAATAAATTTATAGTTGCTGGAAGTACAGACTATTATACAGATTATACCCAAACTATAATTGACGAGGTGGAACGGTTTGACACAATGGATGCAAAAGATTCTTTTACTGTAGAAGATATGGGTTTTTTGTTAAATATTACGCATTTATATCGAACATATAAATATAATATCAACGAGAATAATACAAGTCCATTAATAGGAAGATTTAATTCAAATAAAAAAGATTTTAAAACTATTTTTTTGCCATATCAAATAGGAGAAAAGAAAAGCATAATGGAATGTTTATTTGAAAGTAGTAATGTTTTGGTTTGTGATGTAAGTAGAGCAAAGAAAGATATTAGAAGAATAATGGTAACATTTTTATGTGCAAAATTGTACAGCTGTTCGGTGAATTCCAAGAAAGATAATGTCTCCATGCATTTAGTGGTTGATGAGGCGCATAATTACTTATCTGCGCAAAAGTTGGATAAGGAAGATGCAATTGCCAAAACATGTATAGAAACTTTTGAGAGTATAATAAAGGAAGGAAGAAAATTTGGAGTATTTCTTACTATGGCAACGCAAAGACCAAGTGATATTACACCAACTTTGTTATCTCAATCACATAACTATGTTATCCATAAACTTGTCAATCCAAAAGATATCGATATTATGAAGAATACAGTTCCGTTTATAGATGAGATGAGCATTGCCATGCTAAGTATTTTATCTCCGGGGCAAGCTATTTTTTCAGGTACGGCATTCAACAGACCTAATATTGTTCAGATTAAACTAGATGGTTCAAAGACAAAGGTCGAAAGTGACACAATTAGGTTGATGGATATATGGAGTCGAAAGAAAAATTGTGATGGAAATTCATTTGAGATTGCCTAGCAAACGAAAGGATAAGTTGTAAATAAAATGTTGACATAAACATTCATATATTGTCTCGAGCAAGATAAAAAGCTATTGATTTTTTGTAAGTGTATGAGTATAATCAAAGTGTCTATAGGTGACATCCTATTAGATGTACCAGTATCTTATGCAGATGTGGAAGAATAGTATAAATATATTTCGTCGGGTTTGGCTCGAGGTTTGTTTCTGTTACTCTGCATCTGAAGGTGGCAGAGATTTTTTATTTTAAAGGAGATGTGGTTTATGAAACAAATCAAATTGAGAGCAAAAGAATTTAAGAAAATGGCGAATCCTAATATGCCTGATAGCAAGCATGTAAAATATGTTTGTTATGTACAAGCAAGGAGTATTCCTCAGGAATTAGATCAGTGGATGGGAACAAACCCAAGAGAACAAAAAATGACTACGAATGTAGCGACTAAAATTAAAAATAGTTTAGCGGATAATTCCAATTTTCATGAATTGAACAGAGGAATTGTTATGTCGGCTGAAAAGGCAAAATGGGATAATCAGACAGAAGAATTGATATTAACTTTGGAAGATCCAGAAGTTCATGGAAATATTGATGGTGGACATACTCTTAGAGCTATTTTGGATGCTAAAAGCAAAAACACATTATCTGTAGATAGATATGTGTTTATGGAAATTATTGTGGGGTTAGATTGTCCAGTAGAGCTTGCTGCAGCAAGAAATACGTCGGTACAGGTAGATTTAAAGTCAATAGCAGAGCTGGAAAATAGTTTTGAGGTAATAAAAGATGCCTTTAAAGGCTTACCTTTTGCGGGTAGGATACAATACAAAATGAACGAACATTATAATGACAGCAATATTTCGGAGATAGATGTTCGTGAAATAATTGCTATAATGATTATGTTTAGTCAAGAAATTTATCCATATAAGACAGCACAAGGTATATTATCTGAAATACAACCAATTCAATGTTATTCGGGTAAGGAAGCAAGCCTGAGAAAATTCTTGAAATGTAATACTATGAATGAGGATAAACAAAAAGCAAACAGAGAACAGATGGTACGAAGAATGAAAACGATTATTCCTGATATATTTAAACTGTGGGAGGAGGTTGAAACAACGTTTGCAACTGTTTCTGGACAAGCCGGAAAGAGATATGGAACAAGAAAGTATTCAAAGTTTCATAATGGAGATATAGTTGGAAAATCGTTTTTTGAAGAAAATGATTTGAGCTATATTGTACCTAAAGGACTTATGTATCCAATAGTTGGGGCATTTAGAGCGTTAATTTTAACAGATGAAGGAAGTGGGGAGTACTATTGGAAAAAGAACCCGATTGATGTGTGGAATGCTATAGGAACAAAGTTAGTTACAATATTACTTGATGAAAAAACAGAGAATCCAGATGTTCTTGCAAAAAATAGCAATTTATGGAGCAATTTGTTTAAAGAGGTATATATATATGCATATATGTAAAAAAATATTAGAAAGAAGGGTGCAATATGGCATGCAGGATAATCCGATGGGATTATATTCTGACTATGATTCTTTTAAAAAGCATTTTGTAAGGTATTGGAAAAATGCACTAGACCTTTCCAGAGAAGATTCGGATGCAGTTAAAGACATCTTTGATGAAGAAATATCCACTCAGGAGAGTTGTAAAAAGCTGGCGGTTACATCGGTATTTTTTGAAAATGGTAAAGCACTAACGATAAAGGATTGTTTAAATGCAATTTACGAAGTGTTGAAAATGGGTTAGGTGAAATTTAATTGCATTGGTGCTATTTTGCTGCCGGAAACCAATTTGAAAAACCAGTTAGAGAAGCAGGAGAAAGATAGTAACTAAGTAAAATATGAACTGGAAAAAAGTAGTATAAAAGAAAGCAGGTGAATTCATGGCAATTCCAACAAACATAAAAACATTACTATCCGGTGAGGTGGTTGAATGGGCCAGAATTGAATATAAAGAAAGTTGGGATGTAGCAGCTTCCTTAAAAACTATTTGTGCATTTGCAAATGATCTTGATAATTGGGGTGGTGGATACATTGTTATAGGTGTGGAGGAGAAAGATGGTCGACCAGTGTACCCACTTAAGGGTGTACCAGTAGAAAAGCTTGATGATTACCAGAAGGAGATATTCAAAAAAAGTAAGCTGATTAGACCTGCATATATGCCAATTATTGGTGTGGAAACATACCAGGACAAGCATTTTATTGTGATTTGGTGTCCAGGAGGTGAAACACGCCCATATTCATCTCCGAAAACTATGAAGAAGGATAATAAAGAACGCATTCATTATATTCGTAAGTCTTCAAATACGGTGGAGCCTACAGATGATGAGGAAAAAGATTTGTTTAATCTTGCCAATAGAGTTCCCTTTGATGATCGTGTAAATCATCAGGCGGAGTTGTCGGATTTGAATATTACTCTCATTCAGAATTATTTGAAAGAGATAAAAAGTTCTTTGTATGAGAAATCAAAAACAGGGGATTTTATAGAGGTGTGTCAGGATATGAATATTGTCAGTACACTGCCGGAATATATTAAGCCTAAAAATGTTGGTTTGATGTTTTTTAGTATGGAACCAGACAAGTTTTTTCCGTATACTCAGATTGATGTGGTACAGTTTCCGAGCGGTTTGGGTGGCGATGATATTATCGAAAAAACATTTAAAGGTCCGATTCAGCAACAGCTTAGAGATGCTTTACAGTATATTCAAAATGTAATTATTACTGAAAAAGTAATAAAGCATCCAGACAGGGCAGAAGCAGACCGTTTCTTCAATTTTCCATATGCAGCAATAGAAGAGGCATTGTCCAATGCTGTTTACCATCGGGCATATGATGAACGTGAGCCAATCGAGGTGCGTATAGAAAAGGACAGAATTGAAATTGTAAGCTTTCCTGGACCGGATCGATCAGTAACGATGGAAGGTTTAAAAAGTTATCGTGTATCGAACCGCCGATATAGAAATCGACGAATTGGCGACTTCCTAAAAGAGCTACACCTTACAGAAGGTAGAAATACTGGATTTAAGAAAATTTTGGATGCATTGGATACGAATGGTTCTCCCAAACCGGAATTTGAGACGGATGAGGATAGAAGCTACTTTATAACGAGATTATTTATACATGAAGGGTTTACGAAGGAAGCGGATAGGCGAAGTTTGAACGAAGTATTAGAAAAAAATGAGCGAAGTTTGAGCGAAGTTTTGAGCGAAGTTTTATCAAAAAAAGAATTTGATAAGGTAATGCCTATCATCAAAGTTTTGGAAGTAAACGGCTGCGTTACACCGAAAGAAGCAGAAAGTATATGTGATAGATCCCCAGCAACCGTGAGAAGGTACTTAGGCATACTGACAGCTACAGGAGTTGTGGTAGCAGAGGGAAACACGAATAACAGTATCTATAAAGTGGTAAAGAAATAATGTAATAAAGGAGATATCAACATGAGCGCAATGAAAAACATCACCAAAGCAGAAGTAATGGTTTTAAAGGAGCAGGTGGCATATCAGGAAGGACAGGTTGTAAGCAAAACGCTGGCACAAAATGAGCATTTAAGTGTTACGCTGTTTTCTTTTGATAAAGGGGAAGAAATCAGCACCCATGAGTCCGGCGGAGATGCGTTTGTCACCTGTCTCGATGGTGTCGGCAAAATTACGATTGACGGAACAGACTATGAACTGCACGAGGGAGAATCCATTGTGATGCCGGCAAAGCATCCTCACGCAGTATTCGGGCAGGAGCGGTTCAAAATGCTGTTAGTGGTAGTATTTTAATTGGAAGAACAGAGCTGGTGGCAAAGAGATAATGCAGGTTTGGTAATCATTCTATTAAAATTCCGGGAACCTTTTTGCCTTGGAAAGTATCCTATATTCAGAGGAATAATGTCTTGGTTATAGAATCTTCATATAGAGATGAGCAAAACTTAAGTTTTCACAACTGGGTTTTGATAATCGTTAGTTTTACTCATCTCTATCTTCATAAGGAGGAGAACGCATGTGGAAAAATGCTCTGAAAATAAATAGTCTGAAAGTGATACTGCGGTACTGCGCATGCATCCTTTTGTCATTATGCGCCATTTGGTCAGTTGGCTTTCCTGCATACGCAGCAGAGGGGGAGCTTGCAGCACAAGAGAAGTATGAGGAAAAGATTGACAAAGCAATCGGGCTGGCGGATCTGCTTCGGACATCACCCGAACTGTTGCACAATAAGCTGTATACAGCGGAGCAGGAGGTTGAGCTGCAGGCACTGGTGGATTCTGTCTGCGCTGGTCAGAGTACGGATTATATGAAAGTAGAGAGGCTTCTTCAATGCATCTATGAACGGCTGGAACCGGGTTCCTGCGAAGAACTGAATGCCTGGGATACGCTCTGTGACGGGGATAGCGGCTGGTACAATTCGTCAGGCGAGCTGGCAGGAACGAAAAATCAGGTGGGGGAGATGGAATACTGCTATACGTTTTATGATGTGTGCCGTCTGGAGGACATTCCCTGTTTTATTTTGGGCGGCGGAACAAAATACATTGCCATGGTTTATCTCGAGAAGGAGCCGGGTGCCGGAAAGGAATGGTATTTTGTCGATGTGGCATCCGAAAAAGAAACGTTTGTCACCATCAACAGGGAAAATGTCTATGAGAAACTGGCGGAGAGAATCAGCTATCCAGACAGGCTGGCGTTGGATTACTATGATCAGTCACGGTATTACAGGGACTCCATTTTCCTGGAGAACTTATATGAGGATGAAAGATCGGCGCCTAATTTAGTATATGACAGTGACACAGATACGGTAAAAGGCTATTTCCCAAATGGAGGCTATCTGGCAGCGGGGGAACAGTATGGCCGCACAGAATCCTATTTTGGGGACGACGGCGAGGCACCATCGGGTTTGATTGAGTCGAAGTACTATGACGAGGGGAAGGTAACGATTTATCGAAGCTATGCGGTGTATGGCGTGTTCCTGCGAGGCCGGGTAGAATGGGAAGGGGAGGAGTATGACCTGCAGGCCGAGTATGACAATAATATTCCTTTTTATGCCCAGAATGCGGTGAAAACCGAGCCGGAGAGCGAAGAGCATAAAGCTTTTGTGAAAAATTACCAGAAACAGTTGGAGGATAAGGCGATTGCAGTCGCGGATGCCCTGCTGGCAGATGAAAACTATATCTGGAAGGACTTATATTTTCCCAAGGAAGAAGATGAAAAGCTTGTCCGGGATGCGGTTGAGCAAGCGCTGGACTGGGATTACATACAGAGTTCAGAACTTAGCCAGATCGCATTTGAGAATGTGGGGATTCCTTATGTCCCATGGGAGGAGCAGTCTCCGGAGTTTATGGATAAGGCAAAAGCACAGGCAATTTTATTGTATATAAAAAGAAATGTGGAATCCGTTGAACATGGGTTTTGGGATGCAACTAGCGCTGATGTTCTGAGAGGCAAAGCGGGAATATGCGCCGGTATTGCCATTTTGTTTCGGGATATGTGCGTGATCGCGGATATTCCCTGTTTCCGGCTGCAGTGTGCGCTCAATATGAAACTGGGGGATTCCTATTTTTTAGACCATATAGATAATATGATTAAAGTAGGGGACGAGTGGCTGTTCTGTGACCCGACGAACGTAGGCCTGATTGGGAAAGGCGGCTGTATTCAGGCGGGTTTTATGGATGGATATGATGCGCAATATAATACGTTAGGTGATACGAAACTGATTTATATCGACCGTGAAGTCGCGTGCAAAAACAATTACCTCAAGTGGGAAGGTTACGGTACCATGCCAAAGGATTACTTTGAGTTTGATGATGATGGGACACTGGCAATCTACCGCCGGTACCGCTGGGGTGAGCCGATGAAAACCAGCATGACGGATGAAAATGGCAGATATACGCGGGAGAACGGCCTGCATACCATAGATGTCAAGGAGGAAACGGATGGGGTCGAAACCGTGACAAGATATGCCTATTATTACCAGAATCTTAGGAATCTGCAAGGCAGGCAGACCATTGATGGAACAGAATATGATTTCAGTACGAATATCACAGGCGAAGGGCATGGGTATCACAAGCTGCAGGAGGTGTCCCGGAGATATGCGATTGGCTATCTGGATTTCCAGCCTCTGGCAGACCAGCCCTACCATAAGGATGGGGTTTGCCCGATGCCTGAGATTTACCACGGCGATAAGAAGCTGGAATTGGGAAAAGATTTTGAGATTGTGGAATACAGGAATAACAAGGAACTCTCAACCAATTGGGATGCCACGTATAAGGTAAAGGGGCTCGGCGATTATTTCGGGGAAGCTGCCCGGCAGTTTAAGATTACAGCGGCAGATGTTTCCCAGCTGGACGTGAAGCTGTCCCAGACAAGTTTTATCTGGAAACCGTCTGGCCTTACCGGGCCGGAAGTCGAAGTGCCGGGGCTGGACAGTGAGGATTATAAAGTGGAGTATGTTGATTCCAATAAAGTCGGTACTGCAAGCGTAGTTGTAACCGGCAGGATGAATTCCAAAACCCGCAAAACAAATGTCACAGGCTCTGTTACCTTAGAGTATGAGATTTTACCATACCAGATGCAGGCAGAGGACATACAGGCGGAATATACCGAAACCACATATAACGGAAGCGTGCAAAAACCGGAGGTTACAGTTGCGGGATTTGACCAATATGCAAAAAAATACTATGTTGACGTTTCTTATGAGAAAATGGTCGATGGCGCATGGCAGGAGACAGAACCGAAGGAAGCCGGTGTATACAGGATCGCTGTGCAGATGACCGATAATGTGGAACTGATAAAGGACGGTGAAACAATCCCCAACACATATTATATCGGTTATTCCATTCAGCCAGGGGGCAGCAGCACCACCCCGGAACTAACGCTTATCACGGATGGTATCACATTAGCAGTGGGTAAAACAGCCTATATAACAGCCTTTATATCGCCGGCGAGTGCAGCGGATCAGACGGTGATCTGGACGTCATCCAACGATGCGTGGGCAACGGTAAATGAGAAAGGATTGGTAACCACAAAGGAGGCAGGAGCAGGCCATACCGTTACGATCACAGCAGCACTGCAGGGGTATCCCGGGATCACGAAAACGGCTGCGATTAAAATTCTGGCATCGGATAACCCGGATACGCCGGGAGGGACAACAGAGACACCAGCGGGGCCGCTGGCACTGGTCTCAGGAATAACGATTACGCCGGATACAGCAAGAGTGACAGCAGGCGGGACGGTGAAACTGACAGCTTCCGTATTGCCGGAGAATGCCGCAAATAAAAATATCATCTGGACTTCTTCAAACAGTGCATGGGCTACGGTAGATGAGGAAGGATTGGTAACCGCGACGGCAGAAGGAGCCGGACATTTTGTTGCGATCACGGCAAGCGCAGCAGCAAATACCAGCATAAAGTCATCAACGATTATTACGGTACTGGCGCCAGGGACACCAGACACAGCAACGTCAGACACAACTGCCAGCACGAATCCGGCGGCAACGCCAGACATAACCGCCAGCACGAATCCGGCAGAGAAACCAGACACAACCAGTACGAAGCCAACGAAGGAACCAGATGCTGCTCAAAGTCCCAAGCCAACAGAGGGGGCAAGTGCAACAGACGGCCCATTAGAAGGAACAGTATTGCAGGATACCCAACATAAAGTATCCTATCAGGTGGTCAGTCCGGGCAGTACGGTAACCTTTTACAAAGTGAATGACAAAAAGGCGGCGAAAGCGGTTGTTCCAGATACCGTTACCATCGACGGAACCACATATAAGGTAACTGCGGTATCCGCCCAGGCATTTAATGGGTGTAAAAAGTTAAAATCCGTAACGATCGGTAAATCGGTCACTGCCATTGGGGAGAAAGCATTTTTTAAGTGCACAGCCTTAGAGAAGATCACCATTCCAGCCAGTGTAGCGAAGATTGGAAAGAAAGCATTTTATGGATGCAAGAAGTTAAAATCCATCACGATCAAAACGAAGAAGCTGAAAAGCACATCGGTTGGAGCGCAGGCATTCAAAGGCATACACAAAAAAGCCGTCATCAAAGTGCCCGGCAAACAAAAGAAAGCATATGAAAAATGGCTGCGGAAAAAAGGAATCACGAAGAAGATGAAAATCAAATAGGGACAGTATTTTCTGGAATACTGCAAAAAGGGCAGCCTGCATTTTGGGTCGCCCTTTTGACTTATTGGAAAAGCAGAAGAACATCCTGAGGAGTATAAATCGTTATATCAAAATTTTCAAAATCCTTTGTATTACGAGTGACAATTCCATCACAATGATTAGAATGAGCACAGATAGCAAGCAGACAGTCTTCAAAATCAGATGCCTTCTGGGTATAAGCGTTGACTACATCTTCATTTGTAACAGATAGAACTTTTGCAATATCAAGAACATAGCCCAAATTTTTATATGCAAGTTCTGTGCTGTGAAGATGTTTACGAATTAAATAATAAATATCTGTTACCATTGCGGCAGAAACAAAGCCATGAATTTTTTTCTCTTCGCAAAGCATCAATACAGACTTTGAATCTTGAAAAAAGGTTTCTCTCTTTATAAGGACATCAAGGAATATATTAGTGTCAATCATTAAGTTCATATTCCGAAAAACGCTCCTCTCTTAATGATTTTCGGTCGTAATCAGCAGGAAGCTTTTCTGCAAGCAGACCGCTTAGTGCTTCGACTGCGCTAACTTGGGGATTCGATACCTTTGCGACGGTCTTCCCGTTTTTTGTAATAAAAATATCTTCATGGCGTATGAGTTCCAAATATTTCCCAAAATTTGTCTTAAATTCAGTTGCAGTAACCAGCATGGGTATATACCTCCTCGTACACTTTTTTGTTTATTGTATGCGATTTTTTGCAAAAAATCAATAATAATAGCACAAAACAGATGCATTTGTGATAAAAATCGTTCGATTTTTCTTAAAAAAGTATAAGGGTATTATATTGCATACCTTTCCTTTAAGCTTGGCAAGCCTCGCTAAGCATACAGGCATTCAAAAAAATAGTCTAATTTTCCCTCCACGATTCTTACAAAACCGTAAGTGGGGGATGGGAGTGGGAATGACGGAAATTAGGGGCGTTGCGAGGGTAGGGGAAGAAAATTCACACCAGTTTTACACCAAATGAGGGAGCTTTGGGACGATGATGTGATATGAGGATTTTAAGAGAGTAGCAACAACGCCAGTAGTTTTGTGGCGGTACTTCTAACACCATACATTTAAGAAGTGAAACTTGATTATAATTAAGGAAAGGACGGAGGATAATGCAACTGATATATGCAAGGTACAATAAGTATTACAATAGTATTGATATTACGACATTTAATGGCTATCTGCTACGGATTGACTGTAATAAAGCAGAACATGGGTTGAAGGTGACACCTAATTCGCAGTGTGCTTTGAATGCATTGGCGATTGATGAGCCGTTGGAATACGCAAGATTATATCTGGATCAGGAGATGCAGGCTTGGTTGGATGTGGAAGATAGTTTGGAAGTGTGGTAATGATTTTATAAGCCCCGTAGGTCATGAATGGACTTGCGGGGACTTTTGATAAAATTTAAGTTATAGTGGATAATTCTGATAAAGATTGTTATAATGAAATAAATATGCATGTTGATTTTACAAATATAGTGTAGATTCGGAGGCTGCTTGTATGAATGATATAAAAACAACGGATACTACAAAAGAATATAAAGCACTTGTTGACAAAATAGCCAAACGGATAGAACAGGGTGTTGCAAAGGCGGCAACAGAAGTAAAGAAAAGCCAGTTAGAGACTTATTGGGATAATGGCAGATATATTGTAGAATTTGAGCAGCAAGGGAAAGAACATGCGGAATATGGATTGAACCTGTTAAAATCTTTAGCTGGTGATTTGACTTTGAGAATGGGAAAGGGGTATAGCAGACCGAATCTCTATAACATGAGAAAATTTTATCAGACATATCCAAATGGATATGAAAGTGTGGAAAAGCTAACATGGTCACATATATGTGAATTAATCCGCATTGATGATGAATTAGAACGGGAATTTTATTCTAAACAGTGTATTGCAGAACATTGGGATGTCCGTACATTAAAAAGGCAAAAAAAGAGTGCATTATTTTTGCGGCTAGCAGCCAGCAGAGATAAAGAGGGCATTTTAGAGCTTGCAAACAAGGGGGCTGTAATAGAAAAACCACAGGATGTCATAAAAGATGTCTATACACTTGAGTTTTTAAATCTTAATGCAGATAGTCATTATG
>JAMPAW010000010.1:0-26173 GCA_023666975.1 Clostridium sp.
TTCTGGTTTCGGACAATTCGCAAAGATAAAAACCAAGCAGATATTTCTCATGGCAGGCAGATTAACATGACGAACCAGAGTGCAGAAATTTATTTTTCAGGATCATGGCGATAAAAAATATTAAGCGATTGCCCTAACAACCTCTATCTATTCCCCGCCGGATATTCCCAGCTCCAGATATGCCGCTAAATCCTCATACCCCTGAAAA
This sequence comes from Clostridium sp., assembly GCA_023666975.1. The sequence goes on from JAMPAW010000010.1 coordinate 209, forward strand.
AGAATCCCCCGCATTCCCATTTGTACCGCTGCGTCCACATTAATCTGCCTGTCATCAATAAAAAGACACTCTTCAGGCTTCAAGGAATAGCGCTCGCACAAAAGACGGTAAAGCGCCAGATTAGGCTTCCTCATTTTCTCCACGGCGGACACAACATAGCCGTCCACCAGAGAATAAAATGAAAAGCCCGGCCAATGCAGTTTATACATTTCCAGCGGATAGTTGGATAACAGATATACACGATATCCCTTCTGCTTAAGCCCGGTAATCATCGGTGCAGCATAGGAATATTCCCGTACAAAATTTTGTGGCTGGCTCCAGAACTGCCGCAGCTGATGTTCATATTCCGGCATAGCCTTCAAAAACTCGCAAAACGCCTCCTTTTCCCCCAGCACTCCTTCATCCATCATATCCCAATACGTTGAACAAATCATATTTTTATCAAAGGCGGCTATCACTTCGTCCGTGAATCCAAGATTAATACAGTGCTCACGCCAGCAAAAATCAATAAGCACCATGCCTACATCAAACACAACATTTCTAATGTCCCTATCCATAACACCCTTCCTTTCAAAAAGGGCTGCTGCATAAGGTTATCCCCAACACAACAGCCCTGTAGCTTCTTTCACGCCTACTATATTATATCATATCCACTAAGCTCGAAAACACCAGCTAAAGCATACCTTTCTACTAAGCTCAGCAAAGCTTCGCTAAGTATTCAGGCATCGCTAAGTGGCTAGATATATATTCTCACTAAATTCGCACTGCGCTTCGCTTGTGCTCATTAAGTGCTCATATTATATCTTAAATATTCCTATCTTCTGCTCTAATTCTTCTGCAATGGAATTCAGGCCCTGCGCCTTTTCAGCAATATCCGTCACTATGCTCGCCACTTCAATGACAGACGCAGAGGTTTCCTCCGTAGCCGCCGCATTTTCTTCGGCAATCGACGTAAGATTATTCACCACGTCTACCACATTCACTCTTGCCTGATCCATCTCCTTCGTCTTAGAGGAAATGGTCTGCATTCCGGCTATCGATGAAGACACGCCTTCCCGAATCTCGGTAAAAGCATTGTCTGTGCGGATAATATGCTCGGTCTGTATACCGATAATTTCTTTTACCTGCGTCATCGTCTTAACCGCTTTTTCTGAATCCAGCAACAGCATATCAATAATCTCCTGAATCCGCTCTGCCGATTCGGTCGACTGTTCTGCCAGCTTCTGAATCTCCGAGGCAACGACTGCAAAGCCTCGACCCTGCTCCCCGGCTCTTGCTGCCTCTATTGAAGCATTCAGCGATAACAGATTCGTTTCACTGGCAATATCCGTAATCAGCCTTGTCGCCTCGCCAATCTTTAATGCAGATTCATTCGTAACCTCTGTCTGCTTTGCAATTACATCAATATATTCATCGGACTGACGGTTAATCTCTCTTAGCTCAGACAAAATTCGCTGAGCATTTTCATTGGCACGCTGCATCTGCTTAGCGGACGTCATCAGTTCATCTACCGTCTTACCTGTATCTTTTACCATATCGCCAATCACAATGACATTGCCAGTCGCCTCCTGCGTCTCCTCCGCCTGGCTGCTTGCCCCGTTAGCGATGTCATTCACGGCATTTTCCACCTGCCCCATCGTATTATTGGTCTCTGTAGCCCCTGTATACAATGCCTCTGCCGAAGCCGTCAGCGCACGGCTATTCTCACGGATTGCCACCACGACATTGGTCAGATGTTCCCTAAGCGTACTGAGTGCACGGGATATCATACCGATTTCATCTTTGCGCTGATTCAGCTTAACCTGTACATCGTTTTCTGAGAAATCCATCTGGGCTACCTTATCGGTCAGTTTTCCAATTTCAATAATCGGATTGATAACAAGTATCGTAATCAACGCTATCGCAACCCCAAAGCAGATGACAACAGAAATCACCAAACCTATGGTTCCTTTGCGGTTAATGGAATCAATAGAGTCAAACACCTCATCCTCATCTGCGGTAACAACCAAAATAAACTGCTGATCCGCATTGACAAAGTATGCCGCATATTTATTCGCACCCTTATACTCATAACCGATAACCTTATTCTCTACCTTTTTGCCTGCCTGAATGTCCGCCGTCACGCCCTTTACTACCGCATTCTCCACAGGCTGTCCAATCTTTTCGGGTGTTGGGTGGTATAGCATCGTTCCGTCTGCTGCAACAACATAGACATAGCTGCTCTCTACTCCCTCCAGGCCAATCCCCGCCAGATATTTTGTCAAAGTCTCTGCACTGAGTGCTTCCTCTTCTCCAACAATATCAATTTCATTGTCAATCACCAAACCATAAGCCACAGCCAAATCCTTGAGATAATTCTGCGATATCCCGGAAATCTCGTCCTTGACATTTGGTGAATAAATCAACATCATCATGACCCCTGTCACAATAATTGCCGCCGCAATTAACGCACTCAGCTTTGTGCGGACAGAGTTCACCGTCCTTACTTTCCCATTCATCCTGTTCTCCTCCTCCGTTTATCAAATAGTCATTGTATAGTATAACATTTTCTCATGCTTTTCACAATGTTTTATTTTCAATAATGGCAAACTGTCCTATCCATAATCCTCTGCGATAAAACCGGAGGCATAAGCAGGTATCAATACAGGTAACCCCACATACTTCTAATCTGTCCGCTTATCGTGTCGTAGCTCCACGACCGGCTGCTCCTTATCCGGCTGAACGGGTCATTGACCAGGAAGCCGTTCTGGTCGTATCCATAGAGAACGATAAAATGTCCGCTGGACGTAAAGTCCCCCGGACCCATAGAGCAGATAATCATTCCTCCGCTGTCCAGATAACTCTTCATTCTTCCTTCGTCTAACGATAATTCCTCGGTCTTCACGCCATAATAGGCTGCTCCTTCCGTCATCAGACTCCACGAAGTTCCTTGCCCATAGACATAGTATCCGTTGTCTTCACTAAATGCTGCCAGCGCATCAGGTGTAGCACTCTCATCTCCGGTCAGACTGAATATCACCATCGAAAGACAGACCGGGCCGCAGCCGGATAATCCGATATTGTCATCGCCATAGGATACATAGCCCCACCTTGCGTCCCACTGCAAAAGCAGCGGATACTGCTGTTGTTTTTCGCTTGTACTAAACCCTCCTGTCGCCACAGGCTCCGAATCGGGATAATTTTTCACAAATTCAATGATTTCAGGGTTTTTCTCTAACGTTTCCAACATCACATCAGGATAAAGCTCCCGGTTTTCAAACACAGACTCCCACATATCCGTCTTGCGTATTTCTTCCGGCGTCATCTGCGAAATGCCGCCACTCCTTCCCTTCCCGAAAACCGTCTGTATGGAAGAGGCTGCAGACATATCCTTGCCGTCCATCTCTGCCAGCCATTTTATGCCTATCCCTCCCACCGTCATCAGGATAAGCACTACCCCAAAATAGAACGAAAACTGAAGAATCTTCCTTAGACGCCGCTGCTTTCTTCTCCGTCTTCGCCGCTCCATTCTGACTCTGTTCATCTGCACATCTGTCATCGTATCATTCGCTCCCTTCCTGTTTCATGTCCGAATTGTACCAAAACAGAAAGGTTTTGTTTTGCGGTTTCCATTGGAAATTTATGATATTTTTAAAAAGAAAATCATACGATTTTCTGACAATCCACAGGAAGCCTTACCGTAAAGACCACGGTCTGCTTTTCGCTTTTGGCGGTAATCGTTCCGCCGTGCAGTTCTACAATCTCTTTAGAAATAGCAAGTCCCAGACCGGTACCGCCTGTACTTGAGGACCGTGCAGAGTCCACCCGGAAAAACTGCTCAAATATGCGTTCCAGCTTATCCTTAGGAATTGTTTTTCCATAATTTTTGACGACAATTTCCACCTCATCAGCCTCCATTTTCATCGAGAGAAAAATCTCCGTTTGCGGATAGCTGTAGCTTATCGCATTACGGACAAGATTGTCAAAGACCCGCTCCAACTTATCCGGATCACAGACAATCTCTATCCCTGCCTCAATATCGGTGCGCCAGCTAAGCCCTTTCTCTGTCAGTATCGGATAAAACTCACTGACAATCTGCTCTAACATCCTGCTCAGATGAACATTCTCCGTCTCCAGCGTCAGCTGCGATAAATTAAACCGGGTAATCTCAAAAAATTCATTGATCAATTCCTCCAAACGCTCCGCCTTGTCCAATGCGATTCCCGTATACTTTCCCCTCAGTCCCTCTGAAATCTGCGGTTCATCTTGCAGCAGCGTCAGATATCCAATCACCGAGGTTATCGGCGTCTTCAAGTCATGCGCAAGATAGGTGACCAGATCATTCTTTCTCTGCTCCGCTTCCCTCGCATTTCTCTCATTGTTCAAAATCTCCACTCTGGCCTGATTCAGCCTGTTTTCCACCTCTTTCAGCGGCTGCGGCAGTTCAATCAGGCTGCTGCCCTCCCGGTAAAACTCTTCCGTTCCCCTCACCACCTCCTGCAGATAGGTGAATGTCCTTCTTAAAAAGAAACAGAAAATGCAGACAGTCCCAAACATCATATATAGTGCAATCACCAGATTCCTGTTCATGTCAAACTCCTGAATCAGCCGATAGAAGCGTTCATATCCATACCATACCCTGGAATGATACCAGGCCCACAGAAAATAGTAAAACAAAGTCCCCAGCGCAGCCCATATGACAATGGCAAGCAGAATCTGCAGCCACATGCGTCTTCTCATTTTTTCTAATGGCCTATCCGTTTTCAATGGTATATCCAACCCCCCAGACTGTTTTGATATATTTGGGCTTTCTTGCCGGTTCGTGCAGCTTCTCACGGAGCCTTGCAATATGCGCCATTACCGTATTGTTATTATCCAGATATTTTTCTCCCCACACGCCTTCAAAAAGCTCTTCCGACGACACGACACTGCCTCTTCGCTCACACAGATACCACAAAATGTCAAATTCTATTGGAGTTAACGGCAGTTCCCGGCCGTTTAACATACATTTATGGCTCTTCTTTGAAATGCTTAATCCCCGGATATCAATTTCCTCTGATCCACGGCTGTCCTGTCCCGGCTGGTTATAACGGGTGTATCTGCGAAGCTGGGTCTTCACCCGTGCCATAAGCTCCAACGGATTAAACGGCTTCGTCACATAATCATCTGCTCCCAATGTCAAACCGGTAATTTTGTCCATATCATCTACCTTGGCCGTCAGCATGATAACCGGAAACAAATATTTCTCCCTAATTTTCTGGCACAGCGTAAAGCCGTCCATATCCGGAAGCATAACGTCAAGAATTGCCATGTCAAGCTCATGCCCTGCAACACACGCCAATGCCTCTGCCGCATTATAAAACTTATATACCCGATAACCGTCGTTTTGCAGATAAACCTCGACCAAATCCGCTATTTCCTTTTCATCATCGACAATCATTATCCTTTGTTCCATAACAACAAAATCCTTTCCTGACTGTACAACCGTTAATTCTTGTTTGAAGTGCAAAAAAGGAAACCTTTCTATATTCAAGATTTCCTTTTTAAATGCGGAAGAAGGGACTTGAACCCTCACGGTGTTGCCACCACCAGATCCTTAGTCTGGCCTGTCTGCCAATTCCAGCACTTCCGCATATTCTATTATATGTTCGGCCGTCACAACAGGTGACACCTCCACGGCGTGAAAACATCTGTCCAATCACAAGCCTTGTATAGATTACTACTTTTTCGGAGAAAATGCAACCATTAAGTGTAATTTTTTTCACTCTTTTGCCAAATTCCGTGTAGACTGCCTATCTGATACAGGCCTTGCCAGCAGACGTTTCCTTCGGAACATTCTCTGTCCGTTCCGGAAACGCCCTCAAAGACCGGATAATCCTTTACGCCCAATTACGCTAATTTTGCCTTAGCAACTTCTACTAATTTTGAAAAGCTCTCGGCATCTGACACTGCCAGCTCAGCAAGCATCTTTCTGTTCATATCCACACCGGCCAGCTTCAACCCATACATAAACTTACTATAGGATAAACCGTTCATTCTTGCAGCCGCATTAATACGTGCAATCCACAGACGTCTGAACTGTCTCTTTCTCTGCTTTCTTCCGGCATAAGAAGAGGTGAGTGCCCTCATCACTGACTGCTTAGCCACTCTGTACTGCTTGGACCTGGCCCCTCTATATCCCTTTGCGAGCTTCAATGTTCTATTATGCTTCTTTTTTGCGCCTACGCCGCCTTTAACTCTTGCCATTTCAAATTCCTCCTAATTCCCTTTTTACAGATAAGGTAAAATCTTCTTCATTACCTTCTCGTTTGACTTATCCATCATCGTTGATTTTCTCAGATTTCTTTTTCTCTTAGCAGTTTTCTTGGTCAGAATATGGCTCTTGTATGCTTTATTTCTCTTAAGACCACCCTTTCCCGTTTTCTTAAAACGTTTAGCTGCTGCTCTGTTTGTTTTTAATTTTGGCATGATTATTTCCTCCTTCAATGTCTCTTATCACTGGAACCACGTTCCTTCATATAATAACTCTGGTATAACCAGGTCACTCTGCACAATCAGCACATCAATGCTATTTCTTCTCACTCAGAAACATGATCATGCTTCTGCCCTCGAATTTTGCCGGCTTATCCACAACGGCAATATCCTCTAACTGCTCAGCAAACTGATCCAAAATCACTTTACTCTGGTTCACATGTGCAAGCTCTCTTCCCCGAAATCTCAAAGTAACCTTCACCTTATCACCCTTTGACAAGAATTTTCTCGCCTGATTGACCTTTGTATTCAAATCATTGGTATCAATATTCGGTGACAGTCTTACTTCCTTGATATCAATCGTTTTCTGCTTTTTCCTTGCTTCCTTTTCTTTTCTTGCAAGCTCATAACGGTATTTGCCGTAATCAATAATTTTACATACCGGCGGCTTTGCATTCGGAGCAATCTTTACCAAATCTAATTCAGCCTCTCTTGCCAGTTTAAGGGCCTCCCGGGTTGGCATAATCCCTAACTGTTCCCCCTCCGTTCCAATCAAACGGACTTCCTTATCACGAATCTGCTCATTAATCATTAACTCGCTAATGTCCTTGTACCTCCTAATTATTATATAAAATGAAAAGAAGTGAATAGCATATCTATCCACTTCTATTAGAAAACCTGCATACAAATGAAAGCTGTTATATCTAATATTTAACCCAAGCGCCTGCTTGCACTAAGGTGAGAGCGGATACTCTGCTTTGTTGTCATTGTGTCATTCACACAACTCAGACATCTTACCATATATATTTATTCAAGTCAAGTAAATTTTATGCCCTTCCATGGCAATTGCTTAATACCCTTCTTATTTCTTACATTTCCAACGCAGCACTAACGCATATCCTCACTCGTCGCCGGTTCAAAAACATGTGTGATATTGCCGTCATTTTCTGCCGCATAGGCCTTTTCCATTGCCAGTCGGCAAAATTCATCTTGCGCCGCAATCTTCTCTAAGCCCCGCAAATCCTGTTTTGCATATTCCCTGCTGTCCGACAGCAGAATATGCGCCTTAAGTGTATCCGCCAGTTGGAGCTTCAATATTCCGATCACATCTCTCTTCAGCTTCTCATCTTCCACAGGGAAAGTAATCTCTACCCGCTTATCCAGATTACGCGGCATCCAGTCTGCACTCCCCATATACACATCTTCAAATCCGTCATTATAGAAGTAAAAGATTCTGGAATGCTCCAGGAAATTGCCCACAATCGAACGCACCCGGATATTCTCCGAGACACCGGGTATTCCGGTTTTCAGACAGCAGATACCGCGGATAATCAGGTCAATCCTTACCCCTGCTGCACTTGCCTTATAGAGTGCCTCGATAATGACCGGATCACACAGCGAATTCATCTTGGCAACGATCCTCGCCTCTTTTCCCTTTCTGGCATTATCCGCTTCTCTGTCAATCAGCATCAGGAAACGGTCCTTCAGCCAGATTGGAGCTACCATTAATTTGTTCCAAGCCGGCGGTTCAGAATATCCGGACAACATATTAAATACTGCCGTTGCGTCCTCGCCTATTTCATCGTCACAGGTCAGCAGCCCCATATCCGTATACAATTTGGCTGTAACGTCATTATAATTACCGGTTCCCAGATGCACATATCTGCGGATACCCTCCTCTTCTCTTCTCACCACAAGAGCAATCTTGGAATGTGTTTTCAGTCCGACTAAGCCATAGATTACATGACAGCCCGCCTTTTCCAGCATTTTCGCCCAGCCTATATTATTCTCCTCGTCAAACCTTGCCTTAAGCTCTACTAAAACGGTAACCTGTTTTCCATTCTCCGCCGCCCTTGCCAGAGAAGCAACGATCGGCGAATTGCCGCTGACACGGTACAATGTCTGCTTGATCGCCAGAACATTGGGGTCATTGGCTGCCTGGGAAATAAAATCCACGACCGGGGTAAATTCGTAATACGGGTGATGCAGAAGGATATCATGTTCCCTGATCTGTTCAAAGATTCCTCTCTCTCTGTCCATTCCCGGCACAGGCTGCGGTACAAACCGGGGCAGCTTATACTCGTCAAAGCCGTCCAGACCGTACACCTTCATCAGAAAAGTCAAATCCAGCGGTCCTTTAATCTTATACAGATAATTTTCGTCCACATTCAACTGCTCCATCAGTTTTTTCTGCAGCCGCTTATCCATGGTATTGGCCACCTCCAGGCGGATAACCTCCCCCCATTGGCGTTTCTTTATCTGCTTCTCAATCTCCTTTAACAAATCTGCCGCATCGTCTTCGTCAATCGTCAAATCCGCATTTCTCATCACGCGGTACGGGTGTGCAGACAAAATCGTATAATTCAAAAACAGCTTATCCAGATTGCGCTCAATCACTTCCTCCAACAGAATAACCGTTGTATTTTCCTTATCCTGCGACGGGATTTCGATAATTCTCGGCAGAACTCCGGGCACCTGTACCGTTGCCACATCTACTACATCTTCATTCTTCTTATCCTGAATCAGTGCACCGATATTCAACGATTTATTCTGTATTAACGGAAACGGACGCGACTGGTCCACCGCCATCGGCGTCAGCACGGGATATATATTTTTCCGGAAATACCCGTCCACGTAAGCCGCCTGCTCTTCCGTCAAATCCTCATGGTGACGGACGATATGAAGACCGCACTTGTCAAGCAGCGGCATCAAAGAGCGGTTCAAGGTTTTGTACTGGTCCGCCATAAACTCTTTCGCCTCCGGCAAAATAGCGTCCAACTGTTCCTTAGGCGTCATTCCGGCAATATCCGTCTTTGTATATCCTGCATGCACCATATCCATCAGTGAGGCAATGCGAATCATAAAAAACTCGTCCAGATTTGACGCCGTAATGCTCAAAAATTTGATTCTCTCGAAGGGAAGAATATTCCTGTCCTTCGCCTCGGCGAGAATACGTTTGTTAAACTGCAGCCAGGAAAGCTCCCGGTTCTCAATATATTCCGGTTTTAAATATCTGCTTTTTTCTTTCATTTATATTCCCCTCCCCTTTGCTTTAATACCGGTCTGATTCCATATACTTTCAGGAAAAAGTCAGCCTTATCATGAAAAAGGCCCCTCTCCAATGCCAAATCATAGAGCGTGTCAACGGTAATGACCAGCTGCTTATCCTTCACGACAATATGATAAGTGCTTGCCTTTTGCTTATGTGAACGGTCCATGGCATTGGCCACCTTTAAAATAGCCACCAGCTTGGCAATTTTCATGTAATCGGCAGTGCCCAGTATCCCCTGAACCTCCCGGTAATCCGGATACGGAATCGAATTATATTTGACAACATTGGCAATCTCCTCCCTCTCCTTGTGGGAAAGGCCCATAATCTCGGTAGACATGATAATGGCATAGGAATTGTCGCCTGCCCCGTTCATATTGATAAATTTGCCGCAGTCATGAAGTGTCGCCGCTATTTCCAGCTGTAAGCGCTCCTTACTCTGCAAGCCATGGATTTTCTTCGTCTTATCAAATATCCTGCAGGCAATGGCAGAGACATTATGATTATGTTCCTCATTGCAGCGGTACCGCTTGGCAATCTGATAGACGGATGACCGGATATCGTCTTCAAAGTTCCGCTCAAACGAAATGTTTTTGTTTTTCTCCAACACATCTACAATAATTCCGTCGCACAAATCCACGCTCGGCGTCCAGATTAAATCTGCCTTTGCCTGCCGTAAAAAGATTCCGCAAATCATTGCTGCAGGCAGCAGCAGCGTTGCACGCTCATAGGGAATCTTGTACTCTGCTGCCAGCTCCGCCGGACTTCTGGCAAGCAGGCGGCCAAAAATGGAATCCAACTGCTCCTCATTCAGATGCTCTGTAATCCCAAGTTCCGGCACAATGCGAATCAGATTCCCTATCTCATCGCCTATGGCAATAACATTTTTAATCTCCTTTCCTCCCAGATAATGATGGCGGAAGGTATCAATTTCATTGGCGATAAACTCCTCCATAACCCGTTCAAGATGTACCCGGTCAAAGCGGAAACTCTTTAGCCGCTCCCGCACCCGCAATGCACCGATAGGGATATTCTGTGTAGCCGTAAGCCTGCCATTATTGGTCAGGGAAATCTGTATGCTTCCGGCGCCAATATCTACAATTGCCGTATTTTTCTCGACAATTTTTTCAAAATTCTCCGCCTTGACTGCAAGCCCCTTGTACATCAGAAAACGATGCTCCGAATTGTTCAGAATCTTCACCTCTATTCAGGTACGCAATTTGATCAAATCGAGTACCATCATATTGTTTTTGGCCTCCCGGATTGCACTGGTGGCATAGGCACAGCAATCCGTCGTCCGATACTCTCTCATCTTTTTGGAAAAACGAATCAGAATATCACATAACCGTTCTATTGATTCCTGTGAAATATACCCGTCTTTGTAGGTATCGGAACCAAGCTCCATAATATTACTGACATAGTCCAGCTGACGGTACCCCTTCTTCGCCGTGACCTCAAAAATCTTCATCGTTACATCGGTAGAGCCAACATCAATCGCCGCAAAAGTTCTGTATGCCATTCATTCATCCCTCCTATTTTGTTTACTCCTGCGAGACAAAACAGCCCAATATTCTAAAATCTTCCGTTTCGGCCATAATGCCCTTTAACGCATTTCTCACGTCACTATCTCCCAAATTCCCCTCAAAATCCACAAAAAAGCAATACTCCCACTGTCTTCCGGTCAACGGGATAGATTCAATGCTCGTCATATTTACATTGTTAAAAATAAAATGTGCCAGAATGTTGTAGAGTGTTCCGCTCTTATGCGGCAAAGAGAAAGAAATGCTGACTCTGTTTGCACTCTTCACATATTCTTTTCTGTTGGAAACAATCACAAATCTGGTCGTATTGTTATCCGACAGATTCAACTGTGGATTGAGCACTTCCAGATTGTACAATTGCGCTGCCCGCTCACTGGCAATCGCCACCTGCGTCTTATCCCCGTCATCTCTTACCTTTTTGGCACTCAATGCCGTATTCGCCATACTGACCTGCTTCCAATCCCGCTGTTCCAGATATTCCCTTGCCTGCATCAGTCCCTGCGGGTGTGAAAAAACGGTTCCTACCTGTTCAAGCTTGGTTCCCGGAATCCCCAAAAGACACTGGTTTACCCTGATTTTCTGTTCTCCGACAATCGACAGCCGGTAACGCTCCAGCAAATCATATATACCGTTCACAAAACCGGCAGAGGAATTTTCAATCGGGAGAACTCCGTAATCTGCCTCTCCCTCTGCCACCATCTTTGCCGTATCGGAAAACTCCTTCACATTGACCGCCACAATATCGTCTCTGAAATAGGCCACCATGGCCATTTCCGCAAAAGCCCCGGGGACACCCGTATAGACAACTTTTGTATCCTTTCGGATATCCAGTGCGTCCACAGGGGTAAACAGCTTGTCAATGTCGTGCTCCCGGTCGCCTACCATGCGGTACTGAAAACGCCTCGACACGGACATAATCTGTAAAAAAAGCTCCCGTATACTCCGTGCATTAAACTCGTTATCTGCCATGTCACTCAGCTTATCCAGTTTTTCCTGCTCCCGCTCCCGGTCGTAAACCGGCTTACCCGTAGATATCTTATATTCCGCTACCTTTGCTGCCAGCTCCATTCTTTTTTCCAACAGCTCCACCATCTGTCTGTCCACCCTGTCAATTTCTTCCCTTATTAAACTCAAATCCTGTATCATTTTCCATCTCCCTGTTCCTCTTTGAATGATATGTATTGTCTAAAAATCTCTGTCTTTGGCAAACTCTCTGATTCCGTTTCCGTCACTTTTCATGTCCCCTGCACCGGCTGTGTATCTGCCCGCAGTTCTTCAAGCAGTTCAACTATGGATTTGCGGTATACCGGGTGAATATAGTAAGGTGCAATCGTCGAAAGCGGCTCCAATACAAACTCCCGCTTACGAAGATCAACATGGGGAATAATCAGATCGTCCTGCATAATAATTTCATCGTCAAAAAACAGAATATCAATATCCAATGTTCTTGGTCCCCAGTGAATCAGCCGTTCCCGGTGAGCCTGCGCTTCAATCATATGAATAATCTCTAAGAGCTCCTCCGGCGTCTTCAATGTCTTTATCGCCAAAGCGCCGTTCAAAAAATCATCTTGCTCTACATTGCCATACGGCTCCGTCTCCAGATAGTCAGAAACAGCCGTTACCTTCGTGTCCTCCAGTGCATTTAACTGGTCAATGGCAAAATCCAAATATCTTTCCCTGTCTCCTAAGTTAGAGCCAATGGAAAGGTATACTTTATGCCAGCGACGTTTGATGCACACAGCCGCCGTATCCAGGGTCACCCGTATCGGCGCCCATGGTTTTTTCACGGTAATCTCCACACTGCAAAGCTGCGGAAACGCCAGCAAGAGCCGTTCTGCAATCTCCTCTGCCAGCCGCTCAATCAACTGATACCTTTCCTTTTCCACCAGTGCCTTAATCGTCTGGCATGCTTCTCCATAATCCAGTGATTCCTGCAAATCGTCGGTTCTTCCCGCCTTTCTCGTATCCAGATAAAGCACCGCATCCACTATAAATTTCTGACCAAGAAAAGCTTCTTCCTCAAATACCCCATGATACCCGAAGGTTTCCAGCTCCTTAATGATAATCTTATCCATTTATGTCAACCTCCCGCTTTCATTATCGCTTCCGCCATTTTCAACCCTCTAAAATTCGTTCTCACATCATGCACCCGAAAAACAGAACAGCCTGCCAGCAGTCCTATTACTGAGGTTGCCAGCGTCCCCTCTTCCCTCTGCTCTACCGGCAGTCCGAGAGTCAGCCCAATCATAGATTTTCTCGATGTTCCCAGCAATACAGGGTATCCCAGTTCACAAATCCGTTGCAGATTCTTCATCAACAACAAATTCTGATTGACATCTTTGGCAAACCCGACACCAGGGTCTAACAGAATGTTTCCGTCTGCTATCCCCGCCTGCAAAGCCAGCTCAATACATTGCTGCAAATCCTCCAGCACATCATCTACCACCTGACGATAGTCTCTATCACGGCGGTTATGCATAAGGCAGCAGGGGACACCTTTATCCGCTATCACCTTTGCCATTGTTTCATCCCATTTCAATCCCCAGATATCATTTATCATGTCTGCTCCCGCCTCAATTCCGGCTGTTGCCACATCTGACTTATAGGTATCTAAAGAGAGCGGAATATCTATGTTTTGCTTAATCCGGCTTATCAGCGGACAGACACGCTCCATTTCCTCCTCAGAGGTAATCCGGATATGCCCCGGCCTGGTAGATTCCCCTCCGATATCCAGAATATCTGCACCGTCCTTCACCAGCTTCTCCGCCTGAAACAGTGCTCTGTCTATATCCGTATATCTTCCGCCGTCCGAAAAAGAATCCGGCGTGACATTCAAAATCCCCATGATGTAAAAATGATGTTCAAAATCAAACTCTCTGCCGCCGATAATCATCTCTGCCTCCTCCGGCTCTTATTCTCAGGAACATTTTCTCTGCGTTTTGCGCCACACTAATATGTTATCATGTGATTGCGCTGCTCCTCCTGCCAATAACATTCTTCCCGAGCCTTGCAGTCATAGCAGTTCCTGCTTAACTTATCCGCCTCATATAAAAGCTGCGGCAAAATATCCTGTGCTTCGTCCCCCTCGTCCGTCTGTCTGCATTTATGGGAAATAATGGCATTACAAATCCGCGCCGTCTCCTCTTTCGTGTATCCGCAATCCGTCAAAATTGCCGCTGCCATTCTTGCCCCCTCCTGATGATGGGACTTGCTCTCTTCATACTCTGCAGCCCTTCCGATATCATGCAAAAGTGCTGTCGCATAAAGGATATCTTTGGACAAAGCTATGTTCTGTTCTAATACTAATATATAGAGAATCCTTGCCACATCCAGCGAATGGCCGATTCCATGCCTGCAAAATATCCGCCCCTCCTCCAACCGGTCAATTGTATGACGGTTACTCCGATAGAGTGGATGTGCGAAAATTTTTTCTATTCGTTCCATGCTTCTTCCTCAAATCTGTCCGATATAGGAAAGAGAACCCCATGCGATAATCACCGGGACTTCCCCTGACTGTTCATACTGCCGGCAGTCCTGCTTTGCTGCCAGCACAGCCTCTTTTACGGATTCACATTCCGCAGCCTGTCTGCAATATGGCAAAACACTTTGCCGGAGTATCGCTGCCGGCAGTCCGCGCTCACCTTCCGGTGTAACGGTATAAACCCTGTCCGCCAGCGGGCATAACACAGCCATCATCTTATCGTACTCTTTATCTTTTAATACTCCTATTATAAAGATTAACTTCCGGTTTGTAAAATGCTTTTGTATGCTTTCCCGCAATGCTTTAGCTGCGTCTACATTATGTGCCCCGTCCTTAATCAAAAGCGGATCATCGCAGACTTTCTCAAACCGTCCTTCCCACTGCGCATTCTGCAGTCCCGATTTGTCCAGATGCCCGTCTAACAACAGCTTTGCCTCAATAGCAGTCACCGCATTATATATCTGATACTCTCCTGCCAGAGAGATAATATACTCTTCCCCTCTATACACAAATGTACTCTGCTCCAATGTCTCGGAAAGAATCCTCACCTCCGATTTATCCACCACATGTAAATCCCTGTCTCCACCACTCTCCTGCCGGAATACCTCAATAATCCCAGCAGAATTCGGATAACTGACGATCGGACAGCCCTGCCTGATAATTCCCGCCTTTTCATAGGCAATTTCTTCAATTGTACTGCCGAGCAGCTGCATATGGTCCATGCCGATTGAGGCAAATACAGTACATAACGGTCTATCCACCACATTGGTAGCATCATTGCGCCCTCCCAGCCCGGTCTCCAAAACCACAATGTCTGCCTTTTCCCTTAAAAAGAACAAAAAAGCAATCGCTGTCTCAATTTCAAATGCTGTGGGAAGCCGCTGTCCGCTGTATTCCATCGCTTCGATAACTGGAATCACCATTTCCAGCAAACCGGCAAATGTCCCCTCGTCCATATATTCTCCGTCAATCTGAAACCGCTCCAGATAGCAGCGCAATGTAGGGGAAATATAACGTCCGACTCTCTGCCCCTCCGCCCGGTAAAGATATTCGAGGAAAGTACAGATACTTCCTTTGCCGTTCGTTCCTGCCACATGAATCACCCGCAGTTTGTTCTGTGGATTACCCAACTGCGCCAAAAGATTACGCATCGGTTGAAGGCCATAAATACTGCCTCTTGTTTGTATTTGTTCCATATATTCCCTGGCTGCTTGATATGTCATGCTCCGTACCCGATTCCTCACACACCCATAGGTGTTTTTCCTCTGCTTATCATACCACATTCAAACACAAAAGTTAATACGGATTATCAGAAGTTTTCTTCCGATTATATTTGGACATCAAAAAAGCGGATAACTCTACGCCATCCGCTTTTTGCTCCGTCACCCTCTGCCGGACGACTCTATATAACCCTTTTATCACTGAAAACGCCCTACTCTTCCACGGAATTGCAGGAAACATGCTGAATAAGCGGTGTATCCGCATCAATCGGAAGAATCTCATATCCTCCGCTCTTCAACGTATCAATCAGCAGCTGCAGCGACTCCACTGTCGTATGCACATTCTGAAGGTCATGCATCAGTACTATAGAATCCTGATTTTTTTCGACATCATTCATTACATTTTCTACTAACTGCTCCGGAGAAAGACCGCCGGTAACCGCATCTCCGCTCAGGGAATTCCAATCATAATAGTTAATATTATGCTCATTCAGATAAGCAATATAGTTCTGAATCGGAAGCGGTGCCACACTGTTAGAGCTTCCTCCCGGAAACCGGAAAATCATGGTTCTTGTACCGGTCACATTATAAATCAGGTCGCTAAGCTCTGTTAATTCCTCGCCAAAAGATTTCTCCGATGCATAGAAATCCTGGTATACGTGGGAATAAGAATGCATACCAATCGTATGTCCCTCATCTACAATGCGTCGGTAATAATCATAATAATTCTCATCTCTGCCAATGACAAAAAATGTCGCTTTCACATTATTGGCAGCCAGAATATCCAATATCTGTCCGGTATATATGGAAGGTCCATCGTCAAAAGTAAGATACACCCTCTTTACCTCTTTCTGTGTCTCCGACACGGCTTCCGCTGTACTCTCGTCAGCAGTATTTCCCCCGTCAGCGCTTGAACTGTCCACAGCCTCCATCTGTTCGTTTAATCCGGCGTCTTCGTTTGAATCAACGTTTTCCTCTGTATTCTCCGTTTCTTCCTTGACACTGGCACTGCTGAGAACGGTTCTCGTCGAATCCGAAAAAACACCGTCCACTGAATTCGGATTATCCAAAAGTGCTTCCCGGCTGGAGCGGAACGTCAAATAGTCCCCGCCCTCCTCGCTCAACGCATAATCTAATTTTTTCTCTAGCTGGTTGATCCGGTAAAACAGAAAAGCACTGGTTAAAATCGGCAGAATCGTCAAGGTCAGATACCCATATATAATTATTTTTTTGTAGAACTCTACCCGCCTTCTTCTGGCAAGCTCCGCTCTGGTTATTTTTGCCATGTAACCACCTGAGTTTCCTTTCAATGTACCTTTTATCCCTAGTATTTTCCAAAGTTTGCTTTCTCATTCATTTTCCTGATACAATCTGTGCTTTCAGGTAAATTTTATTAAGTTTAGTTATTATAAATAAAGAAATTTTTTTCGTCAAGCCACGATTTTACGTAATTTAGGTCATTTTTTATCCTTTTGAATACAATATATTATAGTCAAAAAGGATGTGAAAAAAATTGGGAACACCACTGCTAGAATTTTTTGATGTAAATTACACTTATCACACAATATCTTGTGAAACCCTTTCTCTTGAAAATGTTTCATTCAAATTAAATAAAAATGAATTTATTTCATTAGTAGGGCCCAGCGGCTGCGGTAAAACAACGCTGTTGAATCTGGTAGCCGGACTGCTTCCCGTTTCCTCAGGCAGAATCGAAGTAAATGGCCTTCCCAAAGAGGAAGCCGACATCAATATCGGATATATGCTGCAAAAGGATCATTTGCTGGAGTGGCGGACCATTTATAAAAACCTGACACTCGGACTGGAAATCCAGAAAAAGGCAGACAGCGCTCATCTGGAAATCATTGACAATCTGTTAAAAACCTATGGCCTATGGGAATTCAGAAATGCCTATCCGAGGCAGTTGTCCGGAGGAATGCGGCAGCGTGCAGCCCTAATCCGCACACTGGCCCTGTCGCCTGAGATTTTGCTGTTAGATGAACCCTTTAGTGCTCTTGACTATCAGACCCGGCTGAATGTTTCCGACGATATAGGCTCCATCATCAAAGAAAAAGGAATCAGCACTCTGCTGGTGACCCACGATTTGTCCGAGGCAATCTCCATGGCCGACCGCGTGATTGTGCTGACGAAACGCCCCTGCACGGTAAAGGCCGTGATTCCCATTGAACTGAGTATCCCGCACAGAACGCCAAAGACTGCCAGAAACGCACAGGAATTTAACAAATATTATAATCAAATATGGGAGGCCGTCCGTGATGAAAACGAAGACCACAGATAATCAAACACCAGTCTCTGACAAACAAAGAGAATATGTACTGAAAATCAAACGAAATAATCTACTGATTAGAATTTATCAGGTCCTTATCTGTATCGGCTTCCTGATTATATGGGAATACACAGCCAGACACCACATCATCAATGACTTCATTTTCTGCTCTCCGTCTAAGCTGCTTGCCACATTGCTGTCGATGCTAAGAGACGGTTCACTGTTATTCCACATCGGCATTACCCTCTATGAAACCCTGCTGGGTTTTGCGATCGTCATTGCCGGCAGTCTCGTTATCGCCACGTTGTTTTGGTGGAACAAAACACTTTCCCGTGTGTTAGAGCCATATCTTGTCATTTTAAATGCCCTGCCAAAATCAGCACTGGCTCCGGTTTTAATCGTCTGGCTTGGCGCCAACAAAACCACGATTATTGTCTGCGCCTGCTCTGTCGCCATTTTCGGCAGCATCCTCAATATATACACCGGTTTTGTCAACGTGGACCCCGACAAAATCAAGCTGATCGAAACATTAAAAGGCTCCCGCCTCCAATGCCTGAAGCTGGTCGTGCTGCCCAGCAATATCCCAAATATTATCAGTATTATGAAGGTAAATATCGGCCTCTGCCTTGTCGGTGTGGTAATCGGTGAATTTCTGGCCGCAAGAGAAGGTCTGGGCTACCTGATTATCTACGGTTCCCAGACCTTCAAAATGAGCAATGTTTTGTTATCTATTCTTATTCTCTGTATTATTGCCATGCTCCTATACATGATTCTACAGCATATCGAGAAAAAACTATCGGACTATTTCTAAAAACAGCAATTTTTCCGAAGCCTCCTCTTACCTGGTGTAAAGATTTGCCGGTCATTCGTCGATGATATCGATAACTGCTACCGGGCAGGCAGACCGTGCAGACTCTGCGGAAGCATAATTGGAATCATCAATCTTTCCGTTTGCTTCCGCCACACCGTCCTCATCAAAGGCAAAAACCTCCGGGCAGGTATTGACACACAAACCGCAACTGATACAACCTTCTTTATTCACAACTGCTTTCATGCCTGATTACTTCCTTTCCTTGCTAATATCGTACAGCCATATTGTGTGCGAAAGGAAGCGTTCTTATGCAAAAAATTCTGGCATATTTCATCAGTCTTCTCTCACGATTACCACCTGTATTGCCGTTGTATAGGTATCCGAAAAATCGGCTAATTCCTTCCGCTCGTCCGTGACACTCATGGCAGCGGCGCCCACATCTGCATTTCCTCTGTCCAGTGCCGCAATAATCGAATCAAAGGAAATATTTTCCACTTCCAGTTCCATATCCAGCTCGTCACAGATTGCCTTCATAATATCCACATCTATGCCGACAATGTCTTCACCCTGCTTGCTCTCATACGGTGGAAACTCTGCATTCGTCGCCATGACCAATGTTCCGTTCGCATAGGAATCCTTATCCTGTCCCTGATAAACGCCGGTCTTTTCGCCATTATATATCCAGCCTTCAAAAATCTCATCTAGTACACCGTTTTCCTTAATGGTATTCAATGCCTCGTTTATTTTGTCCAGCAACTCCTGATTTCCTTTTTTGACTGCCAGCGCATATTCCTCCTCTGCAAAAGCCTCATCTAGTATGCGCAGATTATCGTTTTGCTCCTTGAAAACAACCGCCGGTCCCTCGTCCAGTATCACGGCGTCTATTTTCCCCTCTGCAAGCGCATTAACCGCATCCTCCCCCTTATTAAAGCGGACAACCTCGGCGCCTTCAATATCCGTAGCATAAGCATCTCCTGTAGTCTCTAACTGAACGCCTATTTTCTTTCCTGCCAAATCATCAACGGAAAACACAGTATTCTTTGGTATTTTGCTACAGCCTCCCAATAAGAATAAGCTCAATACCGCAATTGCCAAATAAATTCTTTTCATCGTTATCCTCCTCTTTCTTCATTATACTCTCTGCTGTATCGGATTGCTCAGCACACCACCTGATTGCGCCCCGCATTTTTGCCCTTGTACAGGTTGTCGTCTGCCGCCTTGATAACCTCCTCATACGGAACATCTTTTTCCAGCTCCTTGATACCAAAGGTCATCGTAATATGTATCTCCTGCTCCTGATAAGTAAACACCTTTGCACGGATATCATTAAGCAGCTGGTCTGCTTTCCGTTTCGCCTCCTGCATTCCGAGCCGGTATACCAGAAGAAATTCTTCGCCGCCCCAGCGGGAGGCAAAACCGCAGTCCTTCACGCTTTCCTGAAGCATCTTGGAAATCCCTACCAATATATAATCTCCACACTCGTGCCCATACTGGTCATTAATGGATTTAAACCAGTCGATATCACACATGACAAAAGTGACCTCCGAATCCTGCTTGAGCAGTGCCCGTAAATGATTGTGACAGCTGCGGCGGTTATACAGCGAAGTCAGCGCGTCCAGTTCAATCAGATTTTTCAGTGCAGAACTCACCTTGTCCACATATATGCCAATCTCTCCCAGCTCGTCGGTACGGTTTACAACACGCTCGTCCATTGTCACGTTTAAGTCTCCGTCCGACAGGACATGCAGGTATTGCTTAATCAATCCGATATCTCCAATCATTCTTTCCGAAAACTGCCTGCTGACCACCAGTGCAACGATGATAGCCACCAGTGAAAACGCAAGAAACACCAGCATAATCTTACCAATCTGCCGATAGACTGCTGCCGCCGGCTTGCCGGCAAATACCATTCCCACAATACTGTCATCATCATTCTTGAGTGGGGTATAGTACCCGATATAGCTGACCCCGTTAATGTTTAACCGGTTAGAAAAATAATTCTCCCCGTTTTCCAATACTCTTTCTTTGACCTCACTTTGTGCCTTCGTCTTAATCGCCGATACACCATATTCATTTTCCACAGTCGTCAGAATCCGCGTATCGCCCCAGAAAATGGTGGTATCAATGCTGGCATTGTTTTTGACCTGGTAAAGCATTGTCGAATCCGTAATATTAATATCCCCTTTTTTGAGCATTCCTCCCTCATAAGAATAGTCGCCCCGAACCGACAAATCAAAACAGCCCTTCAACAGATATGTCGTCGTTTCAACCTCATTTCTCACGATATTGGAAGCAAAGCCGTACATCAATACGATTCCAAAAAACAGAATCCCTAACCCCAGCAGCAGTATCGGAAGCAGTACAATTGTCTGCATCTTCCGGCTGATACTTGTCCTCTTTTTCAAAAAATCACCTCTCCATTCCGGTATCAATTTACCTTCTTATTACAGAATACCACTTTTCCGCATAACTTTCAAATATATCTGTATTTTCTTTCCAAAGCTGTGCAGATACCGCTGTATTTCGTGCCCTGTTCTTATAGACAATGATCATAAATAGTGTTAAACTGTCCATGATTTGATTATGATCAGGGAGGCAAGCTTATGCATGCAATTGAAATATCCGACATCAAACCTTTTATGCAGCTATTGTTCCGGTCCGGCCAATTGGACGCTTACGAGCTTGTATCCGCCGACATCCGTACCGATATGACCTATTCGCTTGACGGACATGTGAATACGGCTTTCTTTTCCACGGACGAGTTAGACGAATTATCTCTGGCGCACAGACAATATCTTCCCTGGGCTATGGCGAAAGAAAAAGTATTCGATATCATTCGTGGAAAGAAAACGCCTTCGATGCTGAAACTTGTTCTACGCGCATCTGCCCCGCAGGCAGAGTCTTTTATGAATTCAACCAATTCATCACTTAATTCAAATGATATTGACGGCTTTTTCGTCAATATCCTGTTCCAAGACAAGAAATTAAATGTGATTTGTGGTATTTCCTATCGAATCTTTACTATGGATAAAGAATTAGAGTCTGAATTTTCAGAAAATTTCATCACATTATTAAAATCAAATTCTATTGCCTGCCAGTAATTATTCTCACATTTTATTTATCAATCTTGTGTTTTTTGATAAAATTATGGTATTTTAATTCTTTTTTTCATCAATTACCGTTTCTTTTGCGTTATCAATAATGTGATTTTTTTCAAAATAAATGTGATTTCCTTGATTTGTTAGCACTCCTTTTTAATGAGTGCTAATTTTCTCTTGACTTTTGCGATTTCATATACTATCATATCTCTATACTCAAATTTACGATAATCAATTGAAGGAGATGTGCATTATGGCAAGAAAGAAAAAAGGAAGTTTATCCATTGATAGTGAAAATATTTTTCCAATTATCAAAAAATGGCTGTATTCCGACCATGATATTTTTATCCGTGAGGTGGTATCGAACGCCTGCGACGCAGTGACTAAGCTGCGCAAGCTGACGCTAATCGGCGAATATGAAGAAACCGGGGATATGCCTTACCGCATTGATGTAATCACCAGTGCCAAGGACAAAACCATTACCTTTATCGATAACGGTATCGGTATGACTGCTGATGAGGTAAATGAATACATTAATCAGATTGCATTCTCAGGTGCATCTGATTTCCTTGAAAAATATAAGGACAAGGCGACAGACGACCAGATTATCGGCCACTTCGGCCTCGGCTTTTACTCTACCTTTATGGTAGCCGACAAAGTGACCATTGACACGCTTTCCTATCAGGAAGATGCAGAACCGGTATTTTGGGAATGTGACGGCGGCACCGACTATACGATGTCCACAGGCAGCCGGGATATACACGGTACGGAAATCACCCTGTATCTGAATGAGGACAGCTACGAATTTGCGAATGAATACCGCGTAAAGGAGGTTTTAGAGAAGTACTGCTCCTTTATGCCGGAAGAAATCTACTATACGAATGCGGACGAGGCAAAAGCAGGCGACGACGATGTTGTCGACTCTGATGTCGTGGATGAAGACACAGCAGACAAATCTGATGCCGAAGACGAGAACGCCACAGAAGGCAGCAGCGGTGATGACAACGAAAACGCCGGCGATACAGAGGATAAGGAAAAGCCGATTAACGACACGAAACCATTGTGGACCAAGCATCCGAACGACTGTACAGAGGAAGAATACAAGGAATTTTACCGCAAGGTCTTTTTGGACTTCAAAGAGCCGCTGTTTTGGATTCACCTGAATATGGATTATCCATTTAACCTGAAAGGCATTCTCTATTTTCCGAAGTTTAATTCGGAATACGACACGTTGGAGGGAACAATCAAATTATATAACAATCAGGTTTTCATTGCTGATAATATCAAAGAGGTAATTCCGGAATTCCTGTTATTGTTAAAAGGCGTCATCGATTGTCCGGACCTTCCGCTGAACGTATCGCGCAGCGCACTGCAAAACGACGGCTTCGTCAAGAAAATATCCGACTATATTACCAAGAAAGTGGCCGACAAGCTTGCCGGAATGTTTAAAACTGAACGGGAAAGCTACGAGGGCTATTGGGACGATTTGAGCCCGTTTATCAAATTCGGCTGCTTAAAAGATGACAAGTTCGACGATAAAATGAAAGAGTATATTCTTTATAAGGATATCGACGGCAAATACCTGACACTTGGCGAGTATCTGGAATCTGGAAAGGAGCAGTACGAAAATACGGTATTCTACACGGATAATGAGCAGGCACAGTCACAGTATATCAATATGTTCAGAGAGCAGAACATCAACGCCGTTATACTGACACACAATATTGATACACCGTTTATCACCCATCAGGAGCAGAAAAATGAAGGCGTCAAATTTGTCCGCATCGACTCCGATATCACGAACACCTTTAAAGAGGAAGTTTCCGAGGAAGAGCTGAAAGAGACGACAGACAAATTGTCCGAAATCTTTAAAAAAGCACTGGATAACGACAAGCTGACCGTCAAGGTGGAAAAACTCAAAAATCCTGCCATTTCCTCTATGATTACACTTGCCGAGGAAACCCGCAGAATGCAGGATATGATGAAAATGTACAGCATGGGCGGCGCCATGGACCCTGCAATGTTTGGCGGCGACAGCCAGACATTAGTGTTGAATGCCAACAACAATCTTGTACAATATATTCTGGACAATCCGGAAAACGAACACACGGATACCGTATGCCAGCAGCTCTACGATTTGGCACTGCTTGCCCACGCTCCGTTACAGGCAGAAGCCATGACCAAATTCATTGCACGCAGCAACGAAATTCTGGCATTGATGACAAAACAGTAAAATAGTCAGGCAGCGGATTAACGCTGGCATATCATGAAAAGAGCTATCCCGTTGGGTGACCCGGCGGGATAGTTCTTTTTCGCACGGAACCCGGATAATACCGGACATCATGCGTCCTTTAGGAATGCTTTATAGGATTTATATGCTTCATATATATCTGCCTTACTGGTAATCTCCCACGGTGCATGCATATTGAGAACAGCAACGCCGCTGTCAATCACATTCATTCCGTATAGTGACAGGATATAGGCAATCGTCCCGCCACCACCAATATCGACTTTGCCGAGCTCTGCCGTCTGAAATGCCACATGGTTATCGTCCATAATCTTCCGCAGCTTACCCAAATATTCCGCATTTGCATCATTGGAACCGGATTTACCCCTTGAACCGGTAAATTTATTAAACACCACGCCTCTGCCGAGATATGCACAGTTTTTCTTTTCAAAAGAATTGGCAAAATTTGGGTCAAAAGCAGCAGATACGTCCGAAGAAAGCATATAGGAAGCGGCAAGACACCGTTTTAATTGCAATTCGGAATACTCACCGAGTATATCCATAAGCTCTGCCACAGTATTCTCAAAAAACTTGGACTGCATTCCGGTCGCACCTACTGAACCGATTTCCTCCTTATCGACCAGCAGACAGCATGCGGTTCTCGCAGTCTCCGACGTGTCAAACATTGCGGCAGCCGAAGTATAAGCGCACACCCGGTCGTCCTGTCCGTATGCCATAATCATCGATTCATCAAAACCCATATCTTTCGCTTTTCCTGCCGGAACAATCTCCAATTCCGCAGACAGAAAGTCTTCTTCTTCGATGCCGTATTTTTTCTTGAGAATGGAGAGAATCATCTTCTTCACCGGCTCCTTTTCCTCTGTGGCAAGCGGTTTGCTTCCCACGAGAATATCCAGCTGCTCTCCTTCAACAACCTTGGTCCCCTTCTTATCCATCTGTTCGCCTGCCAGATGAATCAGCAAATCCGTCACACAAAAAACCGGGTCCTTGTCAGATTCTCCGATTACAATCTCCACCACTTCACCGTTCTTCTTAGCCACTACGCCATGAATGGCAAGGGGCAGGGTAACCCACTGGTATTTCTTAATTCCGCCGTAATAATGGGTGTCCAGATATGCCAAATCCGCCTCCTCATAGAGAGGATTCTGTTTTACATCCATTCTTGGGGAATCAATATGCGCTCCCAGAATGTTCAGCCCGTTGACAATCGGCTCGCTGCCAAGCTGAAACAGGGCAATGGCCTTCTTCATGTTGACCGCATACACTTTGTCTCCTGCCTTTAATTTTTTCCTGGACTTCTTTATCTCTTCAATGTCGACATATCCGGCCTCCTCTGCCAGCTTTACCATATATTTCACACACTCCCGCTCGGTTTTGCCCCGGTCCAAAAATTTGCGGTATTCCTTACTTAGCTTTTCCAGTTCTTTTAATTCTTTCTTGTCATAGTCTTTCCATGCATTTTTTCGTTCCATTCTACAGCCTCCTTTTTCTTAATATTATAGTAGTTTTTTCCAAATCTGCAAGAGTTATTCCCAAATGAATAGGGCAATCGCTTAATATTTTTATCGCCATGATCCTGAAAAATAAATTTCTGTGCTCTGGCTCGTCATGTTAATCTGCCTGCCATGAGAAATATCTGCTTGGTTTTTATCTTTGCAAATGGTCCGAAACCAGAATGTCTCTGCCTCTGCTCGAAACCTACGGCTTTCAGAGAAACTTCTGCCCTATGTTCCGTATCGTTTATTTGCGTGCTCTTCAGGGAACTCTCACCATGCAAGCGTTT
>JAMPAW010000010.1:26273-56654 GCA_023666975.1 Clostridium sp.
GGACTGGGGCTCCGGCTGGACGATCAAATGTATTGCTATCTCTTTGCTTTTTGTTGTCCTCTGCACCTGCGGAATCTACCTGCGCCTTAAGAGGAGGCTTGAATATGAATAAATTATCAAAAGCGATAAAACACAGTATCATTGAAAACCTGCGTCTGCAGTTGAATCCAAAAGGATTCACCATTCTTCTGGTGCTCTGCTTTATGATGCGCTACGACTTAGACAGTGTGCTGCATTTTGCCAAAGTAACCGACCACAAAATTGTAGCCGCAACGCTCCCCTATCTGCACTCCGATGTCGCCTATAATATGACCATCGGATTGATGATGATTTACTATTTTTCAGAAATTCCGTTTATTGATGAGCATACCAGCTATACGCTGCTGCGGTTAGGCAAAAGGCGGTGGTTATTCCAGAAATTTGGCCAAATTATCAGCGGCTCAATCTTCTTTGTGCTAATTGAGCTTGTCTGCAGCATACTCATCTGCCTGCCACACTTTACCCTGTCTACAGCATGGGGTCCGGTGTGGAATACCATTACCCTGACCAACAATCTGGAAGACATCCATCTGTCCAGAAATCTTTTGATTGCCTACAGCCCCATCACAGCGACTCTGCGGGTTGTCCTCATGGGAATACTGGTTGCAACGATGCTTGCTTTTTGCCTGTATGCACTGAGCCTGTTCTTTTCCAAAAAAGCGGCATTGATCATCTGCGCCGTCATCGCAGACGGTCCGATTCTTGCGGTTAACTGCGGCCTACCCTCTGCGTATTACTGGAGCCCGGTATCCTGGATAGGCATTGTGGAACATAACAATATGTATATTTACAAAGGTCCGGATATCCCTTACATGGTTATGTTGATTACCATTGTTATCTTTATCTGCGGGCTATTATCTTACATCAAAATTCAGAGCAGGGATATGTAGTGTGGAATCGTCATGAACAAAGGAGGTCTGAAAATGCTAAAAGTTGAACACATAAATAAACAATTGAAAAAACAACAAGTCTTAAGTGATGTCAGCCTGCATGTAGACAAGGGAAGCATCTGCGGAATTGTCGGCAACAACGGATCCGGTAAAACTGTATTATTTAAATGTATCCTGGGTCTATATCATGTGGACAGCGGGGAAATCTATATCGACGGCAGGCTGCGCAAAAAGAAGGACGACGTGTACAGAGATGCCGCAGCGCTTATTGATTCTCCGGCATTTCTGTCAGAATGCACCGGTCTGCAGAATCTTCAATATTTATACGAGCTAAACCACAAAAAGGACAAGCCCTATCTGAAGGAAATCCTGCAGCGGGTAGGTCTGGACGGCGATTCCCGAAAAAAAGTCAAAAACTATTCGCTGGGAATGAAGCAGCGCTTGGCCATTGGACAGATACTCATGGAGGACAAGGATTTTATTATCTTAGATGAGCCGATGAACGGATTAGACCGCAATGGAGTAAGCGAAATGCGGGCTATCTTCTTAGACTTAAAGCAGCAAGGCAAAACCATTTTACTGGCAAGCCATATCAGGGAGGATATCGACTTACTATGTGATACCGTCTATCAAATGGACGGCGGCAGAATCTCCTCTCTATAGCACATGCCAAGGACAACGGACAGTATACTGATAACCAGACCCGCTCCAAATCCCGGAGCCTCATAAGCAATTTCAATGCGATGCTCTCCCGCTTCCAGCGGGAAGCCCAGAAATGCCGTATTCACTTTATATGCCTTGACCGGAGCGCCATCAACCTCTATCCGGTAACCCTTCCGGTACGGGTAGGACGTAATAAAATATCCGGCCTTTTCCATTGCAATCTGCCCGCTATATACGCTTCTGCCGTCTTCCTGCCTGCTCTCGTCACTGTCCGCCCGGATAATCTCGTGATGCAGCACCTTCCGGTCCAGTGTATACAACTGCAGCCCGTCTATCTTATATTTTCCCTCCGAAGCCTCAACACTTAACTGTCTTAACGTTTTTCCGGCAGATATGATATAAATAAAATCATTATTCCGGTTTGGATATGGTGCTGATTTTGCCGACAGTTTATTTTTCATTCCGTTAATTTTAATTTCAACTGCCTTTCCGTCCATGCTTTCCACATGAAAACGTATAATCAGTATCTTGTTGGAGATGGCTTTTTGCAAATCCAGTACATAGCTCTCCGCTCTTCCCGAAGGATTCATCAATTTCTCCTTCCCGCCGTTCCGGAAAAACTGCTCTGTATCCGGTCTTTGCAGGCCAAAATCCCGTTTTTTCATCTCCTGGTTCTCATCACCACCAGCCTTATCCGTCATTTGGATATCGACATCAGACCTATCCTCCGGCACTACGGCGCTGCTGCAAAGCATTCCCAATGTCTCCGGAAAATCCAGCTGCCCGTATTCCTCCTCACTGACGAGATTGACAGTTCCGTAACAGACAGGAAGTACATTCTCATTTTGCACAAGCACATAACCGTTCTTTTCCGCCACCACTTCATAGCCCTCCGGTACATTTTCGCTGTCTGTCAAAAGATATTTTTCCCCCATGAAATACAGAAAGAACGGATTTGTACTCGGTGTCAGTGCAACCCGGTTATTAATGCTGATTGGATTTCTCATCGTATTATAGTAAAACCTGGCATATGGCGTATTCGTTACCGAGGAATACATTGCCGCCTTATTTATCGTGCCGTCGGGCAGCAAATCACAGTTGACAAAATTGTTGGCCAGCACATCAAAACGATATTCCCTGTCCTCTGCAAAATCGGAAATCTCCTGTAACGTAAAATGCTGCTGCCTTGTATCATCTTTTCGGATATATTCCCCGCTCGTGCGAATGCCAAGCTTTGCACTGACCGGATTCAAAGGGTCATCACTCATATTCAGACACAGATTAAACAGAAGCGGAACCAGATAGACAAACGAAAACACACATTGCTTTGCCCGCTTACCGGGGAAAGAGCCTCCTGCCTTCAGGATAAACAGCCACAGCAGGATAACCGCACAGTCCACCAACACGAGTACCCTCCATGCCGAAAAGAATGCCGGTACCACGCAACAGGCCAAAAGGCAAAGAGACGGTCTTTGCTTCCCCTGATACAAATCCTGAAGGGTGTCTGCTGCCAGCAGCACGAACAGCAGGACAAAAGGCATCAGAATTTTTACTCTGGCATAGAGGAATCCATTTAACACATAGGAAACCGCAGGAAAAAGTATACACACGAAAAGCGTCATAGACAAAAAGCGTTTTCGCCTTTTCGTCAGCGACAGCAGCAGGCAGTACAGCGTGAGCATCGTCATACCGCACCCATACGGGGTATAGAGTAATCCGGTCAGCCCTCCGTCCAGAAGGTCAAACGAGGCTGCCATAAAACTTCCTGTATCCTTTTCATTCGAGAAAATGTCAATAGCCATGGGGATCAAAAGCACGGCTGCCATGCCGATAGAGACAGCGGCTGCGGATATCAGTATTCCCACTTCCCTTGCCGTCACCGCCATTAATTTTTTCACCTGTCCAAGCGCAATAATGTCCTGAATCTCTTTCTTTTGCCATAATTGATGCAGCAGATAGATTCCCACCACAAACAGGCAGGAAATGGAATAATAAAAGCTATGGATATAAATCATAAAAAGAGCAGCGATCAGCAGCCACGCCCGTCTCTTCTCCAGCAGCCTGTCCACACCGATCAGTGCCAAAATAAGAAACGGCATATAATTCACAAACATAATCTGATGATGAGCCTGATAAAAGCAGGTTGAAGAAGCCAATAGTAACGCTCCGGAAAACGCAAAAAAGACAGAGAGCTTCTGTCTCCGCAGCCACAGGCAGCTAAGATTTACACTGGCAACCACTCCTATTGCCGCATATGCCGCTATAATATATTTCATTTCCACGTCCGGCAGCAGACAGGAAAGCAGAATATCCGGCCGCAGCAGTCCATAATAAGCAAAATCATAAATATTGCTTCCGCCGCCTAACCGGATAAACTGCGGAATCAGCTGCTTTGTCTCCAGCATGACCTGCCGTATACTCTCTGCGATACCCACATGCTGGCAGTGCCAGTCTCCCTCGGAGCCAAAGAAATACGTTGTTCCAAGCGGCACAAATAAAAGCAGCAGCGTTACCACAGTCAGCAGAACATGGACAATAACGATTTTCCTTTTCTCTTCCTTCATCATCATTCCTCTTACTCATCAATTATCTAATCAATAATCTATTTTGCAAAAATTACCATTTAACGTCGCTTAGTACTTCCAGCCTCACCCGGTCACGGTATTCCGGCTTCACCAGATAGTAAATAAAACTTTCTAACACCTTATATCGGCGGAATGCCCGTCCGTCCAGCTTAAAATTGCAAAAGCCGGCCTCCCGGTATCTCCCGTATATCGCCTCCGCCGTGATAAAAGAGCGGTTCTCCATTACCTGATAGAAATCCCGCCGGATATTCTCGCACACCGGAAAATCAATCTCCGAAAACTCAAGCTGACTCTGCCCGACCACATCATAATGCGCTTTCCGCCTTGGACAGTCATCTGCACAATAGTGATTAGCGATTAATTCCACCTTGTCTTTATGGGAAACGGCAAACAATTCCTCCGTATTGTTAAAGGCCGAATCCAGCACCACCAAAGCATAATCCTTTTGCAATTCCTCCTCTACGCTTTTCACCTCTCTCAGGCATTTTGTCGTGGAAGATATTACAGCATAATTCGGATATCCCTTACGGATATACTCCTCCAGTATCGGTGCATTTACCAGCACTTCATTTTTCCCGTTATCCGCCACCTCCATGCAGAGGTTACAGAACGTATCCAGCAGGTGCCATTCCTGCAGCAGCGGATTCGTAAAGGTATAACGCACGGCAATATCTCTGGCATTCAGTTCAGAAACGGCATATTCCATCTCCTGCTTTGTACAGCTTCCAAGCATTACCCGGCCACCGTTCCAGATACTTCCGGGAAAGCATCCGTATGCTGCTCCAATCCGGATATCCTCATAAAAATATTCCGGACTTTGTTTCATGCGGTCTGCCAGATATAGAATCAACCGAAAATTGGTATAAAAATCCGGCAGAAAAAAATTAACCGTTTTCAACATATATTCTACCTCCATTTCACTCACTGCTCCCAGGCAACGGTACTGCCTGCATTATCCTTCTTTACGATAAGACGGTCATCAATCGCATCCCTTAATTCCGCCACATGGGAAATTATGCCAATCAGCCGTTCTCCTCCGGCCAGTCCCTTTAATAGCTGTACTGCTGCATTGCGGGAATGACTGTCTAAGGAGCCGAAGCCTTCATCAATAAACATCATATCGAGCTGCAGGCCACTATTCGCCCGCTGAATGCAGTCGGCAATTCCCAATGCAAGCGATAATGCGGCAATAAACGATTCACCTCCGGACAGCGTGACGATATCCCGGTAGGAATCGGTCACCAGTGAATGCACGACAAAATCCAGCCCCTCATTCACCCGGTTTCCCGCCTGACTGAATTCTTTCATCTGAAGCTCATATTGTCCTGCCGTCATTTCCGTAAATCTTCGGTTGGCAGCTGATAATACCTGCTTTAAATAATACCGTTGAACATACGTTTCCAAATCCATCTTATTCTGCCCCGCTACATTTCCGCTGGCAATCTCATACAGCCGGCGTAAAACTGCCGCCTTGCGGTATGTCTCGCTATGCTGCTTTCGCAATTCAGCTAATCCGTTAAGACACTGCATTGCCGGTTGGAAGTATCCCTGAAATCTGTCCTTTCGGCTTGCACATTCGGCAGACTGCTCATGACTGCGTTCCAACGCTTCTCTCAGCCGCTCGGTATCCGGCCGTTCCCTTCCCTCCGTCACCTGTTCGGCTGTATGAATCCGTTCCCTGCACTGGCGTATACGCTCCCGGCAATTCTCTGTCTCCTGCTTCATTTGCCGGTATTGTTCCCTTGTATAAGCAGACAGACAGCTTTCTAACTGGCTGCGCTGCATATTTCTTTTCTCCAGCATATCCTGAAGTCTTTGCACCTGCTCTTCCCTCCTGCTTTCCAGAGAAATCTGCCGTCTCTTTTGCTCCGCAATCCGCTCGGAAAGCGCTTGACGATTTCTTGCTGTTTCTGTCTTTAACTTCTCACATTCCTGAAATTGTTTTTCCTGCCGCCGGTACTCTTTTTCCTGCTTTTCAAATTCTTTCTGCGCCGTTTCCTGATTCTTATCGGAAAGCTGCTTTTCCTGTTCACTTATCGAGCTTTCAATCGCCGCAAGCCGAAGCGCGCAGCCATTGATTTCCTCCTGCTGCTGTCCTCTTCTCTGCTCTAATTCCTCTATCTGTCTCTCCAACAGGTTCCGTCGCTTTTGCAGCTGCTCCTGCTGTTTTACCTTTTGTTCCCACTGCTCCGCCTCGCTTTTTCGCTGCGTTAACTGCGCATACAGCTCTGTTCCCCATTGCTCTATCATCTCGTCCGGCTCTCTGGCCAAATCCCATTGCGAAAAAAACTTCTCTCCCCTCTCCGCTATCTGCCGGAAAAGCTGTTCCTGCGCTTCCCTCTTTTTCGTCACATCGGCAGACGCATTCTCCGTTTTCTTCTTTGCCTGCTGCCATATCTCTTCCTCTCGGTTTACCTCGTCCTCAGAATACACTCTGTCCCCACAGAGCTTCGCTGGTGCAGGGTGATGAACAGAACCGCAGACCGGGCATGGCTCCCCCTCCTTTAAGGCGGCTGCCAGCATTCCCGCCTGATTGTCCAGAAAATGCCGGCGGATTTCCTGATACCTGCTGTTTGCCTTATCCTCTTCCTCTCTGGCCCTCTTATACTTTTCCTGCAGCTTAACCAGAGCCCTCTTACCTTCTTTCCACCTGTCAGACATCTTGGCCAGCTCTTCCTTGTCCTCTATCTGCTGCTGTACTTTTTCAAGGAGCTGTCCCGCCCTCTCTAACTCAACCAACGCATTTTCTGACTGCGCCAAGGACTCCCGTATCTGCCTTTGTTCCTCCTGCTTTTGCACAAGCTCCTCCGATACGGCTGTCCGGATACCTTCCAGCTTCAGCCTGCTTTGTTCAAGCTCTCTTTTTTCTATCTCCTTCTCCTTTAATTCCTCATAGATACTCTTCTGTCGATTATACTTTTCCTGCGCCACATGGTAGGCTTTAGACACCTCGTCCCAATGGGGCTTTTCCCGGCTAAACTCTGCCTCCGCCTCATTGGCCGCTTTTTCACACTGCGGAAATCTTTCCAAATCTGCCGTTAAATGCCGCTGATTTTCCCGGAAATTCTGCTCTGCCTCATTGGCCGCAATCCAGTATGGCTCCAGCTCATAGACGCACTCCAGTGTCTTAACCAGCTCCTCCCCGCTTTTCCTTTCCTCTTCTTCCTTCATCAAAAGGAACAATGTCTCCGTCGCATTTTGCAGTTCCACAAACGCCTTATCCAGAACCAGTGCTTCCCCCTGCTCTTTTGTCAGCTGCTGCTGTTCCCGGCTTAAACGGTCTGCTTCCTGCGTCAGTTTTGCAAGCTCGCGGTCTTCCCAATTCACCAGCAGCTCCAATTCCGCCAGATATTCTTCCAGATAACAGAGGCTTTTGCTTACCTTTTCCTTTATGTCCTCATAGCTCGCTCTGTTTTCATATTCACAAGGCACCAAAACAGCACTAATCAACGTCTCACATTTTGTCCGCAAAACTGCCGTCTCCCGCTCCTTTTCATCTTTCCGCTGCTTTAGCTCATCTCTAATCTGCCTGTACATTTCCGTATTAAAAAGTTTGCGGAAGATGATGACCTTCTTATCCGTGTCCGCCCGCAGCAGTTCCATAAACTCCCCTTGCGCAATCATCGCCACCTGCATAAACTGCTCCTTGGTAAGCCCCACTAATTCGGTAATTTTCCTTTGCGTATCCCTCTCCCGATAAGCAGCGCCGTCCGGAAGTATCAGTTCCACTGACCCCCGTTCCTCAATTATGCCCTTTATTCCCGAACCTTTCCGTTTTGCCCGCCGCATATGCTTCGGTATTCTGGTGACCGTATAGATTTCCCTGCCTGAATTTAAGGAAAAGGTAAATGTTACCTCCGGCGTTACATCAATGCCGACAAACTGGCTCTGCAGCATGACACCCTCCTTGGCGTCCCTAATCGAACTGCTCTCGCCATACAGCGCAAATACGATCGCATCAAAAATAGTCGTTTTGCCCGAACCGGTATCGCCACTGATCAGAAAAAGATTCTGCGATGATTTGGTAAAATCAATCTCCACCCGCTCCCCATATGAACCAAAAGCCTGCATTTCTATTTTTAGTGGTCTCATCTACACGGCCCCCTGTACCTTATTGATAACTTCCTTGATAATCTGCTGTTCCTCGCCGTCCAGCTCCGGGCAGAACTGCATAAACAGTTCAAATGCGCTCTGCTCCTTTATCTGCTCCATTTCCACATCTTCTGCGGCGAAGGACACTGCATATTCATTTCGTACTCCCAGAAGGTGCGGGAATGCCTCTCTCAGCCTTTGCTGCATATCCGTGATATCCAAATCGCTCCTCTCGGTAAGCGATACCCATATATAATCATCACTGGGAACTGCCGTCACTTCCTCCAACGTCCCTTTCCTTGTGCACACACGGCGATACGGTATCAATGGCAGGTGGCGGATTGCCGGCGTCTGCCCCTTTTGTGCAAGCGTGACCACCAGCACTGCCTTTTCCTGATTTTCCTCGCTGACCGAATATGCCATCGGCGTACCGCAATAGCGGACCGTCTCCCGCTCCACCTGCATCGGCTTATGAATATGCCCTAATGCGGCATAATCGAAAGGTGCCAGACAGTCCGAGGTGACGGAATCAATATTTCCGATAGTATATACCTCCGTCTCCGCCCGTTCTACCTGTTCTGCGCAGGCCCTGTCTTTTACAAAGAACTGGTGGCTCACCAATACATTGCGCTCCGCCAAATTGATGTTTTCCCTTTCCAGCAGCAAATGCAGTGCCTCATCATAGGAAATTGTCCGCTCCCCAAAAATCCCCCGTAAAAAAAACGGTTTTACAAACGGAAGCAAATAGAAATGAACCGGTCCATACCCGTCAGTTATCGTCACCTTTTCAATATACTCGTCCGGTGCCTGCGGCGGCAGTCCCACCATGTATACCTGTTCCTCCTTCAAAATATTCCGAAAGCAGTCTATTCTCTGAGGCGAATCATGATTTCCGGCAATCAGCATAATCGGCATATCCGCCTTCACCCTCCTAAGTTCGGTAATAAATCCGTCAAATACCTCTACTGCCTCCGCCGAGGGCACGGACTTATCATAGATATCCCCTGCGATAACAACGGCATCGGGCTGTTCCTCATCAGCATATTGAATAATCTGGTTCAAAATATAGCGTTGGTCATCTTTTAAATCATAATTGTGTAAATGAATCCCGATATGCAAATCGGATAAATGCATAAATTTCACCGTTCAGCCTCCCAAAACTCCGCCAGCCGTTCCCTGACATTATCCAGTGTCACTACCTGATAATCAGCCCATTCTGCCGGAAATGTCTCCACCACCTGTGCAGAAACAAAACGCTCGTCCAAAAGCAGTATCACACCTCTGTCCTCCATGGTCCGAATGACCCTGCCTGCCGCCTGCTGCACTTTATTCATTCCCGGATACAGATAGGCATAGGCGAAACCTTTATTCTGCCGCGCCGCAAAATACTGCTGTTGAATCTCCCGCTCGTTGCACACCATTGGCAGCCCTGTACCGATTACCGCCACACCAATCAGGGCATCCCCTGTAAGGTCAATGCCCTCTGAAAAAATGCCGCCCAGAATGCAAAATCCCAGCACCGGCTTATCACCGTTCTGAAATCTTTCCAAAAATTCCTCCCGCTCCTTTTCCGACAGGCTGGCAGTCTGACAAATGATTTCCGTGTTCGTCAACAGCCCCAGCTCTTTCACTCTCGCATAAACGTCCTGCAGCATTTTGTAAGAGGGAAAAAATGCCATATAATTCCCCTCCCTGCTGCCGACCATCGCCTCCAGATACCTCGCCATTTTCTCATACTGTACCGGTCCTCTCAGCCGATATCTGCTGCTCACGTCAACACCCGTGAACAATCCTCTTCTCTCCCTAGGAAAAGGGGACGGAATATAGATGGCATAGTCTCCGTCATCGTCATGCAAAAGTTCTTTATAATAGGCAATCGGAAGCATGGTCGCCGAAAAAAACACTGTGGCATTCCCTTTCTCAATGCACTCTGCCAGATTGTTCGCCGGGTGAATACAGTAAAGCTTCACCATAAACGAATGTTCGTCTACCTGTTCGCCATATATCTCATAACTTTCATCGATCAGCTCATATATATTTAGAAATTGATTAATCTGAAAATAGAAGTTCAAAATCTCTTCCTGATAAGGCCTGAGTGCCTTGATTTCCCTGCTCTCCTCCATAAATGTCTCCATCTGGGCATGAAGCCTTAACAGCTTCAGATAAAGCGCATTGATATCATAGAGCATACAATAGCTCTTGCTGCCATCGCAGGCCTTCTTAAATTCCAGCAGTTCCCGGTTACAGCCTGCTAACAGCTTACCGATTTTGTTATTATACGGCAGCAATATCCTGCGCATTTTCAAAAAATCCTCTTTGAATATGGCAGCGCTGTACATCGCAGAAGCCCTCTCCACCAGATTATGTGCCTCATCGACCAGAAAGATATACTCCCCTTTAGCCCCCTCGGCAAAATACCGGCGCAGCTTCACCCGCGGGTCAAAGACATAATTATAATCACAGATAATCCCGTCCACAAAAAGACTCACATCTAATCCCAGCTCAAAGGGGCATACCATATGCTTGTCCGCATATTTCAGCAATACCTCTCTGGTAATATTTATCTCATGGGTAAGGCAGTCAAACATCGCCTCATTAATCCGGTCGTAGTGCCCTTTTGCATAAGGGCAATCCTCCGGTTCACACTTCATTTCCTCCTGTGGACAGATTTTTTCTTTTGCCGTAATCAGAACGCTTCGGAAATGCAGGCCGTTTCCCCGTAAAATCTCCAAACCGTCCAGAGCAACCCCTCTTGCAATCGTCTTTGCCGTCAGATAGAACAGTTTCTCCCCATATCCGTCTCCCATAGCCTTAACCGCAGGATAAAGAGCAGCCATCGTCTTACCGATTCCTGTAGGAGCCTGCACAAATAGATTCTGCTTTCTCTTAATGGAAAGATAAACCGTTCCCGCCATATCCCGCTGTCCGCTCCGATACGGATACGGAAACTCCAAATCCTCGATCGAATCATTTCGCAGTCTCCGGTTATCCACCTCAAACTGGGTCCAGCGGCAATAGTCCTCCACCAGTTGATGAAACCATTCCTTCAGATATTCAAACGTATAATGCTCCTTAAACCGCTTAATCTCCTCAGAATCCAGATTACAATAGGTCATCTGTACAGCAATCTCACTCAATTCATGGTCCAGCGCATAAATATACGCATAACACATGGCCTGCGCCTGATGCACAAAGACCGGATTTTCCATATTGTCTACCTTTCTGTGTACACCCTTAATCTCATCAACCGTAACACCATTTTCTTCGGTAAGGATTCCGTCTGCCCTGCCCTCAATCGTCAACACAAAATCCGGTCTTATGATATCGATTTTCAGTGGAACCTCCGCCTCATAGTTCAAACCCATCTTCCCCTGGATTTTCCGGTGAATCCGGCTGCCTTCCTGCATCGCTTCTTTTGAAAAGCTGCCGTCCCCACCCGAAATGTCTCCGCTGCGAAAAATGAATTCTACCAGACCGCGAACGGGTATCTTAACCTGATACATATAAATGTCCTCTGCTTCTACTTATATATTGGCCGCTGCCACTGTCAAATATGCCGTTTCCAAGCGGCACTAATCCACGCGGTAATATACGATTTTCTCCCCGATATTCTGCGCCGTCTGCTTATCCGTCAGCTTTTCTAACAAAGTCAGTCCAAAATCTATACAGGTTCCCATTCCACGGCTTGTGATAAACTGCCCGTCACACACGACGTTATCCTTCTTCAGACTGGCACCTTTAAGGCCGTCCTCCATACCGGGATAACAGGTTGCATTTTTCCCCTCTAACAGACCCATTTCACCGTAAACCGTCGGTGCGGCACAGACAGCAGCCAGATATTTACCTGCCTGATGATACTGTCTAATCAGCTTCTCCAACCCTGTATGTGCTTTCAGATTCGGTGTTCCCGGAATCCCGCCCGGCATAATCAGCATATCTGCATCACCTAAATCCTGCTGGTCAAAGAGCAAATCGGCACGAATAGTGACTGCATGGGAGCTTATCACATCATAATCCCCGGTAACGGACACGGTTTTGCAATCCACTCCACCTCTTCTGAGAATATCTACAACGGTCAAGGCCTCAACCTCTTCAAACCCGGTAGCCAAAAATAAATACGCCTTCATGATCATCTTCCTCCTTTTCTTTTTCGACGAAAATTATACTCTCTATTTTAATTTATGGTCTATTATTTGTCAATGAAGCCAGAACCTATCGTCAGGGCAATCGCTCACTTCATTAACCCGCTTGTCTTTATCTCCTGTCTATTATATAATGATTAGGTAATTGCGAAACTCCTAATTTCCAAAATCCAGTTGTGCAATATAATATAAAATTAAAAGGAGACTGCCAAATGGAAATCGAAAGAAAATTTTTAATCGCCAAAAATCATTTACCTGCAGATTTAACCCGATATGCCCACAGCGATTTAGAGCAGGCATACATCATTACCAATCCTGTACTGCGTATCCGCAAAAAGAATGACTGCTATATACTGACCTATAAGGGAAAAGGCTTAATGAAACGCGAGGAAACGGAATTTCCCCTGCCACAGGAAGCCTACGACAAACTGCTCGGCAAAACAGAGGGAAATATCATTACCAAAACGCGGTACCGGATTCCGGAAAAAGATAATTTAACGATTGAACTGGATATTTTTCATGGACTGTTTGAAGGGCTTTACCTTGCCGAGGTAGAGTTCCCCGATGAAAAGACGGCACAATGCTACCAGCCTCCTCTGTGGTTCGGACGGGAGGTCACGGAAGAACTTACCTTTCACAACTCTACGCTCAGCACCATGGACAAAACGGCTATAGAATCTCTGATTTCATCTTTATCTGCATGAACACCCGATTCATGATCAGTACGGTAATCAGCATAGAGAAAGTGCCTCCTGCCAAAACGAGCACCGGAATGCCAATACAGCACATCACTGCATTGACAATCACCCCTACTGCCTGTGCGTAAAGCGATATCTTATATACTTCACCAAAAGTTGCCTCCATCATCAATGCCCTTACTGCAAGGTTCATCAGTATCGTATAGAACAGCCCTGCTCCTATATATTTAATGACTTCAGCCAAATACAATATTGCCAGAATCAATCCCAAACAGACATAGATAACATGGCTCTCCTCAGCAATAATTTCATTACTGAGCGAAATATCCTTAAAATCCGAGAACCGGCTTTCCTGCAGTATTCCGCTGCCTGCCACCTGATTATACACCAGCATATTCGATTTGCTGACCATAATCGCATCTACCATATTCGTCGGTATATCTTCGCTGGTATATTTCTCTACACTGGTATCCACCACCATATATATACCGCCGATTTCATCTGTACGCTCCAGTTTCTCTCCCAGAAAAAGCTCACCGTTCTCCAGTTTAAAATCTGGTATCTCATTCATGATAATGCTTTTCACTCCGCCCATTGCGGCAATCGCACCTAAGGCCGGCACTGCATAACGTATTACTGTTACCAGCAGCATGAGCAGCGCAACAAAGCTAACCAGCTTGCCGGTTGAAAGCCGCAGCAGCTTCCCATATTCCTTAGGCAGAAACATGGCCGTAATAAAACGGTCCGTCATCGTCATTTCCTTTTCCTGTACTCTTTGGTCACTTTCCTGAGTTGTATTTTCCATGTATACCTCCATCTACCCAATTAAATCTTCTGACGCCAATTCTTCCTCCGGCTCATTGTCCAGTATCGGCAGCACAATCGTAATCACCGTGCCCTTGCCCTCTTTTGAAATAATCTCCATCATCGCATTACATTTTTGTTTCAGCAAATCGGACAGATTTAACAATGCAGTCGGATTGCCGTGCTTTAATCTCTTCGTGTCAAAGCCTGTCCCGTCATCAATAATCTGAACTGCATATCCCTCCGCCCGCAAATACGTCCGGATTACAATATTTCCTTGATCCCCATTACCTGCAATGCCATATTTGACGGCATTTTCCACCATCGGAACCAGACTGTGTCTGGGAATTTTAAACGCTTTGACCTTGCACTCAAGCGCAAAATTGAGATTTCCGTTGCGTGTTTTCTGAAGCTGAAGATAGGCAATAATATGTTCCAGCTCCTCTTCAAAATCGATCATCTCGCCGCTAAGCTCTACTGCCTGAAGATTCCCTCTTAAATATACGGAAATATAGTATATCATTTTTACACTTGCTGTGGAACCACTTTTTATCAAATTCTGCAAAGATTGAAAGGAAGCAAACAACAGATTCGGATTCAGACGGTCGATAATCTCTTCCCTAACCACCGCCTCGTCATAAGCAATTCCTTCTCCTTGAGCTTTCACATATAACGCCTGCTTTAAACCTAAAACCCATATAAACAAAATGTAAATGACCAATCCTGCCGGGATAAAGATATCATTAAACCGAAGTTCCCTGCCGATAAGACGCATAACCAGCTGGGTTACCGCACATATAATCAAAAAAATATTTGCGTAGAAAACCGGTTTTCCCTCTCTTCGCCCATATTCATAAATCGCCACTGCCAGCACGACCGTATAAGCAGCCACGCTGATGCCAAAAAGCACTTTACCGGCAAAATATAAACCGGAAAACGGAACGAGCGACAAAGCCGGCAGTACCATAGCGGTAATAAAGAATACCCCATACAGCAACACCCCTGCATCCACCAGCGCAAGCACTTTTTTCTTATACACGTAACAGCGGATAATCATCAGATGAAAAACCGCCAGCAAAACGACAGCACATGTTCTCAGCATATAGATACCATTGTTCCAGCCGGTCAGCATCGCCAAAAAACGTCCGCTGCCTGCAAAAAGCAGCCCGACTAAAATTCCTTCCACACAGCCATAGATGAGCACACGTTTCTGAAGCCACGTATTTTTGATAAAGGATTGGATAAGCAGCAAAAATAGTCCCAGAAGCATTATCACTATTCCTGTCACCACCGTTGCACCGTCCTCACTCAACAGGCTGACCCAGAACTGGTTTCTTGTCCCTAACAGGATTTGCTTTACCTCCATGCCTCCTGATTTTTCACCGATTAATTCGACAGTCAATACCTGATTTCTATATTCCGGCGACAGCAAGATAACGTGAAACGCCGGAAGTCGTCTTTCCCTTTTACTGCTTTCATAGACAACCTCTTCCCCTGCTGT
Organism: Clostridium sp.; assembly: GCA_023666975.1. The sequence goes on from JAMPAW010000010.1 coordinate 41,688, forward strand.
CACCTTCAATGCCTGACCATCGGTCTCTATCAGCATATAGAGTGTTTCTATCCCCATTTCCGGTGCCCTATGCATCATGGTGAGCGTAGCATTGGCCTCCACAAAAAGCTTGGCTGGAAGGTTAACCACCTCATAAATCATTTTGCTGTCTGTATTGATTTCCCCTTCTTCCGTACTGCGATATTCCTCCAGCTTCTGATCGCTGTCCGTTTTGTAGGAACATACCCAGCCGTCAGAAAAGCTTTCCATTCCCGCCGTCTTTCCATACGGGTCCGTTTCCGGAATCCGTTCCACTCCCAAAAAAACAAACATGAGCAGACCGATGCCTGCCATCAGATAAATCATTATGTGTAATTGCCGCTCCTTTAATCGAAACATAAATCTGCTCTCCTATCTGTTTATCCTGAACCACAGCTTTTAAATGAGTCCATAATGCGTCAGTGCATTGGCAATCCCGTCCTCAAGTATATCTGTCGTACAGTATTCCACAATCTGCAATACCTCTTTTACCCCATTCCCCATACCTACAGAATGAGGCACATACCGCAGCATTTCCATATCATTGATCGAATCACCGAAGGCATAGCAGTCGGCAAGCGAGCTGCCCAAATAGTCTATCAGAAAACGGATTCCAGTAGCCTTGCTGAAATTTAACGGTACAGCCTCCATCACATGTTCTCCATGTGAAATCAAATGAAAATCCACTGCAAACTTTTCGCGAAAAGCCTCCCAATCACTATCCGGCAGACAGGCTGTCGTAAATTTATCAAAGCAAAGCTCCGGGTGCGAGGCATCTTCTATCGGATACTCTGCATTCTCGGAAAAATAATTGTAAATATATTCCATAAAACTCCCCGGTCCGTGGTCACCCTCAATAAACAATCGGTTTTTGCCCTCAAATATGGTATGAAGCCTAAACTCCCTCAACATTTGCGCATATTCTGCACATTTTTCCTGGGGCAGTGTATGGTGAAAAACCGTTTTACCGCCATATTCGATATATGTACCACAGCCACAGACCAGACCGTCAAAGCCAAAATCCAAAAGCTGCCGGTCAATGGCTGTCTTCACCCTCCCGGTATTGATAAAAATGTTATGGCCATTTGCCCGTGCCTTGTTGAGCGCATTTTTTGTGCTCTCCGGCATAATATGCGTATCGTCCAGCGTAAGCAGCGTTCCGTCGATATCAAAAAATAATAGCGCCATGCCTGTCCTGACTCCTTTCAGACATTACATTTGTTTGAGCAGATTTACCATCTCAATTGCCCCAAGCGCACAGTCATAGCCCTTATTTCCTGCCTTAGTTCCTGCACGCTCAATTGCCTGCTCGATATTTTCGGTCGTCACGATACCGAACATAACCGGTATTCCCGTATTCAGGGACACCTGCGCAATCCCTTTTGAAACCTCATTACATACATAGTCATAATGGCTGGTTGCACCGCGGATTACCGTTCCTAAGCAGATAACCGCATCATACTTTCCGGACTCTGCCATCTTCTTTGCCGCAACAGGAATCTCAAAAGCTCCCGGCACCCATGCCAGCGTGACATTGTCCTCCGGAATATCATGTCTTGTCAGTCCGTCCATGGCTCCGCCGATTAATTTTGATACAATAAACTCATTAAACCTTGCGGCAACAATGCCGATTTTCATGTCATTTGCGACTAATTTTCCCTCTAATGTCTTCATATTTTCTATTTCCTTTCCTATATGTATTTTTCCCACACTAATGTATAATTATAGCATTCTCTCTCTATAATCTCAATTATATTCCTCAAATTTCCTGCTAAAAATTGACTACTCAAATAAACATAAATACAAGTAAATCCCAATACATATGCAGCGTAATTGGCACAAGTATATTTCTGCTTTTTATAAATGTACAGCTAAAGACAACACTCAAGGCGATTATCTCTAAAAACTGCAGGCTGGTGAAGCTGCTGGCAAAGACTCCTGTATAAATCCATACCGGAAAATGAATGGCGAGGAACATTACCGCATTGATCACGATAGAAAACCACTTCTTCTCTTCACGGATTGTTGCATTGAGCAGCCAGCCACGAAAAACCATTTCCTCCGTCAAACCTACAAATAAAACAATGATCATTTCGTTGATGCCAAAATCGCTGGCTATCTCCGGCTTACCGTTTTGCAGGACAGAGCCCGTCAATACATAAACCGTAAAAATGAGATAAACCGGCAGATATTTCAACCAGTGAACCTTTGTAGAAAACATTTCGTTTAGCGGAAGGAAAACATCTGCCTCGAAACGCTGTACGAGCAAAATTGCCGGAAGTGTCCACACTAAATTTTTGATAATACCAGATTTTATCCATTGTGATATACATTCATTTTCAATGGCATAGCTGACAAAAGGCTTTGCCCAAAATTCCCACATCGTCCATATACTGTAAAACACAATGACATATGTAATCAATGCAGGCAATTTCCACTTACGATTTATTCCGTTCATCTCTGTTACCTCAAAGCTCCCCCAATCACCCCGTATAAGCATCGCCTGCATCATTTGCAAAATTCTGTTGTTCCAGCCACATCCGTTCCTCTTCCGTTTCCGGAATATCGATTCTCTCAATCTTGAAAATAACCGGTCTGGTGCCATCGTTGCAGCAGGCAATCATCATCCGCTCATCATTTGTCCATTTGTGCATAATCGAGCCGCCCTGTAGTGCCGCATAAACATATCTGCTGATTGCATCCCACGCTTCACCGCAAAATTTTCCATTCATCAGGTGGTAGAAATCATCACGCTCCGGCGTTCTCTTTAAAACGAAGGTATCTCCGGCTTTGAAGAACGGACATGGACCTGATTTCGGATTGGCAAGGTACTTTTCCTGATAATCCGTGAACACTTTTGTTTCCAATACGGTTATTTTACATTCATGCTGCATAAAATCAATCCTCCTTCCCAAATGCAAAAGACACGTCCAGATACTTATCTATCGATGCCTTACCAATTTACCTCATTAAACACTGATTGAAGCTAAGCGGAAACAAGAAAAACGTAACAAATTATAGTATAAAACAAATCAGGCAAAAACTGAATTTAAATGCTTCTTTTTTTCTCCAAAAGCTCAATGAACTAAGAAGAACAAAACCGATAACTACAGTTCAAGCCTGCATGTTATCGGTTCGGCAGAAACTATTCCAAAGTTTTTTGAATTTCCTCAAAACCTGAAACAATCTCATTCGATAAAGGGTTATCATTTATCTTTTGATATTTAATATCTGCTACCTTATTCAACAATTCCATATATTCCAGCACAAAGGAATAATGTGTCGAATACTTTTTATACTCATATCTATATCTCCACACTTCAAACAAATCAGCAATGTCATCAATAAACTCCTCTAGTCGAGACAACCCTCCGCTATAAAACTGTTGCAACAGTTCCTTGTCACACTGATCAAAATCATCATATAATTTTTTCAATGAATGACCTTTAACAACTTCTTGACTTTTTTTTGCATATAAAAGTGATTTACTGAATAATTCGCATGCAAAAGTAACATTCATTAATACTGGCGGAAATAGTTCTTCTGGCTCTCTATTTTCTTCTAATATTTTCGTTGCTTTATAATAAGACAACGCCTCTTGATATGCTTTTTCTCCCATATAACTATCTTTATCCTTATCTTTATCAATATCCTTATCAATATCTTTATTAATATCTTTATCTTTATTTTTATTTTTATTGCTACCTTTAACAACTTTTTGTGGTACGACCGGCATATCATTCACCTCCTATAAATTCTATTATAGCCATGAGCAAAACTCAACAAAGCAAGCATTTATAAGGTTTTACCCTATGGCTTTATTTTTATTATCACTCCCAGAACCTTTCATTCTGTATCTATAGTAACAACCAGCTCCTAATGATATAATTAAGCTACCAAACCAACATACCGAAAGGAGCTGATTGCTATCTACCGTCAAGAAATCATCCATGACATCCGTCTTTTTACCTCGCAGCCTGTTGCTAAGTTTTATGATTCCCTTTTCCTGAACCTCGATTTATCTTCTGTCCAGGAATACTCAAAAACGGGACGTAAAGGTTTTTCCTGCCATGCCATGATCTGTGCCTTTATTGTTATGAAATGCGAAAGCTTTTCCATGATTACTGACCTTGTCGATTACCTGAACAATAACCTTCTCATCGCACACTACTGTGGCTTTGATATTTCCCTGCCGCTCCCCTCTTACTGGACATTTGACCGTTTCCTGAAAAACTTTAACCATGATATCCTGTCTGGTATCATGCAGGCACAAGTCCTTTCCCTCGCTGCAAAAGGCATTATAGATACCTCTTTCATAGGACTGGACTCTACCCCTGTTTCGGCCAATACATCACAGAACAATCCCAAGTCTTTCCTTGCTGGCAGGTTTAAGCCCGACAACCAGCCCAAAGCAGATAAGGACTGTAAACTTGGTGTTCACACAGCTTCCAACCAGACTAACGAAAAGAAATATGAGTTTTACTGGGGCTACAAAAATCATGTCCTTGTGGACTGCATTTCCGGTCTCCCCATTTATGAAATAACCACAACTGCTGAAGTGGCAGATTCCAAAGTCGCTCTCGATATCCTTGCTGACACTCATGCTTTTCTTCCTGTTACAGAATGCACCTTTCTTGCTGACAAAGGATATGATGTGAAAAGTATTTACAACCAGGTTAAAAAGCTCTATGACGGGGAATGCATCATACCACTAAACAAACGCAATACGAAAAATCCCAGACTGCTTCCCCAGGGAAATCCTGTCTGCGAAGCTGGTCTTGCCATGTGGAAAGACGGTAAATTCTCTGACAGGGGATGCACCCGCCAAAAATTCTGCTGTCCTTTAAAAAACTCAAAGAATGCAGACTGCCCCTGCCGCCACAAAAATTTCTATAATGGCAAAAAACACCGCGGCTGTACAAAATATATCACGCTCCCAGATGACCTCAGGCTTTCCATTGACAGAAACAGCAAATATTTCAAAAACAGTTATTCCCTCCGCACAGAATGTGAGCGTTACAATTCCCGTTTCAAAAACACGGGACAGGAGCGGGTATGGGTAAGAAACAAATCTTCTGTTGCCAATCTGAATACCCTTGCCCATATCAGTCTTTTAGCAGTTGCCGTTGCTGCCATTGCTATGCCGGGCAGCCAGTCTTACCACAAACTGAAAACGGTTAAACGGATTGCCTGAGTACCATAACTGAATAATGACTGTTTTTCGTAAGTTTTGGACTTACGTTAGCTTTGCCATGCCCAAAAACAAGTTTTTTCTATGTCTATAAGCTAACTGCCAAGTCCTGTTCAATGATTTAATGCGTTTTGCTCATCTCTATTCTATTACTTTTTCTCTTGGTTTTCTCAATATTTTTTCTTTAATGCATCAATCGCCTCCTCGTCTCCTAATCGTGCAGCTTCTTCATACCATTTTTTTGCTTCATCTTTGTCAACAGATCCATAACTCCCACCATTGTATAAAGTATTTGCATAACCATACATTGCGAATATTGAACCAGCCTCTGCCGCTTTTTTATACCATTTTCGAGCTGCCGGTTTTACCTGCTGCAACCCATGACCCCGTTCATACAGAATTCCAATAGCTCCCATTGCATCAGCACAACCCAAATCCGATGCTTTTAGATGCCACTTTAATGCTTCCAAATAATACTGTTCAACAATTTCGCTATTATAATATAAACAACCTAACTTATACATTGCACGTGCCAGCCCCACCCTGGCAGATTTCTCAAGCAATTCTAACTGTTCACCTTCTTCAACAATATCGGATAATTCATTTTGTGCAAAAACATCTCCATTTTGAGCCATAATTCTTATTTCATCAACTACACTATTTTGTATATCATTTCTCTCATCAGATCCATAATCATACATATAGGATGTATTTAGAATACATAAGGGATCTCCTAGTTCTGCTCCCTTTTTGTGCCATTCATATCCCGTATCTTCATCATAATCTATGCCTTCTGCATATCCATATCCTTGCCTCAAATATTCACCAACAAAGTACATCGCTCTAGGTACATTTTCTTTTGCCAACTGCATAAACAGAGTATATGCCTCGCCATATTTTCCAGATAAAAATAACTGTTCTGCATCTCCCATTCTTTCCTCGACTGTTTTCGATGGCACAAACTCTAATTGCTCAATATTGTATAAAAGTTCAATCAACAAATCATATAATTTGGCACTTCCATATTTATTAATAAACAAGTTAGATTCAAAATATTCCTCCAACAAGTCACTTACTATATCATCCTCTGTTGTTTGTATGCCATGTTTCTGCAAACATTCAAAGACTCCATTGACAATATATTTTTCTTCATTTTCTAATTTTTCTAATTTATTTACTCCTGCCGAAACGACAATGCTCCATTCCTCCACATATGGATTTTGAGTTTTTTCTCCAAAAATCTTATTTTTTATTTTCGGATTCGATTTTATTGAAAATATAATATCCTTGTATGAAAAGATCTCATTAACATTTAACCCGATTGTTGTAATTGCAGTTTTCAAAAGCAACAAATCCGATGTCGAATATTTTCCCTGTGTTATGCTACGAAAATCACTTACAATGCATGCAATCTTTTCCACTGTACCTAATTCTGTATATTCAACACCATCCCACATCTGATATTCTATTGAATTTACCCAGTTCAACAGGTTTACATTTCTTTCCAGTTTGTCCATACGATTTTCCAATTGAATAATGTCTGATTTTGTCTGTTTAAAAAATGTAACCAACGTTCCATATATCTTATTTATTTCTTCTTCAACTTGAACTATTGAGGCATTCAATTTGTTATTAACTGCTGTAATCAACTCAAAACTCATTAAATTTTGTTCAGCTAGTTTTTGTAATGTCTGTTGCGATGCATACTGTGAAGCTGCCAGATTTCTGTCTATTTTATTTTGTAAATCCCTGTTTTTCCCCGTTATACCTCCCCAGAATCTTCTAATGATTCCTTGTGAAGCTAATTCACTGGAATAATTGTCACTTGCCGTAAGGGCGGAAACACTTTCAAAAACCAACTTATTTATTTCATATCTATTTTCTTTATGTTTGGATATAATCCGATCTATCTGAGTATCAATCTCCTGCCTTGAATCCTCTGATAATTCATTTGTACTTACAATATTTAATGCTGTGTGCATATTTTATTCCTCCAATAGCTTATCCAATTCGCTCTTTAAATTTTCTCGTTCTTGCATAATAGAAACCATCTGACCCTGCATATCTTCGTCACTGCGCTTCATACTCCGCAGTGTTCGCTCCGCTTTCATATGCGTCTTATTTATCTGCATAACAGGCTGCATAATCTGCATAACCTGATCTTCCCTTATATTTGAATTCACCAATAACCCATTCTGAATTTGAGCCGTACTGACTGTACATGCCCTTTCATCAAAAATGCCTTCTCCATCAACAGCATCTTCAATGAGCATTTGCATACCAAGAAAAATATCTTCATCCTGCACATTGTCTATAATCATTCGTTTACTTAAAATCGGATGTACACAATCTAAAATTATCGACTGCACATACAGTTCTCTGTTACAGCTTGCATAAATATTTTTCAATTCTTTCTTTGTTAAGCGATCTTTTAATAACGGCAGGCAAGCATACACTTCATTTTCTGTCAACAAATATTGCTCACAAATTGTAACAAATTCCTGTTCCACAATTTTCATCATTTTAACAGAATCATCTTCAATTACATTATCTAATGCACTATGAGCGACCTGACCAGCCGCAGTACCACCAGCCGCACTTCCAACAAACCCTCCTACTTTAGATCCCATTTTTGCGCCAGCCGCTGTTCCTGCACCTCCAGTAACTGCCCCGGCAACAGCACCCCCTATAACTGCACCAGCCGCATTTCCTGCAACCCATCCAGCATTTCCACCTGCTATCGTTGCGCCTGTTACTGCAACATCCTTTACAAGCTGTTCGCCAGATATACGACCTCTAAATACATCTATAATATCTCCCGTCGATAACACAACCAGTGAAACCGTGCTGGCAATGATATTTCCTGCCAACAATTTGGACACATTGTTCATCGCAGCTACACCATAAATACTCGTTCCGCTTCTCAAAGCATTTGCAAGATAGGAGGTTGCTTTTGCACCCATTTTTGAAACCAACAAGTCTGTTCCTGCCCTGATAGATGTTGTAACTGATGTTCTTGCAAGCTGTGAGGAAATGATTGTTGTTAAAAAAGAAACTCCGCCTACCTTTAATCCGCTCAATGCAGCATTTTCAAGTGCTCCCTCAAAATCGTCTCCATTCCATATAGATGTTGCAAATGTAATCAATGCTGTAATCCCCATAGCATCCTTTGCTATAATAATCCCATTTGCCGCATCGAAAGTCAGAGATTCGATTGTTCCTGCCTGTGCAATCTGCTTTGCCTGTGCATATGTATAATGTCCCTTTTTCACTATTTTTTCTGCATCTTCCGGATTTGTTACACCCTCCACCTGATTATTGGCAATCCTGCGTTTCATTGCTTTCACGGCATCATCATACATATCCAATGGCACCTCTACCTGCATCGGTTCGCCATTCCGGGAATAATAACGGTACTTTCCATTTTCAAAACATTTTTGAATACATTCAGAACCACTTCTGCAATATTTGGACTGAATTTCTGCTCCGTTCACCAAACGGTCTGCACCGTCTTTTGCATTATCATCACCTAAAATCTGTGCATCTTCTCCATGATATAAATCATGGATATGCTCTGCCCTTTCAGCAGCAAAACCATGCCCCTGCTTTGCATGGAATTTATTCATTTCATAGGTGTTTTCTCCTACACTAATATTTCCATATACTACACCTGTTTCATTGTCCTGAGTCGGATTGACACTATTTTCCACTCCATTGTCCATCAACAGCCCTCCCGATATACTATTCCTCGGATAAACTCTGCAATATCTCTTCATCAGCTATTTTTTCTGCAAGAAACATTTCTTTTTTGTCCTTCCAACATTGGCATCTTTCACTTATATCCTGTGCCGAAACCACCAGACATTCTGGTAATTCTGAGTACTTTTTTATATATTTGTCGCAATGCTTTATCATATCATCCCAAAATTCAATTTCCTCTTCCACAGCTTTTTTATATTCTTCCATAGAAATACCTCCAGCAGTTTATTTTATTCATTTTACATCATTTCACGCATAGTTGCAAGTTAATACAGAAATAAAAACCGAGAGTTTCCTATCCACTTTGTAAAATTATTTATCTCTATCACTAATATTAATTTTTCTCTGTATTTATCCCGCTCTATCCCCTTAAATTTTCATCAATATACTGGATATATGGCTTTGGGAAACCTGCCATGAATTGTCCTAATACCATTCATATGACTCTGATAATCCGACTTTTAACTCCATCCGCTCCGGCATAAACGGCACTTGATCTAATCATCAAAACCCGCTTTCGGACATCCGCCAAATCAATCCTTTAATTCATACCAAACATCTATTTGTTCTCTTGCAGGCTGTTCAAATAAGGTATTCATTTTCTTTAAAAGCCCATCATCTACATAAAAATCACAGCCTCCATTACCGGATTGGACTGTGCGGTTTCTCTGTTCAATATGCTGCTGCCAGATTTTATCATCAATGTCTATATAATGCCATTCGTATGGAACGTTATTCGATTGCAAAAACGCTGAAATATCTGCCCGGTCTTCTTTTGTCCAAAAACCCCAGTCTAATATTACATTTGCTCCGGCACGAACGGTTTCCACTGCTTTCTTTCTCAGATACAAATTTACCCTCTTGGCAAAAACATTATAAAATTCACCTTGTTCATTATGGATTAAATCAAAGGTTGCTTCATCTGTCGATAGAATCACTGCACTGTTTTTCTTTTGCAGTTGTTTTGCATAAACCGATTTTCCGCTGCATATTTTGCCACATATCAGTATTACTTTTTTCATCGTTTGTCTCCCCAAATTTCAAAAATTCCTGCCTAATATCCAGTACTTACTTGGAAACTATTCAGGAACTCCTTTTGTTTTACTTATTTCACGAATTGGAAATTTTCGCATTACATAGGTGTTCCCACTTCAATTAAATTCCCGTCTAAATCGTAAAAACGGATAACTTTTTGTCCCCAGCTATGCGTTATCAGCCGATTGACATATTGAATGGAGGGGTATAATGTTTCCAGCTTTTCCATAAATGCCTCTATATTCCGTTCTTCAAAATATAGCTCACAAGCGTTACTTTGCGGAATGATATCTTTTCCCAAAAATGCCTTCCAAATTTTTTCATCCTGAAGGACAAGACCTTCCGTTAAAATCACGTTGCCATCATGGTCAAGCACCATTTCAAGACCAAATAAGTCATGATAGAATTGTTTCGATTTTTCAATATCTTTCACAACAATTAAAACATTTTTTAATTTCATTGTCCATATCCCCCGGTTTGCGATTTCTCTCTTTGCCTAACTTCCCAATAGACTGGAAGTTATATTTTTCTAATATAGCTGCTCATTATTTTTTCTCCCAATTCAAGCGTTAAATTCCAATTGTACCTTTTGGAGTGTATTTCGATTTGGATTTTAGCGTTTTCCAGTCTGAATAAATTCGATCAATCTCTCTACATCATCAAAATCATCATAATCGCCATTGATTCCCTCCTGATGGTAGACCACGCCATTTTTTTCATTTCTTTGCAGGCAATTCAAAAGTTCTTCTTCCCCATACCGCCTGATAAATAAATTAAACGCATACGGTTTTATTTTTTGAAGTAGTCCTCTTTGGCAGTCTTCTTCACATTCATAGCAATGGTGAATTTTCTTCCCGACGGAACACAATCTGTTCTCACAATCCAGATACCCGGGACATCCTCCTGAATCACATCCACCACATTTTACATTTTCCGAACACAAGCAGCAGGCAAGCCCACACCTTGCAATTCCTAACTCCCGTTTCATTCCTCACCCTCCAAAATCCCGATTTTTTGCTCTATACAACTTCCGTATAAAAAAACTGCCTGATTCATTGGTACTTTCTGCCTTGCAATCTTTGCTAAATCGCTGTCAATTTCGTATTGCATCATATTGTTATCCTCCCACAAAATCGTAAGAATTGGGGAGATTAATCTCTTGCCAAAAGTCTACAAACTGCCATTACTTTTTTATTTCCCAATACCCGTAGCGTTTACCGCCTTTACGCTCAATCCTTCCTTGCTTGACCATCCGCTTCATTACCCGCTGCACAGATGCTATTGACACATTTAGCCTTTTAGCAATCTCCGTCTGCTTAATCGTCCTATCTGCCCCTAACAGGTCTAAAATTTTCTTTTCCAAAACATCTTTTTGATGTTTTGGCGGTTTTAAATCTTGCTGGTTTGCAACCTCCAAAGCATTCAATTTCAGCATAATATCTTCCGGATGCACAATATACTCCGGTAATGGAATGCCATAATCCTTACAGGTATCACAAATCTTTTGTATTCCCCTGCCCCAGCTTTCAATATAACCGGCACGAAAAAACGCATTTGCTATCGCCGGATTATATGGTCTGGACTGGTGCCTTTTCATTAAGGTTTCTGCCGTCCAGCCGGATGGGAACACACAATCATTGCTGATATACATGGCATCATCTTCTATCCTGATTTGAATTGGGATACCCGTAACCCGGCACGAATGAACCAAAGCATTGTAAAATGCCTCCCTGACAGCCTCCTTGGGAAAAGGATATGTTTCTATCCGTGTCATTTCATCATATGTGATGGGTGCTTTCAAATACTTTAAATATATCAAAACTTTCTTTATCCAAGTCCTCTACCTGGACACCATCAACAATCGCATCTTCCCATTTAACCCCTGTTTTAGATGTCAAAAATTCTGTCAAGGCTATACCCCGCAGCGGCTGTTTTGTACTGCCGCTTCTATAATGGTATTCCCCTTTATAATTTACCGGATAACTGCTTGGACTTACTGCTATTTCAATATATTCTTTTTCATCTTTTGACAATAAATTAACATCTGCCATAATTCCCATGGTAGTCTGAATCTTATTAGGTATATCTTCTAGCAGTCTCTTACTGTCAGAAAGACCTACCACTTCTCCCCTATCATTTATTCCAATGTATATTTTCCCACCTTGAGCATTGGCAAAACCACATATCCACTTTAAATATTCATCACGCCATGATTCTTGCCATTCGATGTTTTGGTTTTCTGACATTTTGACACCTCTTTTCTGCATAATGATTTTTCTTAACATTATTAGATTTCTTTATTTTTACTTTCAAAGAAGCTCTCTGTAATTTAGTTATTATAATGAGCAGACTGATTAATTAGACAAACAATGCCAATAACTCCTGTCAACTCAGCCCATTTTGTTGATGCCATCACAAAACGGTTAAGACCTGCCTCCTTTTTAACCGCCTCGAATTGCACACGCTAAACTTTTATAGTATCCATTACAATGATTTACCTCATTCGCAGAACTTCAAATTTTCCCTACACTTTCCATTTCTATAGCACTTCAATATAAACTTCCAGACACCAATCAATTCATATCTGTTTCATTATAACAATCCTTACCTAAATTATCCACCATAACTTGACTTTTATCAAAAGAACCCCTACAAGTCCATTCCAAGACCTGCAAGGGTTCTTATAAAATGATTACCAAATCTCCAAACTATCCTCTGCATCCACTATGCCTGTATCTCTCCATCCAGATACAACCTTGCGTATTCCAATGCTTCGTTCTGTATTTCCCCGACAAGAAAAATTTATTGACTATTTTTTTCTAATTTTTTTACACATACAAAGATTACGATAGCCGTAGCAATAAGAAATCCTGCAAGGAAAACAGATGGATTTGCCACCCACTTCCAAAAATGAAAATGTCCTATGAAATATACTGCAAAAAACAGGAAATATATTGCAACCGAATATAGGACACACACAACAATTCGTTGCCGTTTTTGTTCCTGCATGAGCATAATCTGCTGCTGTTTTTCCAGCATTTCGGTTTTCACTGATAAATCATCTATTTCTGATGATTTAAGCAGATAATCCGTTGTAACATCAAAAACTGCACTTAATGCGACTATTTTGTCCAACTCCGGGGTTGCCTGTCCACTTTCCCATTTTGAGATCGACTGCCTGGATACATCCAGTTTTTCGGCAAGCTGTTCTTGTGTCAGGTCTTTTGCTTTCCGCAGTGTTAATAATTTTTCTGAAAAATTCATGTATTCTTCCTCCTGTTTGTTTTGATAATTGAATCATACCAAAAACATCAATTACATTCTATATAGCCCTCTTTACATTTATGCAACCAGTGGTAGAAATACAAAATCAATCCCTCCGTTTTCCGCATTATATCCATTGGATAAATGCCGTTTTATCGTCACTGTTATAGCCTGCTTTTCTGTAAAAATCCAAAGTGCTTTCTTTCTTAGAGCCTGTGAGCAGCATCATTTTATAGCAGTTTTCCTTGATCGCAATCTCTTTGGCATAATTCAGGCATTGCGTTGCCAGTCCTCTGTTTCTGTATCTTTCATCGGTTATCACATTTTCAACAAAGGCATATGGCTGCTGGTTGTGTGTCAGATTGGGAATGATGACACAGACACAGGAGGACACGATTTCCCCGTTTTCTTCCACAACAATCACATGATGGTTTTTATCCTCAAAAATAGCATCCCAAATCTGCAATAAACCAGTCGTCTTTTCCGGCATGGGATTATCATGTAACTGCATATATAATTTTAATAAACCGTCTAAATCGTTTTTCTCTGTCTCTCTGACCATATATAACATCTCCTCATCATCCATCCGCCAACAATTCCTTTATCTTTTGGCATTTTCCAACGTATATTCCCCCCATTTTTAAACAACCAGCCGCCAGTCCATCATACCACATTCCTTAGCATTTATCATCAAAAAGTTATGATATGCCTTCATGGTTACTCGTGCCTGCTCTCCTTTGCTTGAAGCAATTTCTCGTTCATTTTTCTTACATTATGCCTGGCTAAGCTAAACTGTATGATCCATATCACTACAAAAATGAAAGCAAAAATCCCAAAATAGATTAAAAACCCAACCACACTATGTTCCATCCAGTATGAAAAATAAGCGATTGGCAGCATGATTGCTGAAAGGATTGAAAAGTAAACGCCCGTCTGCTTTACAATGCTCCAATTATCCATTTCCCATATGACTGAACTTGCCGCAAATCCTGTACCTAAAATCCCGCAAAGAACTGTTTGCAAAATAACCGCGTTGATTTCATTTCCCGTAATTGAAATGAGTTCGGGTACACAAGGCGAATAATATCCATTTGCCCAAACAAGAGAAATCAAAATTGTAATTAAATAGCCCATTGTAATTCCAAGTGGAAAACCTAAAATACTGCGTTTCATAATTTCCTTTTTCATAACATTCACCTCATATTCCTAATATTTTTTTGAGTTTGGGAACATAGCGCCTGGATACATATGTTGTTGTTCCGTTTGATAACCTGACACAAATTGTACCCGTAAAGCTTAAGTCAAAATGATCGACTTTTTTCAAGTTAATAATTTCTGAATTTGATATACGAATGAACTGGCTCACAGGTAATCGCTCTTCCAATTCATATAATCTACACCGAAGAATATATTCGCCTTTATCGGTGACTGCAAAAACTTTTCCAGAATTTGCGTAAATCCGAATCAAATCTGCATGCTCCAAAATTTCAATTTTTTCACCTTGATAGCCTGAAATGATTTGTGGTACATCTTCTGAAAGCCTTGTTACAATGCTGCTCACCTCCTCTGTCACTGAAGCAGTCAGTATAATTATTTTAGGGGCAGGATATGAACTATCAATCTTAATTTCAACCTGCAGGATAATCACCTCCGTTATGAAGTGACTTTTGTCAAGAGGTAAATTAAAAAAATTCAAACTT
>JAMPAW010000110.1 GCA_023666975.1 Clostridium sp.
ATGCTTCGCCAATAAGCTCGTCCTTTACCTCGATGTCATAATCAAGGACACGAAACATTTCCGATTCCACTATGTACTCATCATCTGTTTTCAACTGTTCCAGCTCCCCCTCTGTTAATTCCGAGAAAGAAACTTCATGCTTCAGCCGATAGCTTCTCGCCCGTTCATAGTCAATCATTTCATTCTTCAGTAAGGTTTTGCAGAAGCTGTCGAATTGCTTTCTTATTCTTATCTGCTTTTCGGAAGAAGATTGCTCCATAAGAGATCACCTCCTTCCGTACCCACCTGAACAGAGTGAAATATCTCCCTTTCACTCCATAGCACGAATGGAAATTGTCAGAGCGTTCATGGAACGCACATTTTCTAAAAACTTTTAGAAATATATAAAAGACGCCCAAACAGGTATAAAACCTATGGACGTCTTTTATCTCACAATATGAATTTGCAGCTACATCTTCGTAATCTCTAGCACTACCTTTAAGGGTGTTATCGGCAATCACATCTGCTATGATTTTTTTGACTGCTCAATACCTATATCCCTTTTAAGTTGTAGCTGCTGCATGGTGATCTCCACGCAATCGCAAGACAAAAAAGCACTTGAAAAAGCCTTTTGCGGATTGCGTTTTTTTTACAATCCCAAAGGATTTCAAGTGCTTTTGTAGTGTTATGCACTACTTATTTTTAATCTTTAACACTTTTCACTTTTTGCAGGTATCGTTATACACTACTTGAAAGAAGTCACAGGAGGTGAAAAAGTGTCAAATATAACTCCCACTTTAGGGCAAATAATGAAGAAAGCCCGGCTTGAGCAAAGGCTTACGCAGGAAGAAATTGCAGAACGCATCGGCTGCCATCCGCAATATTACAAAAACCTTGAAAATGATAAGGGTACACCAAGCATCCAGCTCTTTTGTACTATCATGCGTACATTAAACATATCTGCTGATTCATACGTTTACCCAAATCAGAACGCAAACGATCCCTGCTATCAAAAGATTTTGCAGTTGCTTGGACAATGCAGCCAGTACCAGCTCTCCGTCCTGCTGGCAACAGCAGAAGCTCTAGTCCGGGATAATCCCCACAAAGAATAATGATACATAGAAAACATAGATTTTCTCATACCAAAATGTAACCACTTCTAATTCATTTATAGTTCTTTTATAGATTTTCACATCACTTTATAGAATTAGCAGATGTGTTATATTCAAAAGGCTCATATCCACCCGGAATGAGCTTTTTCTCATACTTGATTTTCCATTTTCATTTTCTACTATAAATAATATTTCCACATTGCAACGCAAAATGAGCAGACATTACTATCTTGCCCTGTAACATCTGCTCACTTTGTTCCTTCGCTGAATTTATAACCCACTCCCCATACAGTAATGATATATCTTGGGTGTGCCGGATCAGGCTCTATCTTCCTTCTGATTTTGTTAATATATGCTGTCATGTTCCGTTCATCAAAAACATACTCATTGTTCCAGACAGCATCATATATCTGCTCTTTGCTGAAAACACGCCCCCTGTTCCTTGCCAATAATATCAGTATTTCAAACTCCTTGCCTGTCAGAAAAATCTCTTTCCCATCACGAAAGACCTGATAATTCTCTGGTATGATTTCTAAATCTTTAATATGCAGTATCATATTTTTGTCCGGAGAGATTGTTTGAAGCTGATAACCACTTCCATTTATTACCTCCAACAGTTTTGTATATATTTCTTCATTTGAAGTATCAAGATGAAGAATCACTATTTCGCTCAATTAAAACCATCCTTTCACTACATTTTGTATTACCGCCCAAATCTTACTCATGTAATATTCCAATTATTACACTTGTGAGATTTAATGTCAAGAGAATTTCATCAAAAATTTGACATTTCCTGATTTTCACACTATAATGGATATTACAACCGTAAGATTTAAGGAGGATTCAAAAGTGAAAACATTACCACAAATTTCAGAAGCAGAATTTGAAGTGATGAAAGTCATATGGAAACACGCACCGATCAGCACCAATGAAATCACAGACAAATTGACACAGACTACCAAATGGAGTCCCAAAACAATACAGACTTTGATAAAACGCCTTGTAACAAAAGGAGCGCTTTCTTATGAAAAGCATAGCAGGGTATTTGTTTACACGCCTTTGGTAGAAGAAAAAGAATATATTGTTCAGGAAAGCCATTCTTTTCTTGAACGATATTATAATGGTGATATTACCGCAATGCTTTCTGCCTATATCGAAGATGACAAGCTCTCAGAGGAAGAAATAGACACCTTGCGTTCACTTCTCTCAAGGGATTCAAAAGACAGGGGGAATTAAAATGTCAGATTTTGGAATACGCTTTTTCCTATGCAATATCCTGATTTGCCTTATCATAGGCATACTTCTTATAACAAAACGTGCATTTAAGAACTATTTAACCAGCCGTATGCAGTTCAATTTATGGTTTGTGCTGCTTGGACTTCTCGCAGTTCCATTTATTCCTTTCCGCCCGGTTGGATTCCCGCAGATTCTCTCATGGATTGGCACACTAAGAAACGCTGCATCGCCAGACATGGATAATAATACAAAAAATACTGAAAACTGGAATATATCCGGCACTTCAAGACAAATGAATGATTTTGCACTCTCTGTCAGCAGCGAAACACCCTCCATTGTCGGATTGATCCTATGCGGAATATGGCTGGTTGGCATCCTTGCAATGATTCTGCTGGTAATAAAATCCCAAAACCGTTTAAACACCCTGAAAAAATCTGCACTTCCTTTACAGAATGAAGAAGTGCATAAGTTATACAATGACTGTTTAAGCGAAATGAAAATTAAAAAAATGATTCCCATTTACAGCACTGCTTTTTTGAAATCCCCCATCATCGTAGGATTATTTAGACCTTGTATTTATCTGCCAATCCACCTGATATCAGATTTCAATGTTACAGATATGCGATATATGCTGCTGCATGAATTACAGCACTATAAACATAAAGATGCCCTTGCAAGTTACCTGATGAACATTATTGGTGTGCTTTATTGGTTCAATCCTTTTGTATGGTATGCACTGAAAGAAATGCGTAATGACAGGGAAATCGCCTGTGACACATCTGTACTGAAAATGCTTGTAGAAACAGATTATGAGGATTACGGAAACACGCTGATTAACTTTGCAGAAAAAGTTTCCCTTACCCCATTCCCTTTTGCTGCCGGAATCAGCGGAAGCATGAAACAGATGCAAAAGCGGATTATCAATATTTCCTCTTACAAAAAACCTTCTGTATGGAGGACTTTAAAAGGATTTACCGCTTTTTCCACCATTGCATTTATTCTCTTGGGGATTACTCCGATGTTGTCCACTTATGCCGCAGACCAAAGCCGGTATCAGTGGAACACAACCTCTGAAAATATTTCTGCCGTTGATCTATCTGCATACTTTAGTGGCTATGAGGGCAGCTTTGTCCTATACAGCCAGAGGGACAATAAATGGCAGATTTATGATATGGATCGTGCCACTTTAAGGACAGCGCCAAATTCTACCTACAAAATATATGATGCGCTGTTTGGATTGGAGGAAGGCGTTATTACACCAGAGGATTCTTTCATGGCATGGAATGGGACTGAATATCCTTTTGAAACATGGAATACCGACCATAACCTGTATTCTGCAATGGAATCTTCCGTCAACTGGTACTTTCAGGAGATAGATAACAGGCTCGGTGCATCTACAATCAGGAACTATGTCGATAAGATTGGATATGGGAATAAAACCATAAATTCTAACCTTGCTTCCTACTGGATGCAAGGGGCATTAAAAATCTCTCCGGTAGAACAGGTAGGGCTTTTAACAGACCTCTACAATAACCGTTTTCATTTTGCCCCGGAGAATGTAGATGCTGTAAAAGAATCCATCTGCCTTTTTTCATCAGAAAACAAAAGTTTTTACGGAAAGACCGGAACCGGACGCATAGACGGTCAGGACGTGAACGGTTGGTTTATCGGCTATATAGAAACCGCTGACAATACATACTTTTTTGCCACCAATATCCAGTCCACAGAAAATGCCACAGGCAGCAAGGCATCAGAAATTTCCCTATCCATCTTATCCAATATGGGGATATGGCAATAATAAAATAATGCTCCTTTTTAAGCAATCCATATAAAATGCGGTTACTTAAAAAGGGCATTGTTTCTTTTATAATCCATACTACTTTACCAAACATCTAAATTGGACAGTATCTCAAGGTTTGCCTTCTCATATTCATTAAATACGTTATCATTAAAATCTGCACTCTTACAAGTGGGATTATACCAAATACACCCCATAAAGTAATTATATAAATCCTCATTGGCAAATATATAACCATGCCTTGCATATATTTCATTTTTTGCTAAATGAATTACCAGCATTGGCTCATTTTCAAACTCCTCTTTTGTGTAGTATTTCTTATCCGTTTCAAACAACGGTTCAATCACATTTGAAATGTCCCGTACCTCTCTGACATTTTCCCAATAATCAATTATTTCAGAATAATAGGCGCTGGCTCTATAATACCCACTTCTTTCATTGATTGCATTTATCATTTCCTCCTCTGTCCATGACGAATTATAACTTGAATGATCAGCAATGTCATTCTCTGTAAAATCTTCTTTCGGTCTTATTAACTCAAAAGAGCCACTAATGCCATAATCACTGCCATTATCTGCCTTTTTATAATTCAATACCTCTACATATATGCTGTCACTTAGAAATTGGATATGCAATGTTCCACTGTTTCCCCATTCATCATCAGAATAATCAAAATATAATTCTGCCTGTTCTATTTTTCCACTAATATCCTCAATCGACGCAAACCGCTGCGTTATTTCCTGCTGTGAAAAAAGTGTTCCCGAAAATTGATTATCTCCCGTAACCGTACATGATAATTCAATTCCTCCCCCTGACAAAATCTGTTCATGCGTTTTTCCCTCATAAGACCAATAACCACTGTATTCATCATAGGAAACATTATCTTGTATAGTTTCTTCTTTTATTTCTAAATTTTCATTTTCAACTGTCTGCTCATTGCTTTCCTGCTGACTTGCAGCAGGTTCATCTGTATTTATAATTTCATCTTCTCTTACCTGTCCACAAGCAACAATATTCAAAGCTGTTAGAATAATACATACCAACATTGCTGTCTTTTTATGTCTGTTCATATTCATACCCTCTTTTCTTTTCATCGTCATTTATTTATCAATCTCTTATTCCTTGTTCTGTTTCATTCTTCCCTATCCGGTATTGATATTCCGGTATATTTGAAATCCCATCATCCAGAATTTTGTTTCCTAAATACTGAAAACTTCCATCTTCTGCAAATTTCACCGTAAGCTCATGGGTTATCACTGCATCATCACATAAAATCATGCTGCACACCGCATCCACAGTTAATGTGACTGTTCCATCTTTGTTTTCTCTGATGTCCGTAACCTCTGGAAAGGAAGTTCCAAAATAGGTAGGCGCATAATTAAAGCAGCCCAGCCTTGCCCATTCATAGGTTTGAAAGTTCTTATTAAATACCGCATATTTCTGTAATTCCTCTGGTGTTATAGGAAGATATTCCATAATCAATTTTTCAAATTCTTCTTTTGGTATTCCCTTTTCATAATTTTCAGGATTAAACTTTTCTCCATATTCCATCATATAAAGATATTCGTACAATCCATTATAATCCAAATCTTCCATATGCCCTGCATCCCAATTAGAACATAAAATATTATTACCCTGATAAGCCAGTCCGAGTACACACTTTTTTGACATTTCTCTGTTTTCATCAGTCATTGGTTTTATCCTGATCATACAGCTCCCATTTACCATTTCCGTCACTTCCGGATATTCCGGTACGCACAATTCATAACAAAACCAGCCTTTATCCGTATATTTCCACTCTTTTATTCTGGTATATGAAATGTAAGAAATG
This sequence comes from Clostridium sp., assembly GCA_023666975.1. The sequence goes on from JAMPAW010000110.1 coordinate 5,957, forward strand.
ATCGGTTCACTTCCACTCTCCCATACAGCAGTTGCGCCTAGTACATACATATTTGTCCCGTCAAAGATAAATTTCATTCGCCCTATGCCGCCATCGGAATGTATCTCATATATTACTATCGAACCACTTACACCTTTTATACATTCCCTAAGAAATTTGTCTACGCCCTCGAAATTTTCCATATTAAAATATATCCCTGTCACTATAACCGGACTTTCTGTATCTTTTAGTTCACTCTGCATTTTAAGTATCGTATCATCCGTAAGCACAGCATTAAAAGCATCACCCTTGTCTGCCTTTTCATAAATTCCATATATGCGTTCCATCATTTTTTTACAATCGTTTTCTGCTTCTTCTTTTTGACTGTAATCCACAGGCAAATCATAACCTTTTTCCATCTGCTCATTTATATCCGACTTTCCCACTGTTATTTCTGCATCTTCTGTCTGATTATTTTCCCCAACCTTTTTATCATCTTCCATTGGTGTATTTTTCCCACAGGCGCAGAATACGGTAATACATAATAGCAGATTGACGAGTAAAACACATTTCTTTTTTAACATACTAATTCTGTCCTTTCATTTTTCTATCCTCGGCACTTCCATTTCCTTCTGCTCTATGGAATTGGATAAATACCTGAATGTGCCATCAGCAAATGGCTGTACCACAATCTCGTTTGTAAAGGCATAATCTGAATTGTAATCTGCCCAAACTCCGTCTACATATAATGTGATTGTCCCGTCTGGATTTTCTGTATAGTCAACAACTTCTCCAAAAGGCGGGTATGGACTTGCAAATATCATTTCATATTTATAACTGTTGCTGTTTTCATCATATCCGCACTTTTCCCGTAACTGCCCTATTGACACCGGAAAATATGTAGTCATTATTTTTTCGTATGTTTCTGCTGGTATTTTCCAGTTTTCGGTCTTTAAATTTTCCCCTGTATATATCCGGTATATATCTTCAAACATACAGGGCATCAGAATATCTTCTACATTACTGCTGTCCCAATTTGTCACAAGAACATTGTAATTGATATAGCTCAATCCATATACATATTTAGCGGTCAATTCCCTGCATTTATCAGAAAGCGGCTTAATCCTCCAATATTGGCGCAAACTGGAATGTGCTATCACTTCTTCATACGCATAAATGAAATATCCCTTATCCGTCAGCTTGATTTCTGCTATATTGCTGACTAAGGTACTCTTAATCTCTGGTATGCCACCCTCACGCCAGCCAATCCCCACATAATATGTCTGTAATTCGCTGTTTCGGTATATAAAAGTCAGGACACTGATCAGACCGTCCCGGTTCACGTCATAAATCGTCACCATCGCATTCCGCTTTTCCATATAAGCATCATAAAAATCTTCTATTCCCTCATAATTTTCCATATTCGTATCTTCCGCCACGCTGACATAACCTGCTTTTCCAAGAAGTGAAACGACTGTTTCACGCTGCTTACTTGTAAACACCTTAATATTAGAACCATAAGCGGATTCCCCTGTCAGTTCTATGTCTTTATATACTTCTTTCACCTGCTCTGCCGCTGTCAATGCCGCAGCTTCCAATTCGCTTTTTTCCGTTTCGGTTATCAAGCAGTATTCCGCTTGCGGAAGAAACCATAAAGCTGTTTCCGATCCGCTTTCTTCCCCAATATCATTATCTGATATTTCTTCTTTATCATCAGACTGTATGGCTATATTTTCAGTAAATATCTCTACGGGCGGTTCCCAAACTTCTTCTGAAGTATTCTTATTCTTTCTGTTCCAATGCCCGACAATAAGACTTGCTGCAATTATAACTATAAATAATGCCCCAAAAATTACTCCCCATTTTTTTAACAGCCATTTCACATCTTCCACTATTCCTCTCCTCCATAGGTTTCTTTCGGAAAAAGTTTTTCCCTTTCTTCCTCCGTCAAACGGTCAGAATGCCACCACACATCATATTCATCTACTGCCGTAATCATCTGATTCGATACATATTGAAAACAATCCTCACTTAATGGACGGATTACAACCTTATGTGAATATGATTTAGACGTATTTTCATTTGGATATACTGCATTGATGATGAGTGTGATTGTTCCGTCCTCATTTTCTTTGTAGCTTACTACTTCCGGATATGGAATGTCAGGGTATTCAACCTCATAGAACCCTCTTATCCTGTATTCATAAGCGGCATCTTCCGCTGAATATACTGTCTTTTCCCGAATCGTTTCCCTGTCTATATTGAAATAGGTCATAATGACATTTTCAAATAAATTTTCCGGTATCTGATAAACTGAATCTTCCCCTAAATTTTCATTTGCAGAATAAGGAACAGCCTGCCCATTTAAAATCGGATAAAAAATATCAAATATATCATAAAAATCCAAATTCCCGAAGTTTTCTTCATTCCAGTCAATAAGAAAGATATTATTGCGCTCATAGCCAATCGGCAATATGTATTTTCTGTTTAATTCCCTGCACTTTTCGTCCAAGGGCAAAACCCGCAGCGCCGTATGCTCTGGCGTATCACTCAATGTCAGTATAAAATTTTCATCTGAAAAATAGCTCCCTTCAAAAATTAAATACCCCTCTGCTGTGTATTCCCACACATCTGCCGGATAGCTTACCGTACTTCTGTTTTGCAGATGTCCGTTTTGATCATATTGGTAATATCCCCTGACAACATTTACCTTACCGCCCTCTGTTTGCAAATCAAATTTCCAAAACCCAAATATATCCCGAATCACGATAATTGTAATTTTGTCATTATCCTCATTATCTACTGCTTTGCAAAACTCTACTGTCCGTTCTGCCCCTGCCATGTCAACCTGATTTCCACTGTCAACAGCTATATAGCCATTCTCCCAAAGCCTGTCAACAATACGACGCTTTACTTCCAGATTGTCATACACTTTTGTTTCTACTGCTTCATCAAAAATATCACGATAAATGGCTATTATACCCTCTGCATCAATGCAATCACTTTCATCAACAGAAGATACTTCATCATCTGCCAATGTTATCTCAATATCTGACACCTCCGGCGGTTTGTCGCTGCATCCAGCCAGCATGAACATTATCAAGCTGGTTAATGCTATGAAATGATACTTTCTATTCTTTTCTGTCAAACCAATTCTCCAAAACCTTTTTATCTTTTTCCACAACATAGCCGCTTCCTCCTCTTCCTTTTACATCTTCTACCATACTAACAATAAGAATCGGCTTATCCTCTGTTCTTTCCGCCGTAAAGACTGCAAACCATCCAAGCTCAGTCCCGGAAGTGTCCCCCTTAGATGCTTTTATTTCCGCTGTCCCGGTTTTTCCCGCCAGCAGAATATCTTCCCGGTGCGCTGCATATCCGGTTCCATGAGGATCATTTACCACCTTTTTAATTCCTTCCAATACAAGGTTTGAATTGTCCGCCGAAAAAGCGCCTAAAATCCAATACTCCGGTTCTGCTTTCTGATTAAATACGAGATAAGGTTTTATCATGTTTCCCTCATTGCAAAAAGCACTATACATACACGCCATATGTAACGGATTTACTAAAATCTGTCCCTGTCCATATCCACTGTCTGCTAATTGTATTTCCGTTTCAATATTTTCTGTATTAGAATACTGCGATTTAGCCATTACAATTTCAAATGGCAATTCCTCATTAAAACCCAAACGCATCAAAGATTCTTTCATTTCTTCTGCCCCGATCTTCAATGCTGCCTTTGCGAAATAAATATTATCGGAATAAATCAATGCGTTTTCTAAAACAACCGGATTGTAATCATGGAGAGTTGTCACATGATATGAACCCCATGATGCGTCTTTCTGCCAGCTTAATCCTACATTCCCATAGTCCTCATTTGGATCAACAGCTCCTGACTGCAAACCAATCGCCGCAGTGACCGGCTTAAATGTAGAACCCGGACACCATACTTGTCGGAAACGGTTATACATTGGTTTATTCTCATCTTCATTCAGCGCTGCCCACTTTTCACTGGATAATCCCATAATAAAATCATTGTTATCATAAGACGGTGTGCTTACCAATGCCAGCACTTCCCCTGTGTATGGATTCATTGCTACTGAACAGCTTTTATCATTCTGAAACTGTTCATATAAAGCCTTTTGAAGTTCTGAATCAATTGTCAGCTTTATATCTTTTCCATTCTCAACTATGCGGCAGGCTAATTCTTCTTTTTCATTCCCCTCAGAATCTACAATATAAATCCGACACCCGTTCTGTCCTTTTAATTCATTCTCAAACAATCCCTCTGCCCCGCTTCTTCCAATCACGCTGCTTGCTGTATAACCTTCTCCGATATGGTTTTCTAAATCTTCCGCTGTCACATTCTGAATATAGCCAACCAAATGCGCTGCTGCATCCTTTAATGGATACTGCCTTATTTCCACATCCGAAATCATGACTCCCGGTATTTCTAATAACTTCTGCTGTCTTTCATGCTCTTGCAAAATCTCTGCATCAGGCTCTAATGACATAAGCTCTATTTCCATAACTTTTTTCACTGTTTTTACTGGAACAAAAGAATCCTCCTTTACCCACTTTGCAGATAATTTCTTTTCGATTTCTTCCGGCTTCATTTCCAATAAATCTGCAATAAGCTCTATGGAATTATCTTGGTTTTCTAATTTTCCCGGCACAATCCCTACGGAAGATGCAACCCCCTTTCCTGCAAGAACATATCCATTCCTGTCCAATATTTCTCCCCGCTTTGCCTGTGTAGTGGACACCCTTACTTTATCCGTCCCGGATAATCCCGGATAAATTAAAGAATCTGTCCATGCAAGTTTGTAACCATCTTCCTTTTTTACAAAAAACGCTTCATTATCAAACACAATATTTCCAGCAACCGTATCAAATGAAGTCTGATATTGCACCCTGTTTTTTTCTTTGTCGTAAGAGATAATTGTAATAGTCATATTTTGTACTTCCATGCCTTCATAAATGGCAGAATTACGTTTTACAAAATCTTCCTCGCTAATCTGTCCTGAAACCTCAATATCTATTATTTGGTACATTTCTTTATAATTTTGTTCCTGAATGTAACCCATATATCTAAGCAAAACTTCTTCCGGAGTTTCCTGATGACCTATTACTTCTAAATATTTTATTGAACATATGGTAATTACACTTATTCCCACAATCACTACAAGCAGCCATAAGGCTATATATTTTCTCTTTCTTTTTCTGTGTCCGCTTTTTCTTTTCATAATAACCTCCGCATTGCACTATTAGTATCAGTAACGCTGTAAATCTTACTGGTGTAAGATTTACATAAAATATTACACCAGTAAGATTTAAAAGTCAAGTAAATTTATATTTGCACTGCTCTATATGCTTATAATCGACACACCCTCTGGGAGTGTCGAAAGACAAGAATAGCAAGCACTGCCCATGTCCGGACACATGGGCA
>JAMPAW010000111.1 GCA_023666975.1 Clostridium sp.
CTAAGCTCGAAAAAACCTCGCTAAGCACTGGCGGCTCCAAAGCACCTGCCTATGACATTGTCTATATTGTACAACTGGACTTTGGAAATTAGGAGTTTCGCAATTACCTATCATATTATCTATAGATATTGTCATTATATATTTTTTATGTCAGCTGTCAAGTTAACCGCCGGCCGCAAAAGCCTAGTGTAACGATTTGTAATAAAGTCCAGTTATTACAAAATCGTTACACTAGCGCTCTTTCTTCTCATACGTCTGGCGGAATATGTCCCGCTGAATGATATAGCTGTCACAGAAATCTTCTGTACGCACCGCCATATAATCACCCGGCCTTCCCAAATAGTATTCCTCACTGTCACCTATCGGAAAAATTTTGGTTCTCCGGTTCAGCTCTATGGCATAAATGCCGGCTCCCACTTTCGGATAGCACAGATGTGCGTTCCCGTCTAAGCTCACATACTCCCCCTGTTCCACAATCTCCGCTTCAGGAAGAAATTCCAGCATCTGTTCAAAGACATCTAACTCTTCCTCCGTCGCCTCATAGGTTCTTTCAAACTTGGAACGGTTAATGTCATAGACCTCACCCCGGCATCCAATCATAATATATGCTTCCGGATCGGCAGTGACAACAATGCCCGACTCATTTTCCAGTGATTTAATACATAGCTTCATTCCCGGACGCACTACATCTGTTGTCTTGACAAACGCCCACGGAATACGTTTTTTTACATATTGTGTCATCAACCGGATATCCTCCGCATGCTCTTTGCCATATTTCTCTGCGTCAATGCAGTCACAGTCCTCATAATAAGATTCCGACATCTTCAAAAAATATTCCATGGTATCTTTTAAATCCATATCGGAAATCCAGACCTTCAATATTGCCGAAGATATGCGGCCGCCGGCTTCTCTGGCATCGCCTTTTACCAGACCGAACTCCGGCACCAGATAATCCAGAAATTCCAAAGCGCGCACACGCTTTGCATCACTGAAAAAATACAGCTGTTCCTCCTCCTGCTCCGTCCATACGAAAAGAAGAAACCGACAGTCCAACGCCTGCATATATTCCTTGTAATGCAGTATACTGTCTTTCGGAAGCTCCACCTCCAGCATTTGTGCAGAGAGTACGTCCGAAATTGTCCTTTCTACTTCTGCCACCACCATTTCTCCGTTCCGGTAACGATAACCGCAGCGGATACCCGGTGTTTCCAAGTTATCCATCTTTGTAAAGCCAAACATCTCTTCTCTCATATCGTCCTCATTTCCCACATAAATTCTGCTATGTGCATTTTCCTTTTCCCTAAATCCGCTGGCATATGGTCAGCATTTCCTTTCCCCATAAATCCACTGGCATATAGTCAGCATATTTCATTTGCAAATTTCTGAAAGCTCTGGTTTGTATGGGTAAAATGCAAAATCAATTCCTCTCCGCTGCACTTTACAACCTTTGCATATACCCCGTTAAAAATTGCCCTTCCGTCTCTTCCGGCTGCAAAAATCTCCACATCGGAATAGAGTTCCAGCTGCGTTCTTCCTCCGCCGCTTTCCTCCTGATTATCCACAGGAATATCCTTTTGGCCCGTCTGACCGTTTATCCGTTCTTTTTCACTATCCAGCAGCTTCACTACTGCGCGCTTTCTGGAAAACTGCATCAGAAGCGTGGAAACCGGTTCCCCTGACACCAATTTACCCTCTATCCGGTACAGGTTAAACACCGTCCACCGCTCCACCGTTTTCAGTGCGTCAAATTCGACGTTTGCGATACTGCACTGATAGCTGCCCCCGATGCCGATTACCTCACACACGGAAACAGGTTTGTGTACCCCTTTTGCCATAATTGCCATGCGGTCGTGCACTTCCACGGGACAGGATATCGTATCCAGAGCCTCTCTGGACACCAACACCTGTCCGCCAACGCTAAAGCTCTCAATCCGTGAGCACTCATTTACCACTCCACCGACCACATTGTAGCGCATCATTTTTTTGGAACCCACATTACCGATAAATGCTTCTCCCCGGTGAATGCCGATTCCCATCTCTAACAGCGAATATCCCTGCTGTTCGCAATAGGCATTGACTTCACCCATACAGTTTTGCATGGCAATTCCTGCTGCCACGGCATCCGCCGTCTGGTCCTCAGAGATCAGCGGTGCACCAAATACCGCCAGCACACCGTCACCGAGAAATTCAATTACCGTCCCCCGGTAGTTGGATATCACCTCTACCATCTTTCCAAAGTAGAAGTTCAAAAGCTGTGTCATTGCCTCCGGCTCCAATTCCTCCGAAATAGAAGTAAATCCCCTAAGGTCCGCCATCATAACCGTAAGTTCCTTTTTTTCACCTCCAACCGCAGCACTTTCCGGGTGTTCCAGAATCAATTCCATTACCTGGTCCGAAAAATATCTGCCGAACACCTGATAGAGCAGCTTGTTTCTGGATTTCAGCTGCTTATTCAGATTCATGATTTCCCTGGCAGCCTGCAAATCTCCTGCCTGTTTTTGCAGGACCTTCTCATAATTCCGCGTCACCTCGTGCTGCCATGCCATACGCTCCATGCGGAGTATTCCCGACTTGGTAAACGGCTTTTGCAGAACCACCATTGCCCCCCTTGCAAAACAGTCCTCGTCCGTTTCCTCACTTCTTTTGTCCGTCATAAAAAACAGCGGAACTCCGGCAAAGGCCTGCTGCTTTTTGATTAGCGATATCGATTGAAAATTCTCCGTCAATGCGGTTTGATAATCCATGACAATCAAAGAAGGCACATTCGCCGACCCACGCCTGTCCGCATCCTGTGCCTGCACAGCTTTCTCCACAGCCGAATAGGATAACAGACAAAATGCGCGCATGCTTCCGGTTGAATTAATGCTCCTCTGTGCACCTAACATCGCCTTTCGGTCACTATCAATTATCCATATTATTTTTTCCATAGTCTTCCCCTCGGATTTATCATTTACACGGCTTCTCTACCAATGGGAATGCCATGCGCCTCTCCGGTCTTTCTTGACCGTTTCCGCTGCCCCCGCCTTACAGTTATCACATAATGTTCCCGTGCGAATTGGCGCACCACATTTTTCACAGGATAAGCGAATCGGTATATTCTTTGGAATCTCCAGATATTCATCTCTGAAAAAGTACTCAATGATTCTTCTGGGTACTCCTGTGTCCCGTTCAATGACAACGGCAGAAGCGTTGCCTACTCTTTCCAGATAATTCCGTATCGTTTCAAAATCATCATAATTGTCTTTTCCGCACCGGGCACAACTGTAAACTCCCATTGAAGTATTTTTAAGCTCCTTGCAGCCGCAATACTCACAAGCTAACGGAATGCGGTTCATTCTCAACGCATTAGACTTCTGGTGATGATCACTGCCTCTGGTATTCCTTGGCTGGGAGACCGTCTTCAGCACTCTCGGCTCTCCGCTCTCTTCTTTTTGCCGGACAACAGACCGGACAGACACTGATTTCTCCTGCTGTGGTGTTTGGTCCATCGCACTCTCCGCCTCAGAAAGCTCCGGCATAATCTGCATAAACTGCTTTTTCAACTCATCAAAGGCTCTTTGGTGGTTCTCCGGATAGGATATCATCTGTACATTATTCAAATAAAACCGAAAGGTATCATTTAATTCCACCTCTCTGATTTTGAACGGAATAATTGTTTTTCGATTGCAGATTGCATTGTCAATCTCTTTCTCCACCCAAATAGAAGCCTGCGAAAACGGAGATAACACAAGCAAAAAGACATTACAGCTCTGAATTGCCTGAGGAATCTCTCTCGCATAACTGGAGCCGGCCGGTATCATCTCCGGTGCCTTCCAATATGGCACTCCCATAAGGTCCAACTCCTCTACAATCCGGGAAACCATTTCGATATCTTTTGAACTATAACTTATAAAAACAGAATTCATATTCACCATACCGTATCCTCCAAATCCTGTCGCTTTCACCCACAGTATACATCATACCTAACCCGCATTTACTCTTCCTTCATTGTGTCTCATTCTGAAACAACACGGTTACGGCCTGTCGTTTTCGCCTTGTAAAGACGCTCGTCTACACATTCAATATTGCGGTCAAGCGTTTCCTCCTGCTCCATTTCCTTGACGCCAAAGGACATGGTCACTTGGAGCTTCTGCCCTTCAAATTCACAAATGCTCTGTTCTACCTGCTGCCGAATCTGCTCTGCGCATTGCACTGCCTCGTCAAGAGTGTGTTCGATGAGAACCAGTACAAATTCCTCACCGCCCCAGCGGACCACCTCACCTTTACCCTGGACGGCCTCTTTCAGCAGATTCGCAATGAAGACGAGTACGGCGTCCCCTGCATTATGGCCATAGGTATCGTTGACTTTCTTGAAAAAATCAATATCGCACATAATCGCACTGACAAGCTCATTTTCCATTCTCGGCTCTACCTCATCGCTGAAATAGGCATAGAAGCCTCTGCGGTTCTTCAATCCGGTAAGCGGGTCTTCGTGTGATTCCCTGTACAGCATATGTGACTCCAGCGTCTTGCCGCAAAAGACTGCCGCCATAGTCAGGTGTCTGACATCTTGTTCATCAAAAGAACTCTCTCCGTCCTCGCCAAGCTTGTTAATCGCCTGATAGGCTCCGATAACCTCTCCTCTGGCATTGGTAACCGGCATACAGAGAATCGACTTAGTTACATAGCCTGTGTCCTTATCCACCTGCGGATTAAACCGGGAATCCTCATAGGGATTGTTAATCACTATCGTTTCTCGCTTAGCAATGGAAACCCCTACAATCCCGCTGCCCTCCGGCACGACAATCCGCTCACTGCCCAGAGCTGCCAGTGTCCAGTACTGATGCTTTCTGGTGTCCCAATACCAGAAAGACGCCCGCTCTGAATTGACTAACGTTCTCCCTAAATCCGTCAGCAACATCACCGTGGTAGTAAAATCCTTCTCATCTACCAGCTGATTCATATAATAAAAAATTTGTTCCAGCATTTCCTCTGCCTTTAACGGTCTCTTTGTGTCCATATCAATCCCTCCGCTGTATCATATCCGCAAAATTCTGTTCCAGATATCTTAGTGAACGCCGCTGATTCTCCGGCAGTGTCGTCTCAATCACCACGCTGCAGTTTTCAAAATACTGCCGCTTATACGCCATAAACTGCTCCCAGTCAATGCTGCCGTCACCGACAGCAAGATGCTGGTCGCGCTTCAAGTTATTATCGTTAATATGTATGTGCTTGACATAGGGAACCAAAGCCTCTACCCACACATCCATCGGCGTCGAAGAGACACTGGCATGGGCATAATCAAAGCATACGCCGTAATTGTCATATATGCACAGCCTCTCGGAAATCGCCGCCAAAAGCTCCGGGTCCGCATCAAACATATTTTCCAGATAAATCTGCGTATCCGGATATCGCTTCAGCAGACATTCCATATATTCAACCGTCATCTCGATAGCCCGCCGGTCATACTCGACACCCGACAGCACAGGGCTTATATTGGTATGAAAGACAACCCCTTTCACGCCAAGCCTTACCGCGATCTTCATGCTCTGCTCCATGCGAAGCTCCGATATCTCCCGTATTCTCGGATCATAGCTGAATACAACGATATCGAAAAACGCTCCGTGCATTGTACTTCCTGCCGGCATGCCCTGTTCCTGATAAAACTCAACCAGACGGTTCATCTCCTCCGTATCCTCCAGGACCGACGGATTGTAAAAATCATTCACCTCAAAACCGACATTGTATTCCGCAGCAATTTCTTTGTATGCGGCTATATCCTTTGCATGTGTCACAATCAAAAACTGTCCCATTAGATTACCTGCCTTCTCCTTTGTTTTATACATGATAATGTAATTATACTATCTTTTAAAATACAAATCAATGCAATTTCTCTCACAGTTTTATCTTTCTTTTATAGGCGAGAAAATCCTCCGAAAGTGAAAAATCTTCTCCTCTCGGTTTCTTTTCCCCAATCACAATTTCATTCGTAATCCGCCCCGGGCTGCCGGACAAAATATAAATCCGGTCTGACAGATAAACGGCCTCGTCGATATCATGGGTGATAAACAATGTGGAAAGCCTGATTTGCTCCATCACGGACAAATACCACTGGTGCATCGTATGCTTTGTCATCGTGTCCAGCGCACTGAACGGTTCGTCCAGCAGCGCCGCCTCTCCCGAAAACAGGTAGGTGCGAAGCAGTGCCGCCCGCTGGCGCATTCCGCCGGACATCTGCCCCGGATACTTATTTTCATAGCCCGTCAGCCCAAACTCTGCAAAATATCTGCCAGCCTCCTCTCTGGCCTCCCGCTTTTTCTGCTTTTTGATGCGCAGCGGCAGCGCCACATTGTCCAAAACTGTCTTATAGGGGAGCAGCATGTCATTTTGCAGCATATAACTGATTTTCCCCGGCTGTCCGGTAATCTCTTCCCCGTCCAGCCACACGGAACCGGCATCCGGCTCTATCAGTCCGGAAATGATATTAAACAGCGTAGTTTTCCCCACTCCGCTCTCCCCCAGAAGACAGACCAGCTCCCCTTTTGCCAATACCAGATTGATATCCTCTATCACCGTCCGCCCCTCAAAGGACTTTGTTACACCCTTTACTTCCAACTTCATTTATTTCATCTCCTATATTCCGTCACTGAAGCAGCCCCTGTCCCGCACGTCCCACTTTCTTCCGTGGCAGGCCAGAGGCTGCTGTTTTCGGTTCTCTGTACTACTCCGGAAGATACTGATTGCTAAATCCCGTATTCTCCGGTATCTCTTTCTCGGTCAGCTGATTTTCACTAATCCAGTTATAATAGGCATTCCAGCGCTCCTCATCAATCTCTCCCCATGCAGCCGCGTCCGCTATGTACTGGGTACTGAGATACTCCTGGCTCGCCTTGACCAGCTCTTCGTCTAACTCCGGCACTGCCTTCAGCAATATTTCGGCCGCCTCCTCCGGGTGATTTGCCGCATACTCATATCCCTTCTTCACCGCTTCCATAAATGCTTTCGCCGTTTCCTGATTTTCTTCCAGAAACGTGTTGTTGGCAATGATTACCGGACTGTAATAGTCAAATACCGGATTCATTTCGGCAAAAGGCAGATAATTGGTGTCGATCTGCTCCAGCTGCAGTTTTATCCCGTCCCATCCCTGATATATCCACACGCTGTCGATATCGGCATTCAGCGCAGCAACAATATCTTCTACATACGTGGAAATCAGGGAAACCTTGTCAAAATCCCCGCCGTCCCCTTCCACGACATTCCTTAACACCGCCTGTTCCACAGGCGAATCCCATGTTGCATAATTATATCCTTCCAGCTTCGCCGGACGGTCAATCCCTTTTTCTTTCAGGGATACCAGACCGGAAGTATTGTGCTGCAAGACGGCCCCGACCGCCGTTACCGGCAAAGGTGTGTCCGTGCCAAATGCGGACGCCAGCGTATCCTGAAAACCGATACCAAACTGCGCACCCTCCGAGGCAACCATATCTACCGCCCCATCGCTTGGCGGCTGCACAATAGACACATTAAGCCCTGCATCGTCAAAATATCCCTTTTCCTGCGCCACATACAGACCCGTATGGTTCGTGTTCGGTGTCCAGTCCAGCACCATTGTAATCTCCTTTGTGCTTTCACCGCTCTGTTCTCTTTCCCCGCAGCCCCCGGCCACGCACAGTACAACGCATAAAAATGCGCAATATATTATTTTCTTCATCATGCTGTCTCCTGTTATTTATATTTTTTACTCTTTTCTGTTCCACGGCATCACCCTCCACTGTATCAGGTCTACCAATTTCATCAGCACGAGGCTCATGGCGGTAATCAAAAAAATCACCGCAAACATTTTATCGTAGGAGTAAGATTTCTTCACCCGCGTCATATAGACGCCAAGCCCCTGAAATCCGCCAAGCCATTCCGAAATAACCGCCCCTACAATGGCATAGGAAACGGACATCCTCACCCCGGCAAAAAAATGATTAAGGCTTCCCGGCAGCTTGATATGCCAGAATATCTGCAAAGGGCTTGCCCCCATTGCCTGCAGCAGACGGACCGCATCCCTGTCCGCCGCCTTGAAGCCGTCTAACAGCCCCACAGCAATCGGAAAAAATGTGACCAGCACCACCAGTGTAATTTTCGGTGCCGCCCCATATCCCATCCACAAAACCAAAAGCGGGGCAATCGCCACGGTAGGCACGGTCTGGGTAATCACCAGCAGCGGGTAGAGCGCACGGTTAAGCCCCTGGCTATGTTCCATTAAAGCCGCCGCCAGAAAGCCTGACACAATACCGATTGCCAGACCGGCAAATGCCTCCAACAGCGTTATTCCCATGTGCTGTAAAAGCAGGGAAAAATCCCCTATCAGTGCTGCGACAACCTGCAAAGGTGACGGCAGCATATATTCCGGCAGTACGCCTGCCATATACATAAACTGCCAGAAAACCAGCAGTGCTGCCACAGCCGCAAGCGGCACCAGATGATTAGCGATGCTTTGCCGTTTTTTCTTCAATGGAAAGCACCTCACCCTCCGGTTTATAAACAATTTTGACATAAGTGGAAACCTTATCACAGCCGCCTGCTGCAATGGCTGCTTTCTGGCAGCCCGCCACAATCTCCATCAGCTGGTCATAATCACCCTCGACCGTCGTTTCAAACGCTCCCACTGATGTAGGCAGCCCAAAACTCTTGATGTAGGCAATGACCTCATCTACAATGCGGATTATCTCCTCATTCTCCGTTACATTTGGCAGTACCTGAATTGCCACACTTGCGTTCATCTTTCTTACCTCCGTTATTCATAGTGTAAGCGCAAAAAAGGCCTTCGGAAATGCATCCGAAGACCTGATATCTCTTCCATGCGCTTCCTTACGCCGGTATAAACCGGATCAAGTTCAAAGGGTCAATCCTTAGATTTCTCAGCCTCTCGCAGATATCCTGTCAAACATGACTTCACTGCTTCGGCTCCCCTAGCGTTGCCTATTATATCGCTTATATTTCTTTTTGTCAATGCTCAAGCGTCAAAGAAAATGTAGTGCTCCGCTGAAACCGCTGCATTCGCACCGTCCGCAGCCGCCGTCACGACCTGGCGCAGACCCTTGGTTCTTGCGTCCCCTGCGACAAAAAGACCTTTCGCTGAAGTCTTTCCGTCTTCTCCGGCCACGACATAGCCAGTCTCGTCCAAATCGACAACGCCTCTTAAGGCATCTGTCACCGGCAGCATGCCTACAGCGACAAATACACCGTCCACGGGCAGGTCTCGCCCGTCCTCCAAAATCAGCCGTTCCACATGGTCTGCACCCGCAATCTCTGCCGGTTTTGCCGCCAGCACAAATTTGATATTCTCCCTTTTGCTTAGCTCCTCCACCGTTCGTGCCGAACCGCGAAATTCCTTTCTGCGGTGAACCAGATAGACTTTGTCACAGATATCCGACAAATAGAGCGCATCGTCTAATGCCGTGTCGCCTCCGCCGATAACGGCCACCGTCTTATTGCGGAAAAATGCACCATCACAGGTGGCGCAATAGGAAACGCCCCTGCCTTCCAATGCAGCTTCCCCTGCAATTCCCAAATGGCGGTGGATTGCCCCGGCTGCATAGATTACCGTTTTGGTCTCGATAACATTTTTGTCCTTCAGTGTCACCTGCCACACATCGTTCGCCTGCACAAATGCTTCCGCTTCCCCATCTTTAAACTCTACGCCCAGCCCTTCCGCATGCTGTCTGAATTTTTCCCCCAGCTCAAAGCCTCCGATTCCGGAAAAGCCCAGATAATTATCCACCATACTGCTCTCTGCAATCTGTCCTGTCCCACCGGGATATTTCTCCACCACGGACACATTCAGATTTGCCCTCTTTGCATAGACTGCTGCCGACAAACCGGCAGGGCCACTGCCAACCACCAATACATCTAACATATTTTCCGTCTCCTTACTGTTTCTATTTATATAGGTAATTGCGAAACTCCTAATCTCCAAAATCCAGTTGTGCAATATGAACAATATCATAAGCAAGGTGCTTTGGAGCCGCCAGTGCTTAGCGAGGTTTTTTCGAGCTTAGCACTGTTGCGAGCGACAAGCAGCGCAAGCGTGCCTGCGTTGATTTGTTCATATTGTACAACGGAAGCCTTGAATAACATGTGTTTCGCAATTACCTATTTATTCTCTTCATATTGCTCCAGAAAATTCACAAAGCCCTGACAGCCTTCCAAATGCTGTCCATTTACCGGAAAGGTAAGGATAAATGCGTCCTTCTGGTTGGTGTCCACAAAACCGACGCCCTCTTCGTTCAGGAAGGCGAAGCTGCTGATGTCAATTCCGCAGGCATACTCTCTTCCCTGCTCGTCCTTACCGGTCACAAAATACGGCGCATAACGTTCCACCTGCTCCTTTGTCAGTACATCATTCACATCATAAAATACCGTTTCCAGCTCGTTACAGTACTCCATAAAACTTTCCGGCACAATCGCCGCATCGAGTATTCCTGCGCGGATATTGAGAAAGAATTTCTCATAAAAGCTTGTGTCCGCCGCCATATTTTCCACATCGGTATAGGCAATCTGATATTGCGTGTCAAAGTAAGCATACTGCTTACGGGGTTCATAGGCAAAATAATCACTTAACTCGTCGGAAAAGTCCGTATCACTCTTATCCATATAACCGTTTACCAGCGCACATTGAAATCCACATTTGGCATTGTCAAAGATAAAATGATAACCTGTCCCACAGAGAATAAGCAGCACCAGCGCCGCCATAATAAACCAGCTCTTATAATAGGTGAGCAGATAATCCCACTTTTGTTCCCTCGTCATATCCGCCATTTTCTCTTTTTCCTGATTGTGGTAAAAGAGAAAGCTCTGCCACAAGCCTGCCCGTTCACCACCGGCTTCCTCTCCGGCCTCGGAAGACTTGTCCCCGGAAGCTGTCTTAACCCGTGCCTCGCCGTCCAGTGCCTCCGTCTTCTCCCTCTGTACAGTACGCTCAGCCGCCACAGCGTCTTTATCCGCCATGCCACTTCCATCTGCCGTAGTACTCTCAACCACCGCAGCATCTTTATCCTCCACAGCACCT
>JAMPAW010000112.1 GCA_023666975.1 Clostridium sp.
AGATTCACGCTCCCTCCCTTATCCAGAATTTCCTGAATCAAGGGTGTTTTATCAATATAGTAATATGGCTTATCTATGATTCGTTTGTATTCTTCTATCCCAATCGCAATCGGCTTATTTCCCATTTTGCCATTTCCTCCTCGCAACATATAGGGTTATTGTAGCATATCACCGAAAAAAATACTATAACCGAAAATCACATGCCTTCATCATCTCCCACAGCATTTTTTATACTTTTTACCGCTTCCACAGGGACACGGATCATTCGGATATATCTTTTCGGCTTTTACAACCGGTTCCATCTCCGGTTCAAAATCCTCCCAGTAATAGCTTCCCATCTCCTCATCCCCGATGAAAATTCTCTTAGAAGCATCCGTTTTTTCTCTCCGGCAGGCAAAAAGATTCCTTTATCCTCACACCAGCATAGCATCAGTTCCCTTGCCTCCGAGTCCTTTGCTTCCCTGCACCACTGCTCTACACACCGTTCTGCCTCTTTTTTCCACTGCTGTTTTTCTGCCGCATTTTCCATACCAAACAAGGTCATCTGCTTATATGCCGAAGCATCTTCCTCCACTTCCACTGTAACCGGCTCCATTTCCGTACAATCATGCACCTTCTCCCATATCGCCGGATTTTCCTTTAATTTCGATAGCCATACAATTTCCCGCATCAGAAGAATAATGCTGTCATTCTCCGATTGTTTCTTTTTAGAATCTCTCGCATTTATAATGCGATATAACTGCATGAGCAGTTCCTGTTCTTTGTGCAATTCTTCTTGCTGTTTTTTCAATTTTTTAATTCATCCATTGCCGTATCCTCTCCACTATTCCTGCATATGCTGCTTCAATTCCTGCCATTTTTGCACATTTCAATGCGACAAGCTCCGGGGAATATTCCAAAAACGGGTAATAACATTTGTACTGCCGTTTTTCCTCACTAATCCTGCCCAACCGATATTCCTATACCGTCAGTCAGCGGTTATGCCCAGCGGATTATGCTCTCAGTTCAATACCCATCTCTTTCAATGCGTCCAGCACCTTTTCCACAGCCTTGTCCACTTCAGCAGACTCCAGATTCCTGTCCTTTGCACGGAAAATCAGAGAAAAGGCAACGGATTTCTTTCCTTCACCTACCTGTTCGCCTTCGTACACGTCAAACAGCTCACAGCTTTCCAGAATCTTCCCCGCATTTTTCTTAATCACATGTTCAATCTGTCCGACAAAAAGGCTCTTATCCATCACCATCGACAAATCCCTTGTGCTTGCAGGGAACTTTGCAATCCCCTCATACTTACGGTCAAAGCTCGCTAACATCGTAATCGTTTCCATATTCAGTACCGCTACATATGCCTCGGTCTTCAGCGCATAATTGTCTCCTACCTCCGGGTGAATCTGGCCAATCATGCCGATTTCCATTTTCCCCTTCTTCAAATATGCCTGCCGTCCCGGATGCAGATACGGAATTTCTTTGGTCGGTTCACATTCAATTCCCACAATTCCGAGTTTCTCGAAAATTTCCTCTACCACACCTTTTAGCGTGAAAAAGTCACCCTCTCCGTACATACCCAGCGTCAATCTCATTTTCTCCTCCGGAAGCTCGGTAAGCGGCAGTGCCTTTGGACAATAAATATTGCCAAGCTCATATAATCTGGCAGTCTTATTTCTCCTGTTATAGTTTGTTGCCAGAGAAGTCAGCATGCCGTTTAACGATACCGTCCTCATAATCGAAAAATCCTCGCCTAACGGATTAGAGATTACAATTGCCTGCCGTTCCCTGGCATCGTCCGGCAGAAGCAGTTTATCAAATACCTTCGGGCTCTCAAAGGAATACGTCATTCCACCCGAAAATCCATTTCTCTCACAAATTTCTCTCGCCACGTCATCTACTCTCTGGTTAAACGGCTTCTTACCCACAGTGGCCTCACCCTTAGGCAGGGATACCGGAATATTGTCATAGCCGTAGAATCTCGCCACTTCCTCCGCCAAATCCGCCATACAGCCCAAATCCTGACGGAAGGTAGGAATGGTCAGCGTGTTATCGGCCTCATGATATACCAGGCCAAGCCGGTCAAAATACGCCAGCATATCCTCCCTCGGAATATCCGTTCCCAGCAGCGCATTATAGCGCTCCGGCTCAAAAGGCAGCACCTTCTCCTCGACCGGATTCGGATAGACATCGACAATTCCGCCTACCACTTCGCCACAGCCCATTTCCTCCACCAGCTGGCAGGCTCTGTTCATGGCTTCCAACGCAGTATTTGGGTCCAGTCCCTTCGTAAACTTAAAGGAGGCGTCCGTCTGTAAACCGATTCTTTTTGATGCGAGACGGATATTCGTGCCGTCAAAGCAGGCCGCCTCAAACAGTACGGTTTTCACATCATCGGTGATCATTGAATTCTCACCACCCATAATTCCCGCAATACCTACCTCTTTTTCACCGTCACAAATCATCAGCACCCCGGAGTCCAGTTTACGCTCCTGTCCGTCCAATGTCGTAAATGTATCTCCGTCCTTTGCACGTTTTACAATAATCTCATGCTTTGCAATGGTGTCCAAATCATACGCATGCATCGGCTGGCCATACTCCTCCATAATATAATTTGTAATGTCAACCAGATTATTAATGGAGCGGATTCCCATTGCCTTTAACCTGTCCTGCATCCACTTCGGAGACGGGGCAATCTTAATATTTTCTACTACTCTCGCCGTGTAGCGGGTGCAAAGCTCCGTATCTTCTACACGAACTTTGATAAAGTCATTGACATCTTTCTCATTCGCTTTCACCGTTACCACAGGCGGATAAAACGGTTTGTTAAACGCTGCCGCGGCCTCTCTCGCCATACCGATCATCGAAAAGCAGTCTACCCGGTTAGAAGTAATCTCATACTCCACAACCGTATCATCTAAGCCTAATGCCTTTACAGCATCGTCTCCCGGCTTCACTCCCGATTCCGGCAAAAAAACATACACACCGTCCTCCGGTGCCTCAGGATAGAAATCCCGCGAAGAGCCAAGCTCCTCAATTCCACACATCATTCCGTTACTTTCCACACCGCGGAGTTTACCCTTCTTAATCTTAATTCCGTCCGGATATTCCGTATCATCGCCGTGTGCCGCCGCTATCTTACCGCCATCTAATACAACCGGAATCATATCCCCGGCCTTCACGTTCTTAGCGCCGGTTACAATCTGTAAAACCTCCGAACCGATATCTACTTTGCAAACTACCAGTTTGTCCGCATCCGGGTGCTGCTCAATTGTCTCGATTTTGCCGACAACGATCTTCTCCAAATTTTTGTCCTTTTTTTCATATCCCTCCACATGGGAGCCTGACAATGTCATTTTATCTACAAATTCCTGTACGTCCACATCTAAATCCGGAACATACGCTTTCAACCATGATATTGGTGTATTCATAATCCTGTTTCCTTTCTCTTTCTTATTCTAAAACTGGTTTAAAAATCTCACATCGTTCTCGTAGAGAAGCCGCATATCATCAATCTCATACTTCAAAAGGGTTACACGCTCTAATCCGATACCGAATGCAAAGCCCTGATACTCTTTTGAATCAATTCCACACATATCTAATACATTCGGATGCACCATGCCACAGCCAAGAATCTCAATCCATCCGCTTCCCTTACACATGCGGCATCCCTTTCCTCCACATTTAAAGCATGTTATGTCAACCTCCGCAGAAGGCTCTGTAAACGGAAAATGGTGTGGTCTGAATTTCACCTTTGTCTTTTCCCCAAAGAATTCCCTCGCAAATTGTTCCAAGGTCCCTTTCAGGTCCGCAAAAGTAATTCCCTTATCAATAACCAGTCCCTCTAATTGATGAAAGGACGGTGAATGTGTAGCGTCTACTTCATCAGCGCGGAATACCCTTCCCGGAGAAATCATGCGGATAGGCAGTTTACCCTGCTCCATCACTCTCGCCTGCACGGGGGAAGTCTGCGTTCTAAGTAAAATGTCCTTCGTAATATAAAATGTATCCTGCTCATCTTTTGCCGGGTGATTTGCCGGGATATTCAGCAGTTCAAAATTATAACGGTCATACTCTACCTCCGGACCGTCCACAACCTCGTACCCCATACCGATAAATACACGCTCTAAATCCTCCAGCGCAATCTGGTTCGGGTGCCTGTGTCCACGCATATTTTTTCTGCCCGGTAAAGTGACGTCGATTGTTTCCCGTTTCATCTTCTCCGTGCGAAGCAGCCTTGCAATTTTGGTTCTTTCCTCTTCCATCTTTTCCTCAATCACGGCCCTTGCCTCGTTGACCATCTGTCCCACCATCGGTCTTTCTTCTGCCGGAACATCCTTCATTCCTTTCAACACTGCCGTCAATTCACCCTTTTTCCCCAGTATGGCAACCTTAATTTCATTCAGGCTGTCAAGGTCCTTTGCACCTTCAATCCTTGCCAGTGCATCTGCTTTAATTGCCTCTAACTTTTCCTTCATCATCTATCTCCTTTTTCTTTATCATAAATAGGTAATTAAAATTACCTATTTTCAAAACTGAATCGCACAATCCATTCACCTCGATTACGCTTCGCTTCATCTCGGTCACGGCTGGCGCCGTATGAGTATAAGCGCCAAACTGCCTGTTTGTGAGCAAGCTCCCAACAGGTAGCTTGACACTTATACTCGCATGGCTTATAGCTAACATGAAAAAAGAGCAAGGCATCCCATAGGGACGAACTTGCTCGCGGTACCACCCTGATTCCAAAGCATATGCTTTAGCTCTCATCATGTATTAACGTTCATGACCCGTTAAAACCTACCATTCTGTCTGTCCAAACAGACCTCCCTGTTCGGGGTGTCTCTCTGTCTCACACAAAACTTCCGTTTTAAAACTCCGGTGTGAAATTCAAATACTATGTGAACCAAAAAAGGTTTTCAGCCAGTGACCTTTTCTCTCTGCTGGAACATACCATTCTTTTGCACCATCATCGTCTTATTCACCATTTTTTCCTTTCTATTGTAACATTTTTTTTACCCGTGTCAAGTATCCTTTTGATAATAAATAATTAATTACTGCTCCGATAAACAGGGAATACATGCAAAAATACAGCCATAGCATGGCAATGACAATTCCCGCCAGCGAACCGTACATCACCGAAAAATTCGGAAAATGTTCAATGTATATGACGACCACACGGGAAATCACCAGCCATGCAACTGAAGAAAATGCTGCTCCCGGCATCTGCGATTGAATCCGCTTCCCCAGATTCACCTTTTCTTCCTTCCCCATCGGCAGGCCAAAGCCCCCCGGCAAGACGACAAACATCATGAGAATAAAACCGTAAAACAACAGCCACCCCAACACAAAACGAACCAGAAGCAAAATATTTTTTACCACCGATTCCTTCTCGAAAAGACCATGGATAGACAGTTTGTAATAATGCGAAACCGTCACGTAAACCGACATGACTACCGCAAACACAACAATCAGCAGCACCGTATACACAATCGCAATCAGCCTTGACTTCAAAAAACTATATTCCTGCCTTAACTGGTACATACTGTTAAACCCCTCCATCAGTGCCGCAATCCCCTTGGATGCAGACCACAGAAGCGTAACGGTCGACAATGAAATAACTGTTTTCGCACTGTCAGATAAACCTTCAATAATATCCCTAGCATATGCACTAAAATCATCCGGTATAACCTGTAGCACATCTTCCGGAGAAAAGGGCAGATAAGTAGTCACTGCCAACAGCAGAGAAACCAGCGGAGCTACAGACAACAAAATAAAAAACGCTGCCTGCGCCGCACAGGCGGCCGTATAACTGTCGCTGATTTTTGCGCTGAACTTGCCGGCATAATTGACAAATAATTTCATTTTGGCCAATATTTCATTTTTCCGAATACTATCCATGCCTCTCCCGCCTATCATTTATCTCTCTTCATTGATATTATTTCCCCAGCATCTCATACATATCCTTCAATTCCACTGCCGTATAATAATGCCGTATAATATCGCCGGCACTATAGCCCAGCTTTGCCATATCGTTGGCCCCGTTCTGGCTCATACCAACACCATGGCCAAAGCCGCCTCCCCGGAGGGTAATCGTTTCCCCATAATCCACATAGAAATAGGCACTCGGCAGAGTAGCCCACCCTTCAACGGTAGAACCGTCCTGTTTACTGATTGTCACCCCTTCGGGACTTAACAGTGCCCTTGCATTGGTCTGTCCTTTGACGAGGATTGTTTCCGCCGTTCCCGTGATGACCATTTCCTCAATAATGCCGCTGTCTCCCCGCTCGGTCACCTCAATATTTTGCAAATCGCCAATACTGCCAATCGCCTTTTTCTCATATTCACCGTTTGCGTTCATTGCCAGAATATATTCCGGCATAGCCTGAATACGGTCATACAGATGACTGTTAATCGCTTCATTCATCTGTTCTGCAGTAAAGCTCACTGTCCAGCGAAAAAACGGTTCCGCCGCCTCAATGAATCCGGTTCCCAGTTCCCCGTCAATAAATGAGCGGAAGCTGTCTTCATTACTTAAATCTGCTATATCATTCAGTTCTGTCTCCATCGTGTCCAAGAGATATGGTTCCTGATTGCCTCCCCACACTGCACTGTTATTGCTGGTTGTGCCGCATGAGGTAGAAAAGAAAAATGCCTCTATCACGGAATTGTCATAGCACGGAACAACGCCATAAGTATCGTCCACGGCAAATACTGCCCGCTCGTCTTCTTTCACATTGTTATACACCTGACTGGAAATACTGTCGTCCAAATGAGCGCCATACTTCGCATAATTATCACTTTCCATCTGCCGGAAAGCATATGCCCTTGCACAGATTGCCTGCGCCTTCAATGCCTCAGGCTCATAGGATACCGGCATTTCGCTCGGCACAACACCGTACAGGTATTCTTCAACCGGCAGTTCATTGACGACAAGCACTCCCTGATCGTCCCGTGCCAGCTCGATTGTCCCACGGTATGACGGTGCTCCGCTCTGCCGCTGAATCGAAGAAACGGTAATTTTTCCGCCCTCCTCCTTGGCCGTTATCCTTGCACTTCCGCCGGCCAGTTCTTCACTTCCGTTGCGGAACTCTATACTCTCCTTCGCACTGCATTCCCTTACCACGTCTCCGTAAGCCACAGTAAAATCTACATCTGATGTTATCCGCACGCTGTTATGATAATAGCCGGTATAATCCGTAGTCCCAATCAGCACACGGATATTTTTGGCATAGATATCCTCGGTAATCAGCGCCGCCTCCACAAGATTGTCTTTGATATAGAGTGACACCTTATCATATCCAATCAGTGTGCCCGCAGATTTCATTGCCCGAAACTCTCCGTTTATTTTGTAGACATTAAATACATTCGACAAATATAACGGTTCCTCATAGCCATCTACGGTAAGGGCTCCCTCCGTATATGCCGTTACCTTTGCATCGGTCAGTTCTGCCGAATGGTCAATAATCCCGGTAATTCCTTTGTTGGTAATCTGTATATCACAGAGGCAGGCTGCTATGGATTCGCTGATACCCGCTCCCTTTGCCAGCTCGAACTTTCTGGCGGCACCGTCTACATAGGCATATAACATATGTTTCCCATCTTCCTCTGCCACCTTAGAAGCATAGGCATTCGATATCGTAATCTCACTGTCACTCTCCCCTAAGCATAATATAATCTCATTATTGGAAACATAAAGCTGCATTACCCGGCCTGCATAAGCATGGTCCATTCCGTAATCCTTTTCCATATAATAATCGCCGTTATTGGTACTGACAACCTCATAGAGAATACCGTTAATCTCTTTATCATTTGCACTGTCAATGTTATATATGTACAAATCCTGCCGGCTTAACCGTCCCAGCTCCTGCGCCTGCACAATGGAGTCATATAAAGTCTCAAACTGCTTTCTGGTCATCGGCAAAAAACCCGGAACATACTCCAAATCCGGCTCCACCTGATCATAGGAAATATCAGCCGCTTTTAACAGCTTCTTCGCCGATTTAACCGTAAATGAAGAGGCCAGCCGGTCTGTATAATCATACTCTCCGATTCCCAGATAACTAATCAGCCGGTTTGCCTCTGCATTTGTCATCATGCCTTCACCAAATCGATCATAAAAGGCTGTCTTAATCAGCACACCTCCGGCAACCCCCAGCAGTACCAGTACCAGCAGGACAAGCCAACCCTTTTTCTTCTTTTTCTTTCCCTCTTTCCGCCTTTTCATCTCTATCTCCTTCTTATTTTGCAGCGTTCGCAATACCTGATTTGCAGAAATAAAGCAGCAAATCGATGAAAGCCTGAGCTTTGACATCTATGCTGCTTTGTTTTTCTTTTGTATGTTATGTACTATCTTTCGTAGCTTTTCATAGCACATATGATATTATCTACGGTACTTCTCTCTATTCTTAAGTAGAACAACCGGAAATGCCGGTTCCTGTATTTTGAGTCCTAGCCAAGCTAGGTGGGCTTCCACACATAAGAATCTGCCTTCCAGTCTATGCAGGCCTGGCATCTGCTTATAGATATCGGTATCCCATAAAAATAAATGTAGGTTCAAAATCACAGGAGTTGTCATGCACCCCAGAAGTTCTACTTTATTAACATTCCTTGAACATAAAA
This sequence comes from Clostridium sp., assembly GCA_023666975.1. Next base: position 8,605 of record JAMPAW010000112.1, read on the forward strand.
AAATTATACAATAAATACGGGAAAAATACAAGAAAAATATATCTTGAAATTTCATATTCTTTCACGTATCATAAATATACCAAACACACATGATATTTTTATCCAATGATGAACGGTCATAGACCATTCACAAACAAACTATTTATGATAAAGGAGAATCCCTATGTCCCAGAAAAATGTAATCGTCGCCCAATCCGGCGGGCCAACCGTTGCCATCAACGCCTCTCTGGCAGGCATTATTGACAAAGTTATCCAAAGCCCGCAATACGATACCGTATACGGCTCCGTGTATGGCATTCTCGGTATATTAAACGAAAATATCATCAACTTAAGCGAGCGTCAGGCTGCCATTCCCGATTTCATTGAGACATTAAAAATCAGCCCGTCCATGTATCTCGGTTCCTGCCGCTACAAGCTTCCCGACTACGAAGATGATGATGCCGACTACGCCTTTATCTTCAATCAGTTTAGAAAATACAACATCGGTGCCTTCTTCTACATCGGAGGCAACGATTCCATGGACACGGTATCCAAGCTAAGCCATTACGGAGAACAAATCGGCAGTGATATCCGCATTATCGGTATCCCCAAGACCATTGACAATGACCTGTTAGTCACGGACCATACACCGGGCTATGGCTCTGCTGCCAAATACATTGCCTCCTCCGTTTTGGAGATCGCCCATGATACCTTTATCTACAGCGTTAAGAGCGTAACCATTATCGAGGTTATGGGCAGGGACGCCGGCTGGCTTACTGCGGCTGCAGCACTGGCAAGAAATTCCTACAGCAGTGCCCCTCACCTGATTTATCTGCCGGAGGTGCCCTTTGACAAAGATCAGTTTATCGTTGATGTCAAGAAGCAGCTGGCGCTACAGAATAACGTGATCATTGCGGTATCCGAGGGTATCCGCGATGAATCAGGAAATTATTTCAGTGCGTCCAAGCCGACCAGTGACCAGTTCGGACATGCACAGCTGAGCGGTACCGGCAAATGTCTGGAATATTTCGTCAAGGAAGCAATAAATGTAAAATGCCGTTCTATAGAGCTGAACGTACTGCAGCGGTGCGCTGCCCACAACTCGTCACTGACCGATATTGAGGAGTCTTTTTCACTGGGACAATATGCTGTGGCATGTGCGGCAAATAACCTGTCAAAATGTATGCTGACGCTAAACCGCGTCTCCAATTCACCTTATCAGGTGGCTATCGAAACTGCGGACATTAAAGGTATCGCCAATAAGGCCAAATCGATTCCGAGAGAATGGATAAACGATGCCGGTAATGATATCACCCCGGAGCTTATCGAATATATGGCCCCCCTGATTACAGGAGAGCCATATATCCCTTACCAAAACGGACTTCCCGCTTATCTGCCGGTAACCCACCTGATTTGATGTACCGGAAAGCCCTTTATTTTACTTTTCACCGTCCGATTATCGGTCCCATTTATCGCACAGGCTGTTAATCTGGTCGGTAAAGCGCACCAAATCTTTGTTGGCACCGCCTTTATTATGCGCAATGACAGTAAGCAGCCGGTTTCCGGCTGCAACAAGACGGTCGAATATCGCCTGTGCACGAAATGCTTTCTGGCTTACCTTCACCTTCTTCGTCGCAAAGCCCTGGAAAATCAATTCATTGGCAGCCATATCAAACTCGGCCCCGGAAAACGGGGCAATCGCCTCATACCCCTCTTCCTGTATCATATTTTTAAAATGCTCACACACCATGTCTTCACCGTGCACCACAAACACTTTCGGCTTGGGGTCAAACGAATGAAGCCAGCGAAGCAGACCTTCCTGATCGGCATGTCCGCTGATACCGTCCAATCGCTGAATCTTTGCCTTAATTTCAATCAGTTCACCAAAGAGCTTTACGTTAGAAGCCCCCTCCAAAATGCTGCGTCCCAGCGTTCCGTGAGCCTGATAGCCCACAAACAGGATTGTACATTCCTTTCTCCACAGATTATGTTTTAAATGATGTCGGATTCTTCCGGCCTCACACATACCCGATGCCGAGATAATGACCTTCGGCTTGGCGTCAAAATTAATCGCCCGCGACTCGTCACTGGTTACTGCCGTCTTCAGTCCCGGAAATGCAATCGGGTTAATTCCCTGCCGGATTAATTCCATTGCCTCTTCGTCAAAGCAGCTCTCTACATTTTTATTGAATATATTCGTCGCTTCTATTGCCAGCGGACTGTCCACATACACTTCAAAATCCTCGTATTCCGGCAGCAGGCAATCATATTTAATTTTTCTGATGAAGTAAAGCAGCTCCTGCGTTCTGCCGACTGCAAAGGAGGGAATGACCACATTGCCGCCCCGGTCAAACGTCTCCTTGATAATTGCCGTAAGCTCCCGGACATAATCCGGTGTCCCTCCATGGTTGCGGTCCCCA
>JAMPAW010000113.1 GCA_023666975.1 Clostridium sp.
TGTCTTGACATTTATTTTGTTACGTGCTATATTACAGATTGTAACAAGTTTGTAACATTTTGGTATGGAAATTTATGGCTTATAATGTAGAAATCAACATAGGAAAGAAATGGCAGCAGTAAGCTGAAGGTTGATGGAGGAAAGAAACATGCGGCATAACAGAAGAGCTGTAATGACAGAACGCTATAAACTCTATATGAAAAAGCATATTTTTAACGGAAGATATTTTGTGCGCAATATGCAATTGCTTTTTTGTGCAGTTGTAGTGTCGGCATTGATTATCAGTTGTCTGGTGATTGGACAGCCGGAAGAGAACAGTGATGTAGTGACAGTAGATGCATCAGTAAGCGTAAAGGACGCATTGTTTGGCAATGAGGACGAGCGCAAAGATGTCACGAGAGAACCGGTGACAGAGAGTGAGATACAGCAGCCGGAAGAAAGCAGTGAAGAAACCATTGTTACAGAGGATATATCGACGGAATCGATTGTAGCGCAGGTTACCGCTATGTTGGAAGCGGTTGAGCAGGAAGAGCCTGTGGAAGAAGAAAGCGAGTTTGCGAATAAATGTATTGCCAATGTGGAGGGAACTTTGAATATCCGCAAAGAGCCAAGCACGGAGGCAGAGTTTGTCGGCTCGATGAAGCAGGGGGCAATCGCCGTTGTAGAAGGTACAGAGGGTGAATGGACAAAGATTAAGTCCGGTGACGTGGAAGGATATGTATTGACAGAATATGTGTTGACAGGAGAAAGTGCAGAGGAATTTGCGACAGATTTTGTCACCCTTCACGGAACTGTGTTGGAGGACGGTGTAAATATTCGTTCTGAGAAATCAACGGATTCTGCAATTCTTGTCGTATTAGATAAAGATGATACCATTACGGTTTTAGATGAATCAGAGAGCGGACAGGAAGAAGAGAAGACTGAGGAAAACGCAGATTCAGAAGATGATGTTATCGAAGTTGTAGCAGAGAAGGCAGAAGATAAGAAGAAACAAGATGAAGATACAGAAGAATCTGCCAATCAGGAGGAGATTGAATGGCTGCCGGTTATGTTAGAGGACGGTCAGGTCGGTTATGTTTCATCTAGTTTTGTAGAAGTAGATGAGTTTTATGAAATTGCCGTATCCGCTGAGGAATTGCAGCGGATAGCCGAGGAAGAGGCAGCAAGAAAGGCGGCAGAAGAGGAAGCTAAGAGACTGGCGGAGGCAGCTAAGCAGTCAACAGGCAATGGTAGTACAGGCGGTAATTCCAATGCCCCTGCTTCAAACAGTGACACTTATCAGGGTGCGACTACCACACCGGTTACGGCAACGGAGTCCGGCGAGTGTATAGGAACATTTACGATTACTGCATATTGCGGCTGTGATAAATGCAGCGGCGGAAGCGGTAAGACAGCCAGCGGTACGACACCGACAGAGGGTAGGACCATTGCGGCAGATACAAGCATACTGCCTTACGGAACGCAGGTTGTTATCGACGGTATCGTGTATACGGTAGAGGATTGCGGCAGCGGAGTAAAAGGCAACCATATTGATATTTTCTTCTCTACACATAAGAAAGCAAAAGCATTCGGAAAGAGAACCTTGAAGGTATATAAATATTAATGGAAAAGAAGGACAGGGCATTTCGTTTCATTTCGGAATGTCCTTTTTTTCTTGTATGTGGTATGATAGAAAGTGATATGAAAGATACGATTTTATTGGTGGAAGATGATTTCGCCTTAGCTATGGGAACTGAATATGCGCTTCAGGCAGAGGGCTACAATGTGATTCATGCGGGAAGTCTGGAAAAGGCAAGAGAGGCATTGGAGAAGGAGCCGGATTTGATTTTGTTAGATGTTATGCTTCCGGACGGAAACGGATTTGATTTTTGCCGGGAAATCCGGCAGGATAATCAGCATATACCGATTATCTTTTTAACGGCGGTAGGTGAGGAGGTAAACATTGTGCAGGGACTGGAAACCGGTGCGGACGATTATGTGACTAAGCCTTACCGGGTCAGGGAGCTTTTTTCCAGAATTACGGCCAATCTTCGACGTTCCAGACTGTTAAAAGAGAGCAGCCGGGTATGCTGCCAGTTTGGCAGCCACCAGTTTTACCCGGAGGAATTTCGACTGCTGTTTCAGGGAAAGCCTGTGGAATGTACAACGAGTGAACTGCGGTTGTTAAGGGAACTGGTGAAGCATGAGGGAGTGGTATTGACCAGAAGCCAGCTGTTAGAGAGGCTGTATGATACGGAAGAGTCCTTTGTGGACGACAATACGCTTTCCGTGTATATGAAGCGTCTGCGGAATAAGCTGGGCACAGATGCGGATTGGATTGAAACCGTCCGGGGAATCGGCTATCGTTTCAGAAAGAGAAAATAAGGTGTCATATAAAACCGGTTACGGCAATGGAGATGATGAGATGAGAAGCAGTTATGAGCGGAGCAGATTTAAGGCAGCCTATTTGATTATGGCATTTTTATTTTTTTTGGCTGTGACAATATGGAGTTTGGCTGTTTGGGGTAAATTTACGGAGAAAGCGTTTGAATTAATCGGGATTATTGCGGTATTTGTAATTGGATTTTATATAATCGGTTATCGCAGGCTCAATAAGGTGTATGAAGAGATAGAAAATGTTTCTGCGCTGATGACCGATGTGATCGAGAAGGACGAGGAGCCTCCGTCGGAGGAATACCGCGAGGGGAGTGTGGGTATTCTCTATAGTAATTTTTATAAGATGCTTTATGTTTTAAAGCAGAGCAGAAACCGTGAAATGGAAGAAAAAATTTTTTTGCGGGATATTATTTCGGATATTTCCCACCAGTTAAAGACTCCGCTGGCCTCAATGAATGTATTTGTCGATTTGCTTTTAGAGGATAAGATAAAGGAGCCGGAAAAGCGAAAGCAGATATTAACGGAAACGGCTAATCAGCTGGACCGGATGGAATGGATGGTTTTATCCATGCTGAAGCTGGCACGAATCGAGGCGGGAGCTATTCAGTTTGAACAGAGTGACAGACGGTTGAAACCGCTGCTTATGCAGGCTGCGGAGGGCGTTCAGTTTCTTGTGCAGGAGAGAGAACAGACTCTTCAAGTGAACTGTACGGAAAATACTTCCCTTGTCTGTGACGGAGACTGGCTGGTGGAAGCCATTATCAATCTGTTAAAGAACGCATCGGATTATTCCGGTAACGGAAAAAGGATATGGATAGAGGTGGAACAGACAGCGGTCTATACCCGCATTAGTATAAACGATGAGGGAACGGGAATACCGGAGAAAGAAATTCCCAACATATTTAAACGATTTTACCGGGTGCATCAGGAGGTAAATCCGAACAGCGTAGGAATCGGACTGTCTTTGACAAAATCGATTGTGGAGGGAATGGGCGGCAGCATACATGTGAAGAGTGAAGAGGGAAGTTATACATGCTTTACGATCACTTTTGTACATTGAGCGGGGATAACAACTATTACCAAAAATATTTGTAGGTATTTACATTGTTATTTGCAAAGAATAAGATTATAATAGATGAAGTAGCAAGCAATGGCAAGTATTGGGACAGGAGGCTGTTATGCGTAAAAAATCACATATTTCACTGGCCAGACATATTGTAAACGTTTCTGGCATGCAGAATTTTGACAAGCATAAGAAAGCATTTTACATTGGAAGTATTTTACCGGACTGCAAACCTTCTTTTTTGACAAAGCGGCATGAGATTACGGCGACCTTTGATTTGGTGGAGCGGGGGATTGAAAAACTGACACACGGCTATAGCAATTTGAATGATTTGTCTACGGTATATTTTACGAGGCTTGGAGAGGTGGTTCACTATATTGCGGATTATTTTACTTATCCTCACAACAAGGAATATATGGGGAATATGAAGCAGCACTGCATATATGAGGGACAGCTAAAACATAAACTGCGCTCTTACATCAAAGGAATTGGTGAGAAGGATTTCAAGAAATGGAAGGCAAGTGTAGACCTTGAGGATATGGAACGGTTTCAGAGTGTAGCGGATATTTGCAAATTTCTTAAGGAGGAGCATAGAAATTATATCCGAAGAGGCGTACATTCTGTGGAGGAGGACTGTAAATATATTGTGGGTGTCTGCTCGAAGGCAGCAATGGCAATTTTGCATGTGTGCATGCTGTCGATGGAGTCAGGAAGAGTATATGCTGCTGTGCGGTGAATAAAATAGTGATTTTGGGTTCCTGTCTGTGCGAGCGCGGCTTCCGTTACAGGCAGGTTTTTGCATGGAGAGGCAATAAAAGTTTTATTTTGTCCTCTTCCCAACAGCATTAAAATAGTATATAGTAGTAGACAGGGATTTGCTAAGCGAAGAAGAGGAGGCAGCTATGACACATAAGGAGAAGGCATATCAGCTGTTACATCAGAAATATCATTGTTCGCAGGCGCTTTTTGGCGCGTTTGCCGGTGACTTTGGTCTGGATTTAAAGACAGCATTCAAAATTAGTACATGCTTTGGAGGGGGCATGCGCCAGGGAGGAACCTGTGGCTGTATTACTGCATCAATGCTGGTGCTGGGAATGGCACTGGGATTTTATGATGCCCAGGACAGGGAACTGGAGGTATACGGCAATAAGAAGACAGACGAGTTTATCCATCGGTTTACCGAAAAGATGAGCGGAAATATTTATTGCCGGGATATTCTGGGCAAAGATATTTCCAAACCGGAGGGAATGGCAGCTATCCGTCAGGAAGGATTAATTTTACAGAAGTGTCCTACGGCATTGGATATCAGTATCGAGATTTTGGAGGATATGCTGGCAGAGCATTTAAAGGATATAACGGAGAGCAGTCTGGAATTAGAGGATATACCGGAAAATGATGAGATGCAGAGCGTACTGAAAAATATGAGCAGGCTCAAACGGTTCCGTAGAAATGTCAATAATCTTCTATATTCCACTTCCAGAGATGTGGCATTTATTCAGTTTGATATTCGCAAATTTAAGATTGTCAATGACTTATATGGAGAAAAATTTGGTGATGAGGTTTTGGACTTTATCAGGAACCAGTTAAAGGAATGCTGCAATGATAAGCAGTATTTTATTAACCTGAGAAGCGATGTCTTTATGGTGGTTACAGAGTATGACCGAGAGGATCAGCTGATGGAATTTATCCACCATATCGACGCAAAAATCACGCAGTATAAGAAAGTAAAACTGCAGATGTCTTACGGCGTATATACGGTGGAGGACAAGGAGATGGAGCTTAGGCAGATGGAAGACCGGGCTGCCATGGCAAGAAAGTCCGTCAAGAACAATATATTGATGAATATTCTTTTTTATAAGGAGCAGTTTAAGGAAAATCTCTACAACAGAAAGTTTATTGAAGAGAATATGCAGGCGGCTATTGCAGAGCGGCAGTTTGTGATGTATCTGCAGCCGAAGTACAGTATTGCTCAGAATAAGATTATCGGTGCAGAGGCATTAGTGAGGTGGAAGCATCCGCAAAGGGGCATGATTTATCCGAACCAGTTTATTCCGATTATTGAGGAAAATGGGTTTGTAAAACGGGTGGATTATTACATATGGGAAGAGGCGTGCCGTTTTATCAAAAAGTGTGTTGATTTGGGGATTACCGACTGTCCGGTATCGGTCAATATGTCGAGAGTCCATTTGCTGGACGATGAGTGTATATATAAGCTTTCGGATATGATAGAGCGCAGCCGGATTCCCAAGGAGTTACTCGAATTGGAAATTACGGAAACAGCAGACGGGCAGCAGGTCAGTCTGAAGGCATTGCAGTTGAAGGAGGAAGGGTTCACTCTTTTGATGGACGATTTCGGAAGCGGTTATTCCTCGTTAAACATTCTACTGGAGACACCGTTTGATGTGATAAAGCTGGATAGAAAATTCATGGAGAATATGCTGGTGTCAGGTAAGGGAAGATTAATTTTGGAGCAGGTGGCTTCTATGGCAGACCGGCTGGACCTGGGGCTTTTGGCTGAGGGTGTAGAGACAGAGGACCAGATTGAGCTGTTAAAAAATATCGGCTGTGACCAGGTGCAGGGGTATTACTACGCAAAGCCAATGCCGGAGGACGAATTTTTTATGCAGTTAAGAGAACAGAACGGAAAGTGATGTTGAAATACGGAATAAGAGGAAAAACGATAGAAATGGATAAAGAATGATACCGTACCCACTGTTTTCTAAGCAGCGGGTACGGTGCAGTTGTGTATACTATCCGTTGATATATTCGTTGTATTCTTTCCGGGCTTTGAATGTAGCTATGGTAGCGTATACAGCGGCGATAATAATCAGGTATCCGCTTAATCGCCCTGTTGTCACAAGTGAATATAGACAGTTAAAAATCGAATAGACCAAAATAATTACGGCGCAGGCACGGCTTTTGCCTATCTGTATGCCAAGTGCCAGCCCCAGTATCAGAATAGCATCAATGACACCAGCCATAATATCGACTCCGAACAGGGAGACTGCTATTGCAGCAAAAAGGGTAATACCGCTGCAGACATATAGGGCAATGGCGGAACCGTTTATATTTTTCTTGATATCGGCAGAGCAATAATCCTTATAAAATTCTTTGAAGGATATGTCCTTTTTCATGCTTGAGCTTGGTGTATATTTGTATGTATCATCAAACTCAGGATTAAATGCTGCCGGATTGCTATAAGTGTCGGCAGAGGTAGTGTCTGCCGGGGTCTGACCGGAATAATCGGTCTGGGAAGCGGGGTCTTTAAATGAGAGTCCGCTTTGCTGTTCGTCTGTTTTTAATGTCATGTTATTCTCCTTTTCTCTCCTCATTGTGGTGTTATGCTATTTAATTGTAAAGTAAATGGGGGAAAATAGCAACGGTAATCTCAAAATGATATTCTGTAAGTTCAAACATCGTCGTCTACCCGGTAAACATGGTTTTCCACTTTTGTGGCAAGCTCGCTTGCCTGTTTTTCCATTTCCTCAAGATGCCGCCGCATTTTGGGATAGGTGGTGATATCTTTGTAGATAAAATAGACGGCGGCAATCAGTAAGAATGCTGTGAGCAGGGAAGTAAATTCCTGAGAAATGCCGAGCAGCGGAAGCGCTTTGTAGACTGTGGCGCCGCTGCCGATTAGCGAAACGACGGTTCGGAGATAGGCCAGATGTGTGCGGTCAACTGCGAGCCTGCTGTTGGTAAATGCCAAATCCGTCCGTATTTTTGCAAACTCGGTTCGCTCCACTGCAAGCTGGTTTTGGTTGTATGCCAGAGCCTTTTTCTTTTTCATGGATTCGGGAATTTCTCTGGGAACACCAGATTCTATTTCCGTTCCGAAAGAATTTTTGGCCGTCTGCTCCTTGTGCTTGTTTGTATTCATGGCAATCCTCCTGTTTTCTGTGAACCTGTCTGGTGATTGGCGGGTTCAGATTTTCTGTCTTCTATATTATATGAAAATATCCCGATTGGCAATCCTTTCCTTTGCGTTTAAAATTTTATTGGAGTTGTAACCTTTTTGCTGGCAGGCACGACTAATAAATGTATCATAAAAATAAGATGATTCCGGAATACTTATAGCCATGAGCAGAACTTAAGTTTTCACAACTGGGTTTTGGAAATAGTGAGTTTTGCTTATGGCGGATACTCATAGAAAAGAGGTGTGACAGGAGTTGATAGAGGACAAAAAAAGAAAAAAGCTGGCGGTGAAAGCGGTTCATGGCAATGCCGAGGCATACGGTGAGTTGATTCAGGAATATAAGGATTATTTGTACCGTACCGCCATGCTCTCTGTGAAGAATCAGGAGATTGCACTGGATATGGTCAGTGAATGTATTTTAAGCGGTTTCCGTTCCGTGCATTCTTTGAAAAATCCTGCGTATTTTAAAACGTGGATTACTAGGGTGCTGAGGAATACGATTGCGGATTATTACCGCAGTGAACGGTATAGTGAAAATTTGGACGATATGCAGATTGCGGCAGATGACGGTATGGTGTCCAGTGAGGAAAAGCTGGATTTATATCAGGCAATTGATTTGCTTTCCGAAAAATACAAAACCGTGATTATTCTGAAATATTTTAATGAACTGAAAATCAGTGAGATTGCCTATGTCATGGATATACCAGAGGGTTCCGTGAAGGCATACTTAAACAGGGCAAAATCAGACCTTAGACATTTATTAATGGAGGAAGATATATATGAAGATGGAATTTCGGGAAATACCGGTACCGGAGGAATTGAACCGGGTAGTGACAGAAAGTTTGGAAAAGATTACCACGCAGCAAAGGAAACGCAATTTAAAATTGTGGGCTTATAGAGGGGGAGCAGTGGCAGCGGCATTTGTGTGCGGCATTGTATTTTGTATAAGTAATCCGTCTTTTGCGGCAAATTTACCGCTGCTCGGGCATATTTTTGAAAAAATGCAGGATGACTTTCCATATTCCGGTGATTACAGTGGAATCGGAGAGAAGCTGGCAGACGAGAAAGCTTTTGAAACGGTGGGCGCAGAGGAGGTTTCCGCTTCGGAAGGTGCGGAGGAGAACGTTGATGGGGAGGAAAAATCGGGCTATGTGCAGACAGTAGATGGCGTGACGATAACCCTGTCGGAAATGTACTGCAACTCGCAGGCGCTTTATGTTACCGTGCAGATTCAGTCCGAGGAGAAGTTTCCGGAGATGGATTCCTTTCATTTTGGAGAGGCAACGGGAAATTTTCGCTTTTTGGTTGAAGAGGCGGCAGGGAAGTCTGGATTTCAGGCGGGCAAGGCTTATCTGACACCGACATTGGACGGAGCTTTTATCGACGAGAATACTTATGCCGGCCTGTTAAGATTTGACTTAAATGAAGTAACCGGATACAATGCCCCTGCGTTAGAAATTCCGGAGACATATTCTGTGGAGTTAAAGCTGAACCGTCTGGTTGGCGGTTTGGTAGAAGTGGAGGCACCGGATTTTGGTCTGACAGAGGAAGAGATGGAAGCCATGTCTGATGAGGAGTGGAAAGCATGGATGCTGAAATGGGATACCGAACACCTGGATTACGATGACCGTTTAGCAGCCACATACTGCGGGCCGTGGATTTTTGATTTGGATGTGACCATGGATAAATCCGATATGCAGGTGGTGGAGATTAATGAGAAAAACGAACAGGGAATCGGTTTTGAAAGAGTGGTTAAAGACCGTTTTGAGATAACGATGTACACTTACCCTGACATTTCCAAAGACAGCGCCAAACGCTATTTCCCGGTGATGCTGGATGCTGATGGGAAGCTGGTGGACGGAAATGATGGCTGGGTAAATGTGTTAGAGATTGGAGACCATGACGTTTCCACGGTCGATCTCTTTCTTGTCAATGAGCTTTTGTGGTTAGACGAATTAAAAGGGATTTACTGGAATGATCCCGAGGCAGAAACTTATAACGGAAAAACCTTTAAGGAGATTCTTTTGGAGAATTGTGCATACCATAAGGAGATTTCTTTTGAAATGGAATAGAAGACAAAGCCCGACAGCGCAACAGCTTGCCGGGCTTTTGGTATTACCCTCCTTCGTGGCTGGCATCCTTATCGTATTCCAGAATATCTCCGGGCTGGCAGTCTAAGACTTCGCAGATTGCTTCCAGCGTGGAAAAACGGATCGCACTGATTTTGCCCGTCTTTATTTTGGATAGGTTGACATTGGAGACACCGACTTTTTCGGATAATTCATTCAAACTCATTTTGCGGTCAGCCATCACCCGGTCTAAGCGTAATATGATTTTTCCCATTTGAACATCCCCCTATTCTATAACGTTTCATCTGATTCCTGCTGTAATACTGCGCCATACTGGAAGATGTAAGCTAAAGCCAGAATAATTAAAACCGTAACGACCATCCCTAAATCAATGCCAATGCTTAGATGAAAAGAGTTGGAGAAAAGGTTTTCGGCAATGGCATCATAGACCGAGGAGAGAATCGTCCAGGGAATTAGCGAGTAGGCGAGCATTTTCATCTTGCGGATCACCTCGTCCTCGAATGGGGATGCGCAGTTTTTAAAGGTCTTGCAAAGGGAACTGATAAAAAACAGGGTGACCAGAGTCATCACAAGATAGAGGAGGGCAGCCAGCATAGGCCAGACAAGTTTATGCAGGCTGAATTCCACCAAATCCACGAGACCGCTGGAGAAATCGCTGGCAAAATCAAGGGATATGCTGCTGTTGTTTACGCTGACGGCATTTACGATACCCTCTTCCTTCAGCGACTGCTCAATCTCTTTTTGCATCTGCGATACCTCTTCGTCAGTTGCCTGCGCACCAACAGAGGCAAAGTTGATGTCCATAAGGAGATTGCTGTCGATCTGCATCGTCAGGAAATCTTTCGGAAGACAGGCGCAGAGTATCGTTCCGGCGGCGGTGAATACCAGACCGAGAATCACGAATACTTTGGCGATCGTGGCAAGCGTAGTGCCGATTTTCCCCATTTTGTTAATTTTGGAAATTGCGTTTTCTTTCATTGTATATTCCTTCTTTCTACTTTGATTTATTATTCCATGGTCGTACTGGGTCGATATGTTCCGCCATTGCAATCCCTATCCCGATTGACGTTGCACTTACTTGTGCCAATAATCAAACTCCTCCTACGGAGGACTGTGAAAGCATCATCCAGATAAAACTTGCTATCAGCCCCACAATACCAATAATGGACAGTGTATATTTCTTCATAAGAGCCCCTACATTTTTTCTATCACCTGCAGACTTAGAATCGTGCTTGCGATGAAAAACATCAGAAACCACAGGGAGGTAAAAGCGTATTGGTAATATTTTTTATTTTCCATGCAAAGTCCAATTTTTTGCTTTACCTCTTTCCGCCGTTTTATCAATAAGATAACGGCAAGCACAAAAAAGACCCATATGATCCCTGATACGATATATTCCTGTACAGTTTCTGAAAATCCTTTTATTGCCTCCGTCAGCAAATCCCCAAACAGGCAGTTGTTTATAATATGCAAGGCAACAGACCATTTCAAGGAATAATTGATTGCCACATAGCCCAAAATCAACCCCACAAGAA
>JAMPAW010000114.1 GCA_023666975.1 Clostridium sp.
AATATGTTCCCTATAACAAATTTGAAAAAATGTCCTTGACAAGGGGTACAGTTTATATCTATTCCTTTGAGAATCTTTGTAAAGAGGATTATTCTGTGGCATTAGAGGACGGCGTGGAAAAGATATTCGTAAACACTGCGGGAACGATGAAGGACATAGACGAAGAGCTTCAGGAACTGATGGACTTTTTTAACGGAATGGCGCCGCAGGGAGCTTTTGCTCAGGCATTGCAGGAGGAAGTTACCCGGGTGAAGGCAAGCCAGGAATGGAGGCGGGAATATATGACATTGCAGATTTTTATGGATGATGCCAGAAGAGAAGAGAGGAAAATCGGACGTGAAGAGGGACGTGAAGAGGGACGGGAAGAAGGACGGGAAGAAGGACGTCAGCAGGGCAGAGAGGAAGGACGTGAGCAAGGGGCAGACATACATTTGATTGGACAGGTATGCAAAAAGCTTGCCCGGAATCTAAGCATAGAAGAGATAGCAGACAGCTTAGAGGAAGATGTTCGAGAGATTAAAAAATAGTTGAAGTGGCGAAAGCCTTTGCACCGCAGTATGATATAGACCGGATATATGAGAGCCTGCATTAAGGCGGCAAAATCCAGTTTCGCAAACGCATACTAAATGTATCAATTAGAGAGGGGATTATAGATTAATGATAATCAGTGAGCGTATTTTTCAACGGTTAAAAGAGTTAGGAATTTCTCAGCAGGAATTTGCGGTCAGAACAGGGATTACTCCCAGTACAATTAGCGATTGGAAACATAAGAAAACGAATCCGGCATCGGATAAACTGATGATTATTTGTAAGGCATTACAGATGACACCCAATGAATTGTTATCGGATACTTCTGATTATCGGGATAAGTGGGATGTGGATTATATGTTGGTTGATGAACAATCGGAAGATTATATTCTCTTGCAGCAATACCATACACTGGATATTGTCAAAAGGTCCAGACTGATGGGGTATCTGCAGGCTTTGTGTCAAAGCGACAATGAGGAGAAATGAGGTTATGTCAGACAATATTATTTGCCGCTTAGAGCATGTGGCAGTTAACAGACAGCAAAATATCGGTTTGGAGGATATATCTCTAAACATAGCGGAAAATCATCTGGTGGCATTGATTTCCGAAGATGAAAGTGCCGCTGAGGTATTGAAAGTAATGGCGGGACTGCAGGGTGTGCAGTCCGGAAAAACAGATTATTCAGGTTTGGAAAAAGTGTGGCTGAAGGGAAACGGGCATCAGGAAATGGCGGATAGTCCCAAGCGTACGCATTCTCAAAAGAAGAATCTACAGTCCGCAAAGGTTGCGTATTCCCGCTTAAAGGCAGTGACAGCAAAAGAGAATCCTGTAGATGAGAAGAAAGAAAAACCGAATGTTTTTATGAGGCGCATACAGTATGTGCCAGATGATATCGTGTGCTATGACGGCTTGACGGTTGCCGCTTTTTTGCAGGGGATAGCAGAGGACGATGAACGGATATTCGAGGAAGCAGCCAGACTGATCAATGTATTTCATATCGATAAAGAAGAGTTATTGCTGGATATGACCTTTGAACAGAACCGACTGGTATCGGTAATACAGGCGATGATGGCGAAGCCTGCTTTATTGTTGTTAAGCAGACCCTATGACATGTTGACGGAGCAGACATATAAATTGTTATTAAAGGAGATTGTTGCGCTGTATGCGCACGGCTCGACCGTGGTCTTGACGGCAGAGCATTATCAGGACGTCGTCTTGCCTGCACATGATTATATTTTTTTAAAAGATGGTCATATGATCGGAAACTTTGCCAGAAATCAGCTGCCGGTTCCGGCGAAGGTTATCACATTGTGGGGTGGGAATGTTTCCTCTATGCTTTCTGCCAAAATGACAATGCTGGTAAAGCGCAAGGGGTATTGCCGTTTTTTATATCGGGAAACCGATATGAAAGAGCTTGGATTGCGCCTTAGTATGACAGGTTGTAAGAATTTTAATATAGAAGAACTTACAATGGAAGAAATGTTGTTTGAAAATTATGAGAGGTGGCTTTCGTGAAAACGGTTATCAATTTTGAGTGGACGAGAAAACGACGGAAAATGTTAAAACGGATACTGATTCCGCTTTGTGTGACAGTGGTTTTGTTTATCCTGTGTACGTTGATTGATGTTCTGATACCGGGATTTAATAAAGCGTATATGAAATGGCCGGATATGCTGAAAAATTTATTGTGTTTAAAGAGCTGGACAGGTCATTTGTGGTTTAATGTATGGCAGCTTTTTGCGCTTGGATATCCGTTTTATCTGATATACGGGGGTATGATGGAACTGGCAGTCTCTGTGACAGACGAGGAACGGCTGGAAACGGTGGTCTATCTGCATAATGCCGGAATCAGCAGAAGAACAATCTTTTTAGGAAAAGGTCTTATCTGGGTTTTGGAGACGCTTATCAGCTGTGCTTCGCTTTTGCTGGTCAATTTGCTGACCACCTTGATGCTTGGTTCATCGCAGATGGCATTGAATATGCTGCAGCATTATGTGCTGTTGTTTCTGGTTTGCCTGATCTATTTGGCCATTGCATTATTTATGGCGGCATGCAGGGGAGCGGTACGGGTTTCGGAGGATGCTGTGCTGGCGGTAATCGTGCTTCCATGTCTGGTTTCAAGGCTGCCGGCATTGCTTGGCTTTTTGGCTGCATTGCTGACAACGACAGGGAGAAGCTCTGCCGTGGCTGCTGCTGTGGCAGGAATTGGCGGGCGGATAGAACCGCTGACGATAGTATCGCCGCTTACCTGGTGCTGGCCTGCCTTTCAGGGAAGTGTGCTGCATGTTATATTCGGAGTGGTGGTGTTCATTGTGATGTTTACGGCAGGGATTTCCATTTATACACATAAACGGTAATATTTATGCAATTAACAATTGCTGTTTTTTAACATATATGTTAGAATATAGATAATAATATATAGTCAGTCAATGGATTGGCAAATTTACAGACATTTTTTCATGAATTGAAGGAGGTGTTCATATGTCGCTTAGCATTGAGAGTAATTACCGCAATCTGTCCAGCGGTTATCGCATTAACCGGGCGGCAGATGATGCGGCAGGATTATCCATTTCCGAGAAACTGCTGACCCAGAAAAATGGATATGACGTGGGAACGGAAAATGCAGAACGTGGCAACAGTGTTTTGAATGTAGCGGACGGTGCTCTTTCTTCCATATATGAATCCCTGAGCAGAATCCGTGAATTAGGAGTGCAGGCTTCCAATTCCGCAGTCTATTCCAAAGATGAACTGTCTATGATGCAGGCAGAGATTGACCAGATTAAAAAGGGTATTGCTGATGTGGCAAAGAATACGCAATTTAACGGGCTGAAGCTGCTAGACGGGAGTATGGCAACAATGGAGCTGGCAACGAATCCGTCAGGTGTCGGACATGAGATGGAGATGGTGAACGCATCGTTAGAGGAGTTGGGAATAGCAGATTTTGACGTGACCAAGAGCTTCAACCTGAAGGATATTGATAATGCACTGAAGAAGGTTACATCGGCGCAATCTTCCATTGGGGCACAGTCGAATCGTCTGGCTTATACGATTATGAATAATCAGAATACTTCTTATAACCTGACCTCTTCCTACAGCGCTATCCGGGACACGGATATGGCCAAGGAGATGAGTGACTTGCATAAGAACCAGATTTTAGAACAGGTGAGACTGCGAATGCAGAAAAAGCGCATGGAGCAGGAACAGCAGAAGAGAAAAGTGATTCAGGTGAACTGAATTTGTTGATGAATCGGAAAAGGGAGGACTGTCACACTGAACAGAAATAGATAAGTTCCAGTGTGGCAGTTCTTTTACTGTTGATAAAGAAAATAGAAGCGGAAGGGACGCAGAGGAATGACCAGACAACAGATTTACAATACCAATATCATGTTACAATCCACTATTGACAAAATCATTTATTATTGCCAGATACAGAATTATGATCAGGTAGTGAGAACATTTACTGTGTTGACCAATAATCTGACGCAGGTGTTAGAGGCGGTTTTTGCCGATATCGCTTATTATAATCAGGAACTGGATATCGTGAATCCGGAAGAGATCACTCTGGCACTTCAAGAGATATTGACGGCGCAGGCCTGTGGGGACTATGTACTTCTGGCGGATTTACTGGAACTGCGTTTACACCCGTTTTTGCAGACGCTGCAGGAGGTGATTCGCAGCTATGAACCGGCGGTTTCCAATCCTGACGTGTGGGAATGGAATATGCAGGCGTTAAAGGACCGGGACGAGGGACTGTGGAGACAGGTGATGGATTACCATACCCGCTATGAAAAGGCAAATGCTGACGGAACCTGGCAGGGGAGTCACCATTTAGAGGATACCAATTCCGGAGCTTTGACGATGGCAGGCCGGGACAAGGAGGAAGTGTATTACTACCATAGCAATGTTGACCCGATGAAGGAGGCCATGTCTTTTGCCCGCTATTATTACAGCCCGGACTGTGGTTCCTATGTGATGTGGGGATTGGGCTTAAGCTATCATATTCGGGGAATGTTTTCTTTAGATGACGGAATCTCGGTACAGGTATTTGAGAGTGACCTAGATGTGATTTATCATTGCCTGAATGCAGTGGATATGCGGGATTTGCTGATGTTGCCGGGATTTCAACTGATTTATGACCCTGAATTTACCAGAGTGCTGGAAGTATTAAATGAAAATACGCAGAGTTTGATTATCCACAATCCCTCTTTACGGCATATTTCCGATGTCCGGATTCGAGAGCAGATGGAGATGTTTTTTATCCGGGACAGCGGAAAGAGAAATGCGGCGATTTTGTTTGGAAGCAATAGCCGGGACAACATCAAGCGCTATGACGGCTGTGTAGATGAGCTTCGTTCTGGTTTTGAGGGCAAGGCTGCCGTAATCGTGGCAGCGGGACCCTCATTGGATAAAAATGTGGAATTATTGAAAAACAAGAAACCCGGAATGATCATTGTGGCAGTGGAAACCGTGTTCCGCAAATTGTTGAATTTAGGAATAGATGTGGATTATATGATTGTAACCGATGCGAATGAACGCATATATAATCATATCCGGGGTCTTGAGGACAGCCAGGTGCCAATGTTGTATCTGTCAACGGCTTACAGGGCATTTGCCATGAATTATAAAGGTCCGAAATATATCATTTGCCAGAACGGATATGACAAGGCAGAGGCGCTGGCAAATGAGAAAGGCTGGCATCTCTATGAAACCGGAGGGTCGGTCAGCACAACGGCACTGGACGTCTGTATTTATTTAGGCTGCAAATCGATTGCATTTATCGGATTGGATTTGGCATATACCGATAATCTGGCCCATGCGGAAGGAACTTCGCGCAGAGACCCCGGAGACACTGATAATATGCAAAAGGTTCCGGCTGTGGGCGGAGGTATGGTTTCGGTAAGCCGGGTGTTTCAGATTTATAACCGCTGGATTGCCAATCGGGTAAAGGGACCAGATGTGACAATGCCTGTGTATGACGCTACGGAAGGCGGGGCAGTCATACCGGGACTGCAGATAATTACCTTTAAGGAATTTTTAGATAAATCCTCTTAGACGGAAGTCTATAATCCGTAAATTTTTTGACAGTATCCGTTAAATAGTGTATAGTTTATGTACTGGCAATTATTGTCTGGCACAAAGAGGTGTTAGCAGCTATCCTCGCAGAGTGGGGGTAGCTGTTTCTTTAACAGAGGCATAAATAGTCTCTCGTTGAACAGGTGCTGATAATCGTTGTACAGATAAGTTTCTTTACAGGAGGTGTTTATTTTGGAGTGGAAAGAGGCACTTGAGGATTTGGAAAGCCGCCGCAGCAGGGCAAGACTGGGAGGCGGACAGACAGCGATTGATAAGCAGCACGAAAAGGGTAAGCTGACAGCGAGAGAACGACTGGATATACTGTTTGATGAAGGAACTTTTGTGGAAGTAAATGATTTGGCGGAGTCCAGAATTGATGACTTCGGTCTGGACAAAAAGCGGGTGCCGGGAGACGGCGTGGTTACCGGTTACGGAAAGATTAACGGAAGAACGGTTTTTGCCTCCTCGGAAGATTTTACGGTTATCGGGGGCAGTCTTGGGGAATACCATTCCCGTAAAATTGTGCATATTCAGGATATGGCGCTGCGAATGAAATGTCCGATTGTTACGATTAATGACAGTGGTGGTGCCAGAATCGAAGAGGGAATTGATTCGTTAAGCGGATATTCTGGCATTTTTGAGCGCAATACGATTGCATCGGGTGTGATTCCGCAGATTGCAGTGATATTGGGACCGTGTTCGGGAGGAGCCTGTTATTCGCCTGCCATATGTGATTACATTTTTGTTGTTGATGAAACCAGTAAGATGTTTATCACCGGTCCGCAGGTAGTGAAAACGGTAATCGGTGAAGAGTTGAGTGCTGAGGAGCTGGGAGGGGCGATGACACATGCCACCAAATCCGGTGTAGCACATTTCCTCTATAAAAGCGAGAAAAATTGTCTTGGCGGGGTAAGGGAGCTTCTTTCTTATCTTCCTGACAACAATCAGGCTCCGTTGCCGACAAAGTCTGGAAAGTCCGTTGACCAGTGTAAAAATTTAGTCAATTTGGTGCCGGACAATAAGAAAAAGAGCTATGACGTCCATGATGTCATCAATGCGATGATTGACCGGGAGAGTTTTTTTGAGGTACAAAAGAATTGGGCGAAAAATGCGGTTGTAGGTTTTGGTCGAATGGAGGGAAATACGGTTGGCTTTGTCTGTAATCAGGCAAATTTCAAGGGCGGTTCGCTGGATATTGATGCCTCCGACAAAATGGCAAGATTTATTCGTTTTTGCGACTGTTTTAATATTCCGCTGGTTTCACTGATTGATGTACCGGCATTTCTGCCCGGTTCTGAGCAGGAGCATAATGGAATTATCCGCCATGGTGCCAAAATTTTATATGCTTATTCCGAGGCAACGGTGCCGAAGATTTCTGTCATTATGCGTAAGGCGTATGGAGGTGCGTATATCGCAATGAATTCCAAGCATATGGGCGCAGATATTGTATATGCGTGGCCGATTGCAGAAATTGCAGTTATGGGTGCTGAGGGTGCGATCAATATCATCGGCAGAAAACAAATTCAGGCGGCAGAGGATGCAGAGGCAAAACGGGCGGAGCTGATTGAGGAGTATGAGAATAAATTTTTAAATCCTTATACCGCTGCCCGGCGGGGCTTTGTCGATGAGGTAATCCGGCCGGACGAGACGAAGGTGAGAATAATGGCTGCGTTGGAATTATTAAAGACAAAGCAGGTTACAAGACCTTGGAAAAAGCATGGAAATATACCGTTATAATGAAATGAAGGAGAGAGAAAATGAGTAAGAAACAGACAACCTGGCTTATCGTGGCTGCGGCAGTGTTTATCGTGACAGGGGTAATCAGTGTGATTTCAAATGCGATTGCAGACAAAATGTTTACGGGGACAGAGGAAACAGCCGTTTCGGGATTTGAGAATATCATGAACAGCATTTACGGCGGGGACAGTTTTTCCGCATTAGATGATATGCCGGTCACGGAGAGCTTCATTGCCGTGCTGCCGATAGAGGGAACCATTCAGGCATCCGGAAGCAGTACCGGTCTGTATAGTGCCAGTGTGGGTTACAATCATGATTTGCTGATAGAATATGTGAACCGTTTAATGAACAACACCCAAAACAAAGGCATTGTTTTACGGTTGGATACACCGGGAGGAACGGTTTACGAGGCTGATGAATTATATTTAAAACTGAAGGAATACAAGGAAAAGACGGGCCGGCCAATCTGGGCATACATGGAGAGCACATGTTGTTCGGGCGGTGTTTACATCGCTTCCAGTGCTGATGAGCAGTATGCAAACCGCATTACGACTACAGGCTCCATTGGTGTTATCATGAGTACTTATGATATGTCGGGTCTGTATGAGAAGCTGGGGATAAAAGAGGTCAATATCGTGTCGGCAAAGAATAAGGATATGGGTACCGCCGCCAAACCGATGACCGGAGAACAGCTGGGTATTTATCAGTCTATTGTCGATGAATATTATGAGCAGTTTGTCAATATTGTGGCAGACGGACGGGGAATGTCTGTGGACGAGGTAAAGAAGCTGGCAGACGGACGGATTTATACTGCCAAGCAGGCGGAGGAAAATGGTCTGATTGACGGAATCATGGGTTCTGAGGAGTTTGATGCGTATGTGCGGGAACAAAGCGGGGTACAAAACTTTTATCAGCCAAAGAGTTCCGTTGGATATTTGGCGGAGCTGATGGGAGCTGCCGCTGCCTCGAAAGAAAAATCAGAATCAGAGGTACTTGTGGATTTGATGAGCCAGTTAGGAAGCGGGGTGCCAATGTATTATGCAAAACCAGTGGGAGAATAATATTTATGCCGAACCGGCATCGGCAGTTCCGTCCGCAGATGGAGGACAGGCCGATGTGGTATATGCCGGCTTCTTTGTCCGGCTGATGGCTTTTGCCGTTGACAGTCTGATTGCTGCATTGATTATCAGTATTATCGGACTGCCGATTGCCATAAGGGCAAGCTTTGGGGGCGGTTCCTCATTTTGGACCTCCAATTTCATTTTTGATTATTCACTAATCGATGTGTTGAAATATTTGGGCGTGACAGCCTATTTTGTGCTGTTGACGTACTTTTCCCATTCTACGCTGGGTAAAATGCTCTTTCGTTTGGAGGTAGTTACCGGCGACGGTGAATGGACATTTGTAAATATTTTATATCGGGAGACAGTGGGACGTTTTCTGTCTTCTATCTTGAATATTGGATATCTGGCTGTACTGGTAACGCAGAGAAAGCAGGGTTTTCATGATATGCTGTGTGATACCAACGTCGTATATGCCAAAATGGCACCGGTCAGAGCGGCGAAACCGAATGCAGCCGCAGCCCGGCAGACAGAGACAGACAAACCGGTTTCCGCTTTTGAACTGCCGGAAAGCCACCCAATATCCACGGCTCAGGAACCAGTAAAGCAGGAAGATGAATAAAATTAAAAATGCCGTCAATCCTATAGAAAAAAGGATTGGGGGCATTTTTTGTGACCAAAAAAGTGAAAGTAAGTTTTTTGATTTTGGTGTGGAGCATTGTGGCCATTCAAATGTATGTAAATTATTGGGAGCAGGGGAAAAACGATACCTCTGTTATCACGGCATTTTCCGTAGTCGAAGATGACACGACCGAGGAGTGGATTAAGGGTTATGGTTATTTTGGCACGATGGAAATATCCGAAGCTGTTCGCAGGGATATGCTGGAGAACCTTGCGCAAAAGCTCGGCATAACCGATGATTATACTTTTAGCAGCGGGAGCGGTGACGGCTACGAAAAGATGATGCTGTCAAAAGAGGGAAGGTATGCGGCCACAGCATTGCAGATTATCAGCATGGAACAGGAGGACGGTGAGCCGGAGCAATATATTGTCATGGAAATCCATACGGATAAGTCCGTTGCCGATGCGGTAAATCTTTATCAGAGAATTAAGCGTGTCTATGAGGAGATTGGTGTGGAGGCACAAGTGAGCATGGAGGTAGAAACGGCAAAGTCTGGCGATTACATTGATGAGGACCGTGATTCGTTTGTCAGCGACTTTTTGAGTCTGATGAAAGCGAAACAGGTGGATACGATTAAGGAGAATGAAATTTATACCGTGTATGGCTATACGCGGTTAGAGGAGTCTTTTCTTACCTTAAACAAAAAGAAAGTCAATATTCAGCTTACGATGTCCTATGACGAGGAGAGAAATAAAACATATATAAAAATAGGTGTACCAATAGTCAATTCATCGTATTGATACACCCAGCGACAGGCTGCTAGTTATGTGCAAAACTATGTTTTCTCAATTGTACAACTAGATTTTGGCAATAGTGAGTTTTGCTCATGACTAATAGGGGATGGAGTGAAATACATTTATGCCAGATAGTGATATACCAGTATAAAATGGCACATGCTCCCCAGCATGACAAAGCAGTGAAAAAGCTCGTGATTTCCGAAGTTTTTCCAGTTGAATTTTTTCAGCAGTGGAAGTTTTAAGGCATAAATGATTCCGCCTATGGTATAGATGATTCCGCCGGATAAAAGCCATAAAAATCCGGAGGGGGAAAGCTCCTTCATAATGGAGGAAAAGGCGAGAACCACCAGCCAGCCCATGCCAATGTACATCGCAGAGGACAGCCAATGTGGACAGTTAATCCAGCAGATTTTGAAAATAGTACCGATAATGGTAATCGTCCATACCGTTGCCAGCAACGGAAGGCCAATATTTTTCGGTAATATAATCAGGCAGATTGGCGTATAGGAACCGGCAATCATAACAAAAATCATGGCATGGTCAATCTTGCGCAGCAATGTATTTACCTTTTCCGAGATGTCAAAGGTATGGTAAATCGTGCTGGCACCATACAGACAAATCATGCTGACAATGAAAATGACAAACGCTCCAAGGTAGGAACTGTTGATTCCGTGAGAGGCCTTTAACAAAAGAGGTGTGGCTGCAAGGACGGCAATGATCATGCCGATAAAATGAGTCAGTGCACTTCCGGGGTCTTTTACTTTAAACAATGTGGTATTCATAAACATCACAACCTTTCTTGGTTTCGATTATTCTAACTAAAAGTGATTAATAGCTCGTAATGTAGTATTGAAAACTACATATCCTTGAGTTGATATTACCACTTAACCATAGAATGTGCAAGTTCTTTTTTAAAAATAATGTAAATTTTATGAAAAAAACATGTAGTAATGGAAAATAGTAGGGCAATCGCTTAATATTTTTTATCACCATGATCCCGAAAAACAAATTTCTGCGCTCTGGCTCGTCATGTTATACTCGCGAACGAAATTGATTGCCGA
>JAMPAW010000115.1 GCA_023666975.1 Clostridium sp.
TGCTTGCAGCGCTTCAAATTCCATGCCCCGTTGCTTGCAGCGGGGTTATTGACTCTCCTGCGCTATTTCTTAAACGGTTCATTCAGCATATCACAGCCCTCTAGCACAAAACGCCCGTCACGAATAATTGTCCTGCTTGTTCCGTCAGCATGAATACTGGTAATTTCAGCAATTTCATCATAGGGGATCGTGATATCCGTATGGCAGTTAAAATAAGCCTTATCCTCATCTTCAGCCCTCATCAGCGAACACTCATTATCTTTTGCCACAATCTCCTTACCGTCCGGATTAAACAGCCGGATTTCTTCGCTATGGCTATAACACGTATCACCGACGGCAAAATGCGGTCCCATTTTCTCGACAATCAGAATTGGCAGCTTATATACGATGTCATAGGCATTGGCCATGACATAGGCCGTAGTATTCGTGCCGATTGCAAACTCCCCGATAGGCAGCGTCTCCCGGTTAAACAGCACATTTTCTTTGATATATGCCCTGTTTTCCTCCGGAGCTTCAAAATTGTCACAGGTATATTCCGTCACCATGCCGTCCTTAAAGGTTAACATAATGTTGTTAAACTTCAAATCATTCAGATACACCTCCGATACATTGAGGATTCCCTCGGTGCCGGTAAGCTTTGGCGAAGTAAACACCTCCCCCACAGGAATATTGACATCTGCAGTACAATTTTCAAAATTTGTCTCCTTATCCGGACATTTTAAGTCGTGCATCATCACGGTCATATCCGTTTTGTTGGCTCCCTTTCCCCTCACACGGACACGCTCGGCAAGGTCTAACTCATCAATAATAATCTGCTGCACCTGTTTATATGCCTCATTGTCCAGCGTATTCACTTTGACCGTTTCCGCAAAAATCTCCTCAAACTGTTCACCGATTTGCGGCACAGGATAGGCAATAATAGTAAAGCTGTATTCGCTCTGCGGGATAAATTCATTGACAATCTTTGCACTCTCCGAAGCCATGCGGACGGCAAGAGACTGCTGTTCTTCACTGAGCTTCAGGTTCTCCGGCTTATTTACCGGTTCAAAGGGCTGCTCGCCAAACACCTCAACCACCGCCGGACCGGCATAAGTTCCGGCAAGCTGCCTGCGGCTTTCATAAGCATTCCTTAACACTGCTGTTTTCCGCTCTACAAAAGCCCGGTCCAGAAACAACGCATCATCTCCCCGATGATCATATTCATACTGCTTATTGGCAGAAGTTCCCGCATATCCCGGCTTCATCGTCTGCCGGCGGTTCACTCTTGCAACCGGAGCACGGTAAATCACAGGTGTAAGGCCCATTTTCCCAAACTGTCTAATCGCCGCCCTTATCATTCTCTCCTGTCCGATAAAATAGCGGATATTCACCGTTTTTTTCTTTGACAGGTCAATGCCGGCTATGCGGAATCCCTCTTCATACCCATGGGTATAGGTATACACCATTGCCTCAATTTCCTGCTCCTCCAAAGAATTTAGATATTCTGCCAGCCGGATTTCATTGTCGGTAATATACTCTCCGTAGTAAAACAGGTACCGGCTGTCCGTCAGATCACTATTCATAATGATATTGGCGGCAAAATCAAGCTGCGGGTCCAATATTTCCCTGGTGCGGTAATCGACAAGCGGCTCCGCATAATCACTGACAAAATAGTAAACTGTATCGGCTATCTCTTTTTTCTCCGGAACCCCCGACTCAAACAGACACAAAATCTCTACAAAAAGCTCTGTATGGATCGTCAGCTCAAACAACCGCTGCTCGACGGCATAGATAATTCCGCCGCGAATCTCCGTGTAGACAAAGCAGAGCAGCTGCCCCATTTCCTGTCCCAGTTTTTTCACGGCAAAGGCCGGATTGGCATAACTTACCTGATAATTTCCGCCCTCTTCCAAAATGTCACGGTATAGTTTCACATTATATTCGCGCATCTCCTCAAAGGACATCTCCTTTGAATCCTTTGCCACTGCCTTTTCCCGCAGCTCGTCCAGCAGCACTACAAATTCGGCCGTTCTCCGGAAATAATCCAAAAAAGGCTCCGCAATATCGGTGTCGCCCGCTAAAAAAGTATGAATCCGCTGCATTGCGAGTTCATACCTCTCCATTACCCTCTCATTCTCTTCCCTGAATAATTCACTGTAATGCAAACCCATTCCTCTTTTCTTATTCATTTTGCCGGATATCTACAATATCCACCCTGCCACATAAAAGATAACCGTAATCAACATCGGAAATCCATTGACGACCAGCGCAGCACGCTTAAGGGAAAGTCCACCCTCCTCCGTCTTCCACGCAGCAACACAAAAAACAATTCCTGCCGCAGCCGACATCAGGGCACCAATCCCCAAAAGCCCTACAACAGCAGGTCCTTTTCCTCCATACAGATAGGAGATGACCACAGCACCGACCAGACAAAGAATGGCCACAGTCCCCAGAACACAGGACACAATGGCATCCACACTGACACTCTTTAATCGATAAGCACTATCTCTCAGCATCTCTTTCTCTCCTCCTGTTTATCAGCAACAGTATATAGTATATCCAAAAACCAAATAATCCACCAAGTGTATTTAAGATTAAATCATCTACATCAAACACGCCCACTCTTGCCACCAGCTGCAAAAGCTCTACCGACAGACTGAACAGCAGCGTGTACAACACCGCCTGATACCAGAAAACCCTTTTGTTCACGACCCAGCGGATCAGTGCGCCAAAAGGCATAAAGGCGACCACATTGCCGGCCAGATTCACCAGCACGCTGCCAAAATCAATATATTGACGGTATCGGATAAAGCGGATAATTTCCCTGAAGGGAATCAAATTATAGCGGAAATCCATATATTGGTTTCCTCTTCCAAACCCGTCACTCAGCAGCAGAAAATATACCAGTATAACCATGTATATGACGAAGCAAATCCGTGACAGGACTCGGATAACATCACGTTTTCTTACGTTAGGATTATTCATTTTCTATTCCATTTCTGTCTTTATTCTGCCATTTCTGTCTCTGTAATGGTAACCGGGATATCTTCCGTCTTCGATAAAATAATATGGTCATCACCGGTCTGTGCAACACAAAGCGTAGTTCCGTTCTCATTGCCCTCAAGCGGTATGCTTAATGTTTCATAATTCACATAAGCCGTTTCTACCGCCTTACCGTCTATGCAGACTTCGGAAAACTCGTTAAATCCACTGCCGTAAATCAAAATCCGGTCCTCTACAGCCTCATAGCCGCTGACATAGATATCCCTAAGCCCCAGCTTCATCTCCGTCTGCAAAAACGGATTGGCCTGGTCAAAAGCATAATTCTCTCCGTATAATGTATCATATTCCAGTAATTCTAATTTATGCAGGTAATCGTCCTGATTGGCGCTTTGCATATATTTCTGATGAAAATTCTGCATAAGCCCGCCCTTTAATCCCAGCCGGTCAAAGATATAAGTACTTGCCTGATATGCCGTCATATCCTGATGCTCCGCCTCAAGACCGATATTGTCCCACATTACCCACTCGGTCTGGTAAAGGGAAATCTGCTGCAAATCCTCCTGTACCAGGCTCAGGCTTGGCAGGTGGTCACCATACATGAAGACGACCGTCGGCTCGTCCAGTTTTTCCAGCTTGTACAACAGCGAGGCAACCATATTATCCGTTTCCCGGCACATATTGATATAATATGTCCACGCTGCCCTCTTTTCCTCATCACCTGCGTACTGCCCCTCAAAATGGCTGGTAATCCCGGTCAGCGTATGCGTGTATTTCTTCGGATACCGCCCATGCGCCTGTACCGATATCGTCGTAATATAATCTCTGCCCTCTGTCTGTTCCAGACGCTCCAGCATAATATCATCGAGCACATCATCTTTCGCCCAGCCCCGCGGGGTATAATTCAGCATATACATGTGCTCCATTCCCGCAAACACATCAAAGCCCAGATTGGAGTAATCGATATAACGCTCATAAAATGTCGCATCATTATTGTGGAAGCCCGCCGTAGCATACCCTAAGCGCTTTAAATCATACGCCATGCTGTCACAGCTTTTCTCTGTCATAATTGTCTTAAACGGATATTCTCCCGCTCCAAAATACTCCGTACTCATTCCTGTCTGTACTTCAAATTCCGTATTTGCCGTTCCCGCACCCACAGCCGGCACGGTAAACAGACCGGAAGAATAATGATCCTTGAGCCTTGTCAGCGTAGGCATCGGGTCCTCCGACACATAGAAATCCTTCATGTATTTGACATCAAATATCGATTCCAGCTGAATGACAATGATATTCGGATACTCCGCAGTCGCCTTTGTATCCTGCTCTTCCACTGTCTCACCGGTATTCTGGTCCGGAATTTCACTATCCTCAATCCCGTCCGGCTCCTCCTGCGGTACGTCCGGATAAATATCCCCTTTATCATACTCCAAATCCTTCACAATGGATTCAATTGTGGCTTCGCTGTAATCACCCGGCTTTGCGATGCCGACATCGATGATACTGTTGGAAAAGCAATAGGCAAACCCATAATCATTATACGCATAGGCAAGGTTGCCAAAATTATCTGAAACCGTCTGCGTTTCCACTGCCACCTTCGTCAGCGTGGCAATCAGGATCAGGCACATGCAGACATAGGCGGAAGCCCTAAGCGGGTGCCTCCTGCTTTCCAGCTTCGGCAGCCGGATATACAGATAGACCAAAAGGCCGATGACCAAGATAATACCGACTATACTCAATACCATCTGCCACTTGGTTAAATACTTGTCCAACATGGTCATAATGTTCCGGATCATCAACACATCAATGGCAGAAAACGGCGTCGTCCGAAAACAGAGCACGATAAAATTCGCAAATGCAGAGATTATCCATATTGCGCATACAAATATAGTGGCAAACACTCTCCTTTTTGCAAACAGCACTAAGGATAACGTGACAAAGATGATAAACGCATTGTACATAAACACTACAGGTGATTTCCCTACAAATACAATCGCTTTGATCAGGGAATGCCGGCTTAACGTTTCCAGTGTCAGGTTCAGCATACAGGCCAACAGCAGATACCCGACAAAAGGAATCCTGATGATCCTGCCCACCGGTTCAAGCCTTTTCCCCAGCAAAATACATATATTTTTCAGTTTACCGAATAATTTTTTCATGGTTATTCTCTTCCACTATCCTCCGCTATCCAACACACACCGGATAACCGTCACACTGTAATCATATAAACGCAAATAGTGTAACGTAAAAAAAGGAAAAAAACAATAGACTTCACAAAATTTTAAGATTCCCCTATGAAACCTTATACTGGCTGTTATACAGCTCTGCATAAAATCCACCCTGCTTTAACAGCTCCTCATGATTGCCCTGTTCTATGATGTCTCCGTCCTTCATCACTAAAATGACATCTGCCTCCTTAATCGTTGACAGGCGGTGTGCCACCACAAAGCTTGTTCTTCCCTGCATCATCTTGGCAAAAGCATTCTGTACCCGGATTTCCGTGCGGGTATCAATCGAGGAGGTTGCCTCGTCCAAGATCAGCATAGGCGGAATTTCCAGCATAACCCTGGCAATGCACAAAAGCTGTTTCTGTCCCTGCGACAGATTGCCGCCGTCCTCTCCGATGACCGTATCATATCCCAAAGGCATACGCTTGATAAAGCTATGCGCATGGCAGGCCTTTGCCACTTCGATGATTTCCTCGCGGGACGCATCCGGTTTGCCGTAGGCGATATTTTCGGCTATTGTTCCCGATTTCAGCCATGTTTCCTGTAATACCATTCCATAGTTGTCACGCAGGCTGTCCCTTGTGATTTGATAAATACTGGTTCCGTTAATGGCAATGGCACCGTCATCAATATCATAAAAACGCATCAGCAGATTAATCAGCGTAGATTTCCCACAGCCGGTAGGACCCACAATTGCCACACGCTGCCCTTTCTTCACCTGCAGATTCAAATCCTTAATCAGCGGTTTTTCCTTATCATAGGAAAATGCCACATGCTCCAGCGTGATGTCGCTTTTTCTTGCCGTTTCCTCCCTGCTAAGCACCTTTGCCCCCTCACTGTCTGTCTGCTCAATCGGTTCATCTAACAGCTCAAACACCCGGGCAGCACAGGCAATCGCATTCTGCACCTCAGTGATCACACCGGATATCTCGTTAAACGGTTTTGTATACTGATTGGCATAGCTCAAAAAGCAGGACAATTGTCCAACCGTGATTCCGCCTCTTACCGTGATAAACGCTCCCACGATACCTACTCCGGCATATACCAGACTGTTGACAAAACGCGTTGCCGGATTGGTGAGTGAGGAAAAAAAGATTGCCCGCAGGCTGTATACCGACAGCTCCTCATTAATTTTGTCAAAGCGGTGCATAGCATCATCTTCATAACCAAATGCCTGTACAATCTTCTGGTTTCCGACCATTTCCTCTACCAGTGCCGTCATATCTCCCCTGCACTCGGATTGCAGGCGAAACATCGAATAAGTTTTCCCGGCAATAAAACCTGCCACAAACAGCGATACCGGCGTAATCAGCACCACAACCAGCGTAATTTTCCAGTTGATTGTCAGCATAAACAACAGCGTGCCGAATATCGTGATCACACCGGTGAAGAGCTGCGTGAAGCCCATCAAAAGCCCCTCCGAAAACTGGTCCACATCATTAATCACACGGGATACCACTTCACCGTACTGCCTCGCATCGATATACTTTAGCGGAAGATGGTTCAGCCGCCAGAAAACCTGTGTACGGATATCTTTTACCACATCATAGGTAATCTTGTTGTTGCTAAGGCTCATCAGCCACTGGGTCAGTGCCGTAATGCAAACTACAATCGCAAACTTAACCAGCAGCGGTTTAAGCGCCGCAAAATCAACCCGTCCCATATCGATAATCAGGTCAATCGCATTCCCGGTGATAATCGGTGCGTAGAGCGTTGTCATGACCGTCAGCAGAGCAAACAGCAGCGACATCCAGACAAATACCCGATATGGCCGGATAAAAATAAACACTCTTTTTATCGTATCCCTCTGCCCTTTTTTCATCTCTTTCTCTCTATCTGCCATTTTTTCCGCCTCTCTTTTTTCTGTTCTTCTTTCCTGCCGGTTTAACTGAAGACTCCGTCTCCAATACCACGGCTTCGTCGGACGGTTTCTCTTCCTTTTCCTGCTGGTCAGCCTGCGATTTTACAATCTCACGATAAACCTCGCACTTCTTCATTAATTCCTCGTGCGTCCCGATTCCCGCCATGGCTCCGTCTTCCAAAACAATAATCCGGTCCGCCTGTTTAATCGTCGAAGCGCGCTGCGAGACAATAAATACGGTCATTCCCTCCGTTTCCTCACGGATTGCTCTTCTCAGTCTTGCGTCCGTGGCAAAATCCAATGCCGAAGCCGAATCATCTAGTATCAAAATCTCCGGTTCTCTCACCAAGGCTCTGGCAATCGTAAGCCGCTGCCGCTGTCCACCGGAAAGGTTTTTGCCGCCCTGCAGTATCTGTTCCTCCAATCCGTTTTTCTTACTGGCAACCACATCGGTTCCCTGCGCCACTGCCAGAGCACGCTCCATTTCCTCTTTCGTGGCGTCATCTTTTCCCCAGCGGAGATTATCCGCTATTGTCCCGTTAAACAATACTGCTCTTTGCGGCACAATTCCGATTCTGTCCCTTAGCTGATGAAACGAGTACCGCTTTACATTTACCTGGTCAACCAACACCTCACCGGACGAAACGTCATAAAACCTTGGGATAAGATTCACCAGAGTTGACTTTCCACTTCCGGTACCGCCGATAATTCCTATCGTCTCCCCCTCCCTGGCCGTAAAAGAAATATCCTTCAGTGCCGGCTCCTTGGAGCCCTTATAGGCAAAAGTGACCTTTTTGAACACTACCTTTCTCTTATCCCTGACTAAATCCACGCCGGTAGGGTGTTCCGTCACTGACGGTGTCAGGGCAAAAACCTCACCCACACGTTTGGTACAGGCAGCCGCTTTGGTAAGCAGTATAATTAAATTGGCGAGCTTCACCAGCTCGATTAAAATCTGCGACATATAATTGACAAGTGCAATCACCTCACCCTGCGTCAGATTTCCCACATTTACCTGCAGTCCTCCAATCCAGATAATCGCAATGATTGCCGCATTGACAATGATATAGGTAACCGGATTCATCACTGCAGATATTCTCCCCACAAAGGTCTGCAGCTGTAAAAGCTCCTCACTCCCTTCACGGTAATCCCTGTTTTCATCTTCCTGACGGCAGAATGCACGGATTACCCTTGCTCCGGCGAGATTTTCCCTTGTCATCAGCAGCACCTGGTCCAATGCCCTTTGTACTCTCTGATACAGCGGTATCGAATAGAACATAATTCCGAATACGACCACAGACAGCAGCGGAATGGCAACCACAAAAACCAGTGCAGCCTTTACATCTACGGTAAATGCCATAATCATCGCCCCGAACACAATAAACGGTGAACGCAAAAACAGCCGGAGAAACATATTGACGCCTGACTGTATCTGATTAATATCATTGGTCATTCTCGTTATCAGGGTCGAGGTTCCCACCTCGTCGATTTCCGTATACGACAGTGCGTTGATATGCGAAAACAAATCCTTTCTGACACGCTTTCCAAAACCCACGGAAGCCTTGGCCGCAAAATACTGCGCTGTAATGGAGCAGGTCAGTCCGATAACCGCCAGCAGCAGCAAAACCGCCCCCATTTTCAAAATATATCCGTTATCCGCATTTTTAATCCCGGTATCCACAATCGCCGCCATAACCAGCGGCACAAACAGTTCAAAGCTCGCCTCCAGCATTTTAAAAAGCGGGGCAATGATACTCTCTTTCTTATATTCCTTTAAATAATCGGTAATCTTAAACATATCCACTCCTTCTATGAATGACGGTGCAGCCGGTTCACATGCCGGTTCCCTTTTCCTAAATTATCCGGCTTCACTGCCATTTTCTGCACGCTTTAACCGGCTTCGCAAAAACCGTCCTGCCTCAATCCATGCCTCTCTTGCCTCAGGATATAAAATCAGACCCATCTGAAATACATGGAACATTCCCCGGTACATGTGCTCTTTCACCAAAACTCCTGCTTCCCTCGCCTTTTGTGCCACCTTCAATGTATCACTCAGCAGCATTTCATATTCTCCCACCTGCATCAGCATAGGCGGAAACCCCTGAAAATCGCCATTTACCGGCGAAATGTACGGATGCTCCGGATTCCAGCCGCCATAATACCCCTCCTTATAGACCAATGTATCCGTCGAGCCGCCGAACATCGGGTCAACGTCAAAATTTTCGGCATAGGATTCCCCGCTCTTTGTCAGGTCCGTCCACGCAGACATCGTGACAATCCCCGCCGGCAGCGGCACCTCTCTGTCACGCAGATACAGGCAAAGGGCAAGCGCCAGGCCGCCTCCGGCAGAATCCCCTGCAATAAACGTCCTTGCCGTATCGTACCCCTGCTGCAATATCCAGCGGTATGCCTCCACTGCGTCTTCTAAAGCGGCAGGAAACGGATATTCCGGAGCCACCCGGTAGTCAATCGTTAACACATCAAGCCCTTTACTCACCTCACTGTAAAGTGCCGCCATATCCCGATAGGTATTATGCAGCCTCCCGTAATAGCCCCCGCCGTGAAGCTGCAGGATTATGCCCGGCTTATCATTTTTCGTCACTCCCGCTTCCTCATTTGGTTCAGGTGGCTGCAACTGGCTGTCCTGCACATTTTTCTTCTCCGAAAGCAGCTCCATCGTAAAATTCTGCAATTCGATAACGGAAAGCTTCAGATGTCCCGGACATTCCCATTTCTTCTCCCTCTCATTCAGTTTCCTACGAAGCTCGCCGCTCTGTGCCTTAGCTCCAATCACCGGAAAATGATTGGCAATCCGCACCATCCGTCTTGCCGTTCTTCCCCGGATACTTACCTTTTCAGTCATACTGATAAACCTCTTTATCCTAAGATTCTCATGAAAATCCCTTTTTCCTACATATGAAATCTTCGCTTTAACTCCCTCGCCATTTCACGGTCCCCAAATATAGCCGTTGCCAAAAGATATACTCCCGTCACGCCTGCACAAATCACAGGAAGCACGACATTCTCTATCCTGCCGGCAAAATACAGGCCGACAATCCCTACACTGCAAAGGGCAATCAGCATAAGCAGCAGCGTGTAGCTGTACCAGTGCTGCCGGTTTAACATCATCAGAAAAAATACAATGGCATCGCCGAACAGAATTACGCCCGGAATTGCCCATTGAAATGCCCAGCCGGTCATTCCGGTAAAGTAGTCAATGCCAAACAGCAGCAGCATCGTCGCAATCAGCTGCAGCCCAATCTTTGCCGCATAACCGGCATCATGATTAATCCAATAAACCATGGAAAAATAAATATAAATCATTGCTGCACAGCTGATTCCTGACCACCAGAAATCCGGTGTGGTAAAATGGTTGATGACCACCAGTCCGATTTCGGTCAGAATAAACAGAAACAGAATCAGCCGCATGACAAAATGAAGCCTTTTTGTCCGCTTCCGCACATCTGGATAGGGGGCTCCCTTGCCGATAAATCCCTTTAACGTCTCTGCCTCTTCCTCTGTCAGCTCGTCCAACACGCTATGACACAGCGGACACACAGCTGTATCATCATAGATTAAAATATCACAATTCCTGCATTTATTCATTCTCTGCCCACCTTACCTCTGTAACGGATTTTGTTCCGCTAAGCTATTCATAATATGCCCCGTTGCTCTCCACAGCCACAGTCACCCCGTCGCCTGCAATCGCCTGAAAAAACCGCTTCTGGATCGAGGTGTCCCGCAAAACCGAGCTGAACGT
>JAMPAW010000116.1 GCA_023666975.1 Clostridium sp.
ATACGCCATCGGGCGTAACGATAATCACAAGACACAGAAGTAGCCGCCCCGGTCTGCAAACTTAGGCGGCTATTCTATAGCTTAAAATGTTTCGGGCCAGCCGTCTATCGGCGGCACCTTTTATCTACTCACAATATAACACAATCTGCGAGGCGTTTCAAGTATTTTCTTCCGGTGGTGGTGTCCGGCGGAACTGATTCAGCCTGTCGGCCAGCTTCTGGTCCTTGTCCGGGTACAGGCGGTAATAGGTGTCAAGCGTTGTCTTTACTGACTCATGCCCCAGTCGGTCAGCTATTTCCAGAGGGTGAAAACTAGCTCTATCAGCATACTTGCATGGCTGTGCCGCAGATCTGCCTGTGTCAAGTAAAATCAAAAAATAAATTGAGGAAAGCAGACATCTTAACCCATCCGGCTTTCCCCAATCCATTCTCTGAGCCAGTTATCAAAAATCCTGCAGAAAGTCATCCATATTCCAGATTATTTCGATATTCCCGTCTTCATTAAGAATGATATTTTTTACCAGCACCTGTATCGGCTCTGCATTAAATTCCGACAGCCCTGCAAGCACCGTAAGTTCTTCATCCGAAACATCCGGAATATCAGAATTTTCCCCTAAATTTCTTTCCATAGTTTCCAGTGTTTCATTCAGGGCATTGATTTCCTCCTGCAGCTTATCCCTGAGGTTCCTCATTTCCTCCCTCGTCATTTTCTCCCTTGTGTAATCATCATAGGCTTGAAACCGCCTGTTTTCCAACTGCCTGATTTTCTGACGAATTACTTCCATATCCGGCTCATTTCCCTTTGCTTCCTGCTCCCTTTTCTTCTTCTCCAAATCCTGCAAAAAGGATTCTGCCGTGGTACGGATATAGGCCAGCACCGTATTTTCAAAGACCTCCGCATCCATTTTTACTTTGCTGCAGTTTAACTCTGCCGGATTCAGATTCGCAGGGCATTTGTATCTGCCATTCCGTTTTATAAGGGCATGGCCGCAGCACCCGCAGAGAAAGAGCCTGCCTGCCGTGCTGCAGGAACGCCGGCTCTTTGCCTGCTTTTTCCGGTTCAGTTTTTCATGGGCTGCCTCATACAGTTCCCTGCTGACAATGGGTTCATGGCAGTTTTCCACGACCGTCCATTCATCCGGATTCCTCCTCTTTGCCTTATAACCGGTCCTCCGGTTAAGTGCAGTGCGGTTGTTTACAATCGTTCCTATATAAACCTCACTGTACAGAATATCCATCACTGTGGTAGCCGACCACTGGTGGACTTTGATTTCTGCACTGTGCTTTCTTTCCCTGCCGTGGCTTTTCTGATAGTCAAGGCACGTTTCAACACCCGATTCATTCAGAATCCTTGCTATCTCTTTGTATTTCTTTCCTTCTGCCGCCAGTGTAAATATCTGCTTTACCACCTGTGCCGCCTCCGGATCAGGAATGAGCTTATGCTTGTCCGCCGGGGATTTTACATAGCCGTATGGTGCAAATGAGCCGATGAATTTACCCTGCTCCGTCAGGACTTTCCTTGCCGCCATTACTTTTTGGGAGGCATCCCGGCTGTACATCATGTTGATGATATTTTTTATGCCTGTCGCCATGCCGCCGGTCTTGCCGATATAATCGTTGCTGTCGTAGTGTTCATTGACTGCGATATACCGCACATGGAGCAGTGGGAACAGGCACTCCATATATTTTCCGACTTCCAGATAATCCCTGCCAAGACGGCTGTAGTCTTTGGTAATGATTGTCTGTATCTCCCCATTCCCTGCCTGTCTAATCATCTCCTGAAAGGCTTTCCGGTCAAACCTCGCCCCGCTGACACCGTCATCCACAAACTCCCTGGCTTCACACTTTGAAAGGGTTTTGTCTGACTGAATATAATCCAATATCAACTGCCTCTGGTTTGTTATGCTGTTGCTCTCATCCGCACCTTTTTCTTTATCCTCACCGGATAAACGGAGATAGACAGCAATTACCTGTTTATCCATCATAATCCTCATTTCTAAGCGACTTGTCGCGAAGAGGCGATGAGAAATCTGCGTATGCGGTTTCTCATCTGCCATCAAAGCTATTTGTTTTCGCTCAGAAACAAATAGCCGTGTGAAAAATCGGCACATCAGTGTGATTTTTCACACTACACCCCCTTCTTCCTCTGCTATCTGCACCAGTTCTTTCAGAAAATCATCGTATTTCAGCGTGACTTCCACATTCCCCTCTTTGTCCAGCACAATCTTCTCCACAAACGCATCTGCCATCTCCTTTGTGAGTTTCCGCTTTCCCATGTATTTCTTTACTGCGGCAGCCCAGTCTTTATCCGGCAGGAAATCCTTATTGTAATGTTTCTGTTTTTCCATCATTTCCTGCAGCAATTTTTCCAGCTCCGCTGCCTGCCCGCGGTAATTCTTCTGATACCGGAGATATTCCTCACTTGTGATAAGCCCGTCTTTGTAATCCTCATACAGACCTCTTTCCCTGGATTTTATTTTATGGATATTGTTTTGTATTCTGGCAGCCTCCCCTGCGTAAAACCCATACTTCCGGATGCCATGGCTGCTGCGGTTCCGTTCCCTTGTCTGCCCTGTCTTTTCCAGACACAGTTTCATATGGGATTTTATGACCTGAAACACCGCATCATGGAGTCTCTGATATTTTATCTTCCCATGTGCCGTACACCTTACATTCCGGCCGGATGGGGTAGTGGTACACCGGTAATAAAAGAAATTGCTCCCGCTGTTGCTCCTGACCACACCGATATTTTTCCGGCAGCACGCACAGACACACCTGCCCGTAAAAAAGTTTTCCGGTGTCTTCTCATGTTCCAGTGCCGCATTGCGGGCATGGAGGCTTTTTACCTTTGTTTTGATTTTCTCCTGTACTTCATCGAATATCTCCCTGCTGACAAGAGGTTTGTGGGTATCCGGTATGATAAGCCACTTTTCCTCTGAAACCCGCCTGTCTTTTTTGGGGTTATTAAATCCGCCCTCCCTTGTGGCGTGTACACTGTCGCCTGCATAATGCCGGTTTGTCAAAATCGTTTTGATGTGCAGGTGATACCAGTCCTTTGCTTTTTCTGCCTTTTCCATATTCCCCTGTTCCAGGTAACGGTATCTGGGAGGCGAAACAATCCCTTCCCGCTGCAGCTCCCTTGCAATTTCCGAATACGTCATCCCGCCCAGATACATCCCAAAAATCCGCTTTACAACGGGTGCTGCCTGTCCGTCCACAACCAGTTTCTTTGCCACGGCATCTTTTTTATACCCGTAAGGCGGGCGCCCGTAGATATATTCCCCGTTTTTCCACATGGCCCGGTAACTGGCATGCATCTTGCCCGAAAGGTCTCTTGAATACCATTCATTGATAATATTTTTCAAAGGCATGGTTAAATCCGTTTCCCCGCGTCCCGTGTCAAAATCATCATTGACCGCAATGTAACGCACATGGAACAGAGGGAATATCCTCTCAATATATGTGCCGGAATCAATATAATTCCTGCCCAGGCGGCTTAAATCTTTTGTAATGACCGTATCAATCTTCCCGGCACGGATATCCTCCATCATGCGTCCAAACTCCGGCCGTTCAAAATTTGTGCCGCTGGCCGATACATCTGCATAAATGCCTGCCAGTTCCATATCCTCCTGCCCGTCTATAAAATTTTTCAGACAGGCAATCTGCGTGTCTATGGTATCCCTCTCACGGTTTGCCTCTGTTTCAAAAGACAGCCTTGCATAAATGGCGGCATGGTATGTCTTTACCTCCGCAACGGCAGGCAGGTTTTTTCTGCTTTTCCTCGCCATATCACACCGCCCTCCTTTCCGGACCGGCATTCCCGCAATCCCTGCCTGCCACTGTTTCCACATCTTTAAGCGGGATATCCTTTTCCGCTGATGGATAATTATTCTCCATCCGGCTTTCTGTCCTCCCCTGGCGGACAGCCAGTTTCCCATCTGCGTCATAATGAACCCCATACCCAAGACTTTCAAGATTGTCCATGCACTCCCGGTAGCAGTCATCAAAATCAAAAATAACTTCAACAGAATTTTTATCCATTACCCTGACTTCACGGATCAGTGACACCGCCACATTCCTTGTGAGCTTTTCAATGTTCCGATGCTCTGTAAAATAATCCAGCCACAAAAACCCCCTGCTTTTCCGTTCCAGAATCTCCCCTATTTCCAAGTCGCTCTGCCGGACTGCAAGCTGTGCCTTTTTCCTGCGGCTTTCATAGGCGGCATGAAGCTCCCTGTATTCATCCCTCGAAATCATGCCGTCTTTCATGTCCTCATAAAGCGTGCTGCGCAAATCCGTATACCTCTCAATTTCTGCCTGCTTTTCTGCTTTCCGTTCCTTCAGTTTTCGGATATTCATCTGCCGGAACGGAACGGTCCCGATATAAGAAAGCAACCTCTGTAAGTCCATTACAGTTTCAATGTGTTTCCCCAATAACTGCAGCACGGTATTTTCCAGCTTTGCAACTGATATATTGTGGGAGCTGCACCCTCTGGCAGCCTTATTGGAGGAACAGATATAATAAGAGTACACTTTGCCGCCTGCCCTTGTTGTCTTGCGGATCATCGGCATACCGCAGCCACCGCATATCACCAGACCGGACAGGGGATATACTTCATCATTTCCCGGTGCGGTTCTGGTGTCCATTGACAAAAGCCTCTGTACAATCTCAAAGTCCCTGTCCGAAACGACAGCCTCATGGTTCTTTTCAATGCGCACCCACTCGCTTTCCTCTTTTACATAGGGCTGCTTTACCTTATGGTTCGGTGTTGTCCGCCTGCCCTGCACAAGGTTCCCGATATAGACCTCGTTTGTCAAAATGCGCCTTACCATAACCGAAGTCCACTCCGACTTTTCCTTTGCCTTAAATCCCGTGTGGTAGCTGCTGCCGGTGCTTGCCTTATACTCTGCCGGCGGGAGAATCCCCATCTCATTGAGCCTGCCGGCAATGCCGTCCTGACTCATGCCGTGAAGTTTCATTCTGAAAATATCCTGCACCACACCCGCCGCATAGGTGTCTGGTTCCAGCCTGTGCCTGTCACCCTCTTTCTTCCGGTAGCCATAGGCAGCAAACGAACCGATAAATTCGCCCTTTTTCCGCTTGACTTCCAGATGGCTCCGTATCTTGATGGAAATATCACGGCAGTATGCGTCATTGATTAGGTTCTTAAATGGGATAATGATTTCATCGGACTGTTCCTTCCTGTCCAGACTGTCATAGCCGTCGTTGACTGCGATAAAACGGACGCCAAGAGCCGGGAACAGGCGCTCAATGTAGCGGCCGGAATCAATGTATTCCCGCCCGAACCTTGACAAATCCTTGACGACAACACAGTCCACAACGCCCTTTTTAATGTCCTCTAACATCATCTGAAATGCCGGACGTTCAAAGTTTGAACCGCTGTAACCGTCGTCCACACGCTCTGACACAATGACAATATCCCCTTTGTCCTTCAGGAAGTCCTTGATAAGATTTTTCTGGTTGGAAATGCTGTTGCTCTCTGCCTTTGCCGAGTTGGCAACGTCACCATCCTCTTTTGATAACCTGACATAGATGGCTGCATGGTAGATTTTCTTTGTAACCATAGATAACCACTCCTTCTATATTTTTTCATCAGAAGAAACCCGTAAGGAATCTCCACTCCATAGAAAGAGCCGCATTAGATTTAG
Organism: Clostridium sp.; assembly: GCA_023666975.1. Next base: position 5,670 of record JAMPAW010000116.1, read on the forward strand.
TCCTGCAACCATTGTAACGCACATCTTTCCGTTTGTCCGCTGTTTTTTATATTTTTGCAGACAATTTTTCACACATAAAAACCAACCCATAGGCACAACTACTGCCCCAATACAAAACCTCTGTCCCAAAAGCAGGATATAAAGGCAGATACCACAATTCATCCTTATCCATTCACTGGAAAATAACTATCAGACGGATAACAACAGGTTTTCAAAGGCATCTTCCATCGAAATCCCATTGCCCGCAAACCGTACTTTTACTTTCATGTTCCCCACCCTGACCAGATAGGGATTCCCCACTTTCTCCAGATACTGCCGCCTGCGTTCCTCCAACGGCTGTTGCCTGTTTATCCGGATTTTGGATATATCCGTCAGCTCCCCTGTCTCCACATCCCCAAAATCCACTGCCAGTAATGCCTTGTATTCCTCCGCTTTCATTCCATACTCCCCTCTCACTGCTGATATAACTTGTTTCATTTCGCCATATTTGCTTTTATCGGTACGTTTTTCCTTATCCCTGCCTGCATTAGTATTTTATAATCTTTTGTACCGGATGGGGAGTACACAGTTCGGACACTTTTAGTGACCGTGTGGCGGTCACCTGTGTAAATCCCGTTTCATTTTTAAGATGACATTTGCCTGTTTCCTCCAGCCGATAATCCCATTGTATAACCTTTTTCCCTGTTTGCAGAGTACACAGTTCGGTTACTTGTGACCGTGTGGCGGTTACCTCCCTGCTTACAATGGCATTATATAACCTGCCTGACCAAAGGCACAGACCACAGTTCGGTCACTTTGTAACCGTATGACGGTCACCCCTGTTTTCAAATGTCCGATATAAAAGGGAAATTTACGCAAAAAAATACCACAATCCCTTATAGACTATGGTATTCATAATAATCACATAATTTTTTAGTGAAGAAAATAACTCTGTGTTGCCTTAACTGCCCTGCTATTTTCAAGACTTTAAACAATAACCCTTTTCTATGATATTTTACTTATTAGCTTCATCTTGTTTTTTGTAGAATTACATTTAATTCTCCTGACAAAGTAGTTTTTGTTTCATTCCATTTCTTATTTCCTAAATATTTAAAAGCAATTTCATCAATCGCTTTTATCAGCGAAGCCTCATACTCATGAATCTTAGATGTCTGAATTGTAACTAAGTTCCTTTTCTCTGCCAGTTGTACTTCTTTTTCTTGTAAAACTATCTTTCCCTGCATTAAATCATTTTCCTTTTGCAACTGTATTGTTTCTGCCTCCAAAGCATTGGACAAAACATTATTTAAACAACTTTTCAAATTATACACCTGTCCATTAAACTCTTTCATGCTTTCAATAGCATTATATGTTTTTCCCAGAGGAACAACACCAGAATAAATATTTAAAGTTCCTATATCAATACTCTTAATGGCTATTTCTGTTATACCTATAGCCTTCTCATATCTTAATTCTCCTAAATGTGGTGTGTACAATATACGTTCAAGTATCTGCCCTGTAATATTATGTATAACCATAAGATTCATATATGCATTAGGCAACATAGCTCTTAACTGATGGATTATCTCCATTCTTTTAGTGAAATAATCCACTGACGAAGAAATTAATGATACAATCAAACCGGTCAAAACTCCAATTATTACACTTTTTGTTAAGCTCTCAGAACCTATATCAAACGCATAAAGACATACGCTTAATACTACAATTCCCAGCAAAGATATCGCTGCTGCAATTTTACATGCCTTCACTTAAAATCACTCTCCCTCCACTCAGGTCACCTCAATAAATGGATGTACACTTATGAAAGTTACAATCAACAAACAATCAACAAAACCAAGTCATCAAAACACTGATTTTATAGCATTTTTCAAATATCCATTTCTTTATTTCCACTTTTGTGTCAACAAACCATCAACAAACCTATCTACCCCCAATACGGCACATATCTTCTTGCCCGTACTCCAACTGCATCATTTTCAATTTTTATCAACCCTTTATCTACAGTATCTCTAATAATCCTCGACACAACCGCTTTATTCTTTTCATCCACTCCAAACCGTTCCCGCAGCACTGCATTAGAAACTTCAATCTCATTTACATAGCAGTAACAGGTATACAGATAACAAGTCCGTATTTTATCTTCTTTTGTCCATTTAGACAAACTTGCATACCAATACAGCTTTGTTCTGGAAAAATCATCCCCTGTCTCTACTTTTGGTGCGGGAATTGTCAAATCCCGCATCCCTTCCTCCATACGGTCAAATCCGCTGCCCCGTTCCTCACATATTCTTACAATCCGCAAAAAAGATGCCATATTTTCGTTTCTGGAATGTGGTGCAGTATCAATAATGCGGTTAAGCTCCACAAGCATTGCTCCCGGATTGGACGATTCCACCCTTGTATCAAACACCTCCATCATCGGTCCGCTGCCATGCACCGTCAAATCCTGATGTATAATGACATTGCCAAGCATCTCCCTGACTGCCTTACGTGGAAACATAATATGTTCCTCCCTTCGCCCGCCGTCAATTTCCTCTTCCTGCGGAATCAAAGTCATAATATAATCTGTAATGTCATCAAACTGGATTGCATACCCTTTTGTAAAAACCTGTTCCCGTATTGCATGAGTCCGCCCGCTTCCCTTATATCGTATAACTCTGATTGCCTTTCTCTTTAAATGCGTAAATGCCTTCAAATCCTTTGCAAAGAGAAGTGCTCCCATATTTGTGATTTCATAATTCCCATTATCCATCTGCCTGATAAATTCTTCATCCTCCATATTATGGATAATGGAATCACGATTCCCCGGCAATGGCAATTTCATCAAAGTATAATATGCCGCACAATCCAAAAATTCTGTAACCTTTGCAGCAGTCACATTCTCCATTGCCACACGTAATTCAAATGGCTTTGTTTCAAAAGAAAGCCATAATTTACGTTCTTTTTCCGGATAATCTTTTAATTTTTTCTTATACGAGCCAACACGGATAAATTCCATATCCTTAAAACTGGTTGGTCTGTTCACTGCTGCCGGAATTTCCATAACAACCACATTTCCTTTATCTGTAGCAACCACGGTAAATTTAAAATCTACTCTTGGTTTTAATCCCCTCGCCAGCCAGTTTTCCAATTCTTCGTTACCTACTTTGGATTGTTTGGGTAAAAAACTGGTCTCTTCAATTTCATGCGTTTTATCATTAATCCCCCATAAAAGGTAGGCCGTCTCCCTGCCACATATTGTAGCCGAATTACTCAGTGCGGAAATGTATTCACCAATCATATCCGGTGTATCATTATTAACTTTGAATTCCAGCCATTCTGTCTCTTCCGGCAAATTCCGTAAACGTTCTATCAGGTTTATATAATATTCCTGCTCCGCATCCATATTCTCACCTGCTTTCCATATCATTCCAGACTTTTCCGTTAGCATATCTGTCTATCTGCTATTTTTATTTTCCCAATCAGCTATGTTGTACTTCTCTAAAAATTCATGTGCCTTCTGAATCCCTGTCTCTGTAATATATACTGACTTACTTCTGGAAGGATGATTACCTTGATGAATATAATCTCCATCATCTAATTCGTTTAATATTCCAAAATCATAACCTTTCCATGCATAAAAATCTTTTCCATCCGAAAATCGGTCTTTTTCTGTCCATCTTGAAAGATACAGTAACACCATTGTTAATTCTTTCATTGCCTGTTCTGCTGTTGTCTTATCCATAATATATCCTCCAAAATTCTATTCACTAATATTTTCCCAATTCTGTTCAATATTTTTTCTCCATTTCCTCCAGTTTATTTTTAAAAACTGATTTATCCATACACACTTTCATTTACATTTCATATGTTTTCCTAATATAGCACAACATTCATTGAAGGCAAGTTGCTGATATTCAGGTGCAATATCTTCTATACATTTCAAAAAATCGTCAAGCTTTCTTGCACAATCAGATGCTTTCCATACCTGTTCATCATGATATTGTTGTTGCATTTGTGTTTGTATAAGCTGTTGATTGAAAATTCTATATACCTCATTTTGATTAAACACAATTACACCTCCGTTTTCCTTCGGAACACCTTTTAGCGGAAATACCGGCATACCATTTTTCTCTTCTACTCCTATGACAATATATCCGCCATTTGTATTATCATAGTCATTTGCAAAGGCACAAATAGAATGAATGATATCATTTAGCCGCCTCACTCTCTGCTATAGATTATTCGCAGTAATATTATTATTCATTACAACTATTTATAAACATTCTATCCATATATTTCTTCTTTTACATTAAAAGACTGCCCCATTTTATTATATTTATAGAATTTGTACAAAATATAATTTTCTTTATCCATTTCATGTGTTGACAATATGATCTGCTTATCAGAGAAATCATTTCGGAGCACTTCAATCAGAGAAGAAATATTTATATCATCCATAGTCTGTACTGGATCGTCAATAAGAATAAAGCCTATATCATCAGAAGAAGCTTTTATATATTGCTTATTCATTGCAAAAAGGAACGCCAGTACAAATCCTGAAAGCTGCCCCGAACTAAATGTATTTAATATATCATGTTTAGCATCTCCATTTGAAACAAATCGCATTTCATCTTTATTTACAAATACCCCTAAGCCATTTTGATAATCTTGAAGTATTTTCCCTGTGTATATCAGCAACGGTACTCTTAATTGTTTCAATGTAATATTCTTATATTCTTCTACAGATTTATCATACACCTTACTCAGTTCATTCAACTGCTGACGAACTTTCGTTACCTTTTCTTTTCGAACAATTAAATCGCTCATTTCTTTCATGATTCCATGTAGCTCAGTATTTTCCTTTTCCCAGATAACCTTTTCAAGATATTGAACTTTCTTCTTTAGTACTTCCACTGGTATTTGTTTCTTAATATCACTAATATCCCTGCCATAAAGTTTCTCTATATTATCATATTTGTGTTTT
>JAMPAW010000117.1 GCA_023666975.1 Clostridium sp.
TTCCTCCACTGCCTCTTCTATCTTCGGCTCGGCTACTCTTATCTCCGGTTCAACTGCTACTTCTTCCGGCTTAACTGGTTCCTCAAGACTCACCTCCGGTTCAATTACCGTTTGCTCTGTTCTTGCAATGGATTCCTCAGGAACAATCTCATCAAAATCCACAACCTGTTCCTGCGCATAAATCACTTCCACAGTCAACGGAATCTGATTATCCTTTCCGTCGATACTATCCAGATTTGTATCCTCAAGATCGGGTTCTCTATATTCTTCAAAGTCGAAATCCTCAACCTCAAATCCGTGGTTGTCATAGCTTACCTTTGACTCAAATCCTCCGGAATCCTCTCCTGTATAAAATTCCTTGTTATCAATCATCTGCCGAAGCATACCGGCCGCATCCGGCATTGCCTCCTCCATTGTTTCGTCCACATCTGAATGAACAACAGAAATGAAGCCCAAAGACTCAAGCGGCTGTTCTTCCTCGTCCTGCATTTCTGCAAGAAACTTTTCTTTCAACTCGGTATAAGACTCTCCTGTATACGAAAGCCTTGTGCCATCGGCTTGCTCCTGTACAATTCGATTATTCTCATCTTCGTCATCATCAGCAGTCGGTATTTCTTCTGATTTTTTACGCCTGCTTTTTGATTTTTTCTTTTCTTCCAGTTCGAGAGAAGCCTCCAAGGCTTCCAGTTCCAGTCTTTCCTCCTCTTCCTTTCTCGCTTCTATATCTGCAATCTCCTCTTTGGACATTGCCTCCAATGAATCCGGAATCATCGCATCCAATTCCTCATTCATAATCACCTGACCAACTGTCTTTTTGGGAGGTTCCAAAACACTTTCTATAATACCATCCATAATTTCCTCGGAGGTATCCACATCAGAATTCACAATCTGTTCTTCTTCCGTCTGCTTAGTTCCTACTGCTTCACCAAGGGCATCTGTTGCCTTTTTCACATTGTCCATCACGGAATCAGCAACTGACTTTACCTGATTCTTTGCCTTAGTGGTGTCAATTTCCTTGACTGCCTGTGCAACCTGCTTGGCAGATTCCTTTATCTTTTCCTTGTCAATCTTTTTGGAAAGTAATTTTTCTAAAGCAGCTTCCCGCTCTTCTTTTATTTTTTGCTCTTCCCGCAAGATATCTTCTGTCTTTTCCTCGGAAGAAGATTCTGATTCTGTCTCAATATCTTCCGGTTTGTAATCCGGATTCATCAGCATTTCTGCTTCCCTGATAATATCCTGAACCGATTTTTCTCCCAGTTCTTCGTATTCATCAATATCGGATATGCTGCTTTCTGTAGAATCGGCACCTTTTTTCTTGCGCTTCTTGTTTTTCTTCTCCTTTACCGGCCGTTGCTCCAAAGCGTCTTTATCCTCAGCCTCAACCATAATTCTTGCCTCAGGAGGATGCATCCGCAGATAATCTGCTTCTAACAGCTTTTCTTCTTCTCCAATCAAATCTACGAAAAGCTCTGCGTCCTCTTCTTGTTCCTCATGAGGATAAATATAAAACCACTTGTCAACGTCTAACTTATCATCTATATATTCTATAACAGGTTGTACAAAAATAGACTCCTTAAAATTCTCCAAAATATATCGGCTTTCATCTAATGCCTTATCCTTGCGGTCCATCTTGTCATATAACAGTACAGCCTCAAAATTCCATTTATCTTCAGGCATACGTTCCAGAATTGGCAGGAGAATAGAAGCCAATTCCTTTATATCCGCTCCCTGTGCCTTTTTCATAATGTATTCGACATAATCTTTCTGTGTGTCCTCAGCACTGGAATTAAACAAATATTGTTCATAATATTTCTCTGCTTTTGTAAAATACCCTAATTCCAGATATAACTGAATCAATTCGTAAATAATACGATTCCCCTGCGGCGACATCTGATGAGCCTTCAGCAGTATCCTTCTACTGTCATAATAACGTTTGTTCTCTCTGAATATTTCTCCGCTAATCCTCAAAAACTGCGGATTAATAGACATATCCAAGTTCTGGGTATCTAAAATTTCCAGTGCTTCGGCAAATTTTTTTTCTTCTGCTAATTCTTTTATGCGATTAATACTGGATATACTAATTCCCGTACTCACAAACTTCACCTCATAAAATATCACTTATTCTAGTTTACCATAATATGAAATCTTTGACAATAAAAATCCGCCAATTATTCCGGTAAACAATCCTCCGATATGCGCTGCATTGTCAATTCCCACGGAAGTCATTCCTGAATATATGGTAAAAACGGTCAGCAACAGCAAGCGCTGCGGGGTCAGGTCTTCCCCTTGTTCACGTTTGACAATAAGCACAATAAACAAAGCTCCCACTATGCCAAAAATTGCGCCCGATGCACCTGCACTGACAATTTCATCATTCTCCTGCGCATAATAAAACAGTGATACGATATTGCCGATAATCCCTGACAACATATAAATAGCCAGATAAGCGACCTTACCTATCCTTTTTTCCAATTCACATCCTGCATAAGTCAATAATACCATATTGCTAAATAAATGATTGAGCCCAAAATGAAGAAACATCGATGTGAAAAGCTGATACCATGCCCCCTCCTTCACCGTAGCCACAGACATCGCTCCCATTTTCAGCATAATATCCGTATCATATACGGCCAGATAGCTATGATTCAAAATGACAACGGCCAAAAAGGCTAAGATATTCAGCACCACCAGTACTATATTTACCGGTGTCACGGTAAACGGCAGCTGTTCCCACCTCTTTACCCGCACCGGCTGCAGATTACCCAGACATGCATATAAGCCGTCAAAATCTGCCTGTTGATTCTCGTAAACATATAATCTGCCCGTATCCGCAGCCACCAGCCACAGATTAGGAAATTGTTCAACCAGCAGCGATACATCATCTTCAAACATTCCGTCAGGAGTAATCAGTATATGCAATATTTCTACCGGTTTCTGGTACTTGTTCGCCAAAGTGAAATTTACCCGATTTTGAAGATGATGATAATTTTGTATTTGGACACCGGTCCGAAAGGGTATTATTGTGACTGCATATACAGCCTGCTCATCTTCACGAACCATGATGCCGGAATTTTCCTGTTCCAAAGGCTGGTATCCGTGTTGAGACAAAATTTGCTTCAGTTGATATCTCACCATTATCCCTCCCGGTGCTTGCCAAAATATAGCGAAAAAGGAAAGTGACTGAACCCATTTCAGCCACCTTCCGCATTCATCTCCCACCAAAACATATCGTATGCCAGATTATTACTATACTCGCAAACGAAATTAATTGCCGGATTCAATATTTCGCTGCGGTATATGCAGTTAAACTAAGCATTTGCCTTCAGCAAATACTAAGGTTAACTAGTATAACAGATGATTGGTCATTGAATATCGGTTAGTTTATCCGCTTCTCATCTATCAGCCTTCAAACACCTTTAATACCTTCTCTAATACCGTCTCTGTCATATCGCCTCTTGTCTTCTCATACTGCAGTCCAGATTCCATAATCTCCAGTAATTCCATACGATATTTGGCATCAATGGAACCCTGCTTGATGTACACCATCAAAACATCTTTCATTGCAGATACATCTGGCAAGCCTTTCATTTTATTGCACATTTCTTCATAGTTAAAGCCTACATTGCTTCTCAGTTCTTCTTCTTTTCTTCCGCAGATTGCACATTCCTCATCACCGGCAGCATTGATATAGCCGCAATTGCACAGCCATGTTGTTCCGTCTGATTTGTAACGCTCCACTGCATCCTTTCCGCGCTTCTCCTTCAGTCCCTCGAATGCTCTCTTTGACAGTGTAACATCAATCGGGTCTGCATCCGGAGCAAATACGCCTTTAGCAGTTACATATTTTTTGACATAGACCTTAACATCTTTAATTAATGGAATATCCTTCATCGGCAGCTTGCACTCGACAAAATCTGCCTCCAGCTTAGTTACATTATTCCTCTCAAACACAAAATCTATTCCCTGCAGCAAAAGTTTCTCTTCATAGAAGCTGGTCAGTTCCACATCACAGCGGACGGCTTTCACTTCGTCCTGATTATAATTATAGAATACCGGTGCAATCTTCACTACACCATCTTCTCCTGCCAGTGTAACCTCCACAGGTCTCGGCATCAACATGTTATAATAATTGCTGACATAAATTTTGGAGGTAACCACCTTATGAATGGACTCCTTCTTGCGAATCACCACAGCAGTTCCCGAAGCAACCGTACCTACTGCATTATTGGAAAAGCCTGCATAATTCAAATCAACACCGATAATGGCATTTGCCCCTCTCTTCTTCGCAACCTTAAGCAAATTATCTATCGCATTCTCGCTGGCACTCTCCAGCTTATTCGTAAAAGCGGTACTCTCCTGAGCTGTCCACTCGGCAAGATTTGAAGATAACTCCTTGAGGAAATTAGAACTCAATGCAATCTGACCATTGACAAATCCGAGATATTCTACAATCTCATAGCCCTCAAAACCATTTCCTGTTGTTAATTTGATTTCTCCCATATAAATATCCTCCCAAAAATATTATGTTCTACTTTTAACAGTGCCCGCCAATTCGTCCTGCCGCACTCGCTTAATGTATCCATTATACCACATTCAAGTTGATTCTCAAGCATTTTTTATATATTTTATGTGTTTTTTTATTATTTTTTGTATATTTTTAACTAATTTCTGTCATTTTCTATTACCGCTTATGTTTTTTTGATATACTAAAACATATTGCTTATCGGCAAAAATATACCGGATAAAGTCCATTCTATTCCGACATCATACAGGAGGTTTTACGAATACGATGATTATTGATTTTCACACCCATATTTTCCCAGACAAGATTGCTGCTCAGACGATAAAAACACTGGCCGCACAGGCCGGCACAAAGGCTTTTTGTGACGGAACGCTTTCCAGCCTGCTTTCCTCGATGGAACGAAGCGGTGTCGACTACAGTGTCGTGCTGCCAGTAGTGACAAAGCCCTCACAGTTTGAGTCTGTCAACCGCTTTGCCGCATCCATAAATAACACGAACGGGATTATCTCGTTCGGCGGCATACACCCTGACAACGACAACATTTCCGAAAAGCTTGAATATATTCAATCGCTGGGATTAAAAGGAATTAAATTACACCCGGATTACCAAGGCGGTTATATCGACGACAGCCGCTATATCCGGATAATCAGAGAATGTCTCCGGCTTGACCTCTGCTGTCTGATACATGCCGGTTTAGATGTGGGTTATCCCACACCGATTCACTGTCCACCGGACCGTATTTATCGGATGCTCAGCGAAGTGCTTTCCGAAAACCAGAAAGCAAGCCAGACGTCTGACTCTGCCAGCAAAGCTTCGAAAATTATTCTTGCCCATATGGGCGGTTATCTCCAATGGCGTCTGGTGGAGGAGCTGCTTGCAGGACAGCCCGTTTATTTTGACCTTGCATTTTGCAACGGAAAAATTGAAACCACACAGTTACTCCGTATCATCAAAAAGCACGGTTCCCACCGCATCCTTTATGCAACCGATTCGCCATGGGCAGACCAGAAGGAAATGATAGATTATGTAAGAAAACTTCCTCTTACTGACGAGGAAATTGACAACATACTTTACCGAAACGCGGCAAAGCTGCTGGATTTATAAACAGGCGGCCACCAAGCAATATCTGCATGGTGCCGCTTAATCGCTTTCATTCAACGGCTTAGGATTTCTATTCTCATATTTGTGGAAATAGTATTCCAAATCAAAATAGGTATGTTCGTCACTGTCACCTACCAATTCCCAATCATCATGCTTGTCCAGATTGGGAAAATACTTATCCGCCTGATAGCGGTAATGAATCTTTGTCACATGGGCAACATCACAATATTCATAAAGCATGCGATATACACTCTCTCCTCCGATGACAAAAATATCATCACTGTCGTACTGTCCAAGTTCACGAAACAGTTCCTCCTTAGAGTGCACTACTACAGCATCTTTTACCGTGTAATCCGGATTCGCCGACAGCACAATGTTTTTCCTCCCCTTCAGTGGAAACCCGTTCGGAAATTCCGCCAGCGTCTTTCTTCCAAGCACAACAACATGTCCCATAGTGATTTCACGAAAAAATTTATGGTCTTCGGGAATCCGCACCAAAAGCTTGCTGCCATTACCGATTGCCCAATTATCATCTACTGCTACAATTAACTGCATATTTTCCTCCTTACACCGCCACCGGAATATTTTCTATCTGCGGTCCTGCCTGATAGTCTTCAATTCGGATATCATCGGTCGTAAACTGATAGAAATCCTTTATCTCCGGATTCAACGTCACCTTTGGCGCCGGATAGACAGGTCTTGCAATCAGCTCCTTTACGATATCAATATGCCGGTCATAAATATGGGCATCCGCAATCACATGGACAAGCTCCCCTGCCTCCATATCACAAACCTGCGCCAGCATATAAACCAATACCGCATATTGTACCACATTCCAGTTATTTGCCGTCAAAATATCCTGCGACCGCTGATTCAATATCGCATTTAACGTGAGCTTGTCATGCCCTGCTTTCTTCGTTACATTAAAGGTCATGCTGTATGCACACGGATACAGATTCATTTCGTGCAAATCCTGATGAACATAGAGATTCGTCATAATCCTCCTGCTGTACGGATTATTTTTCAAATCATAAATCACACGGTCCACCTGATCCATCATGCCTTCCTGATACTGGTGCTTTACCCCCATCTGATATCCATACGCCTTGCCAATGGAGCCATTTTCATCTGCCCATTCGTCCCACACATGGCTTTTCAAATCATGAATGTTATTGGATTTCTTCTGCCAAATCCAGAGCAGCTCATCGACCGCAGACTTGATATAGGTTTTGCGCAGAGTAATTGCCGGAAATTCCTTTGATAAATCATAGCGGTTTACCACGCCAAACTGTTTGATTGTATAGGCAAAACTTCCGTCCTCCCATTTCGGCCTTACCTTTTCTCCTTCTGTACTATATCCATTTTCTATGATATCCGTACACATATGAATAAATAATTTGTCTGCGTAACTCATCTTAATACTCCTAATTTTATTTTCTGCAAAAACATTTCTGCGGTGATTTGCCAATATGTACAGCAGGCATTCCCCGCTTCTTCATTCAACAGCGTGAACAAAAACCAATTGCCAAAATCCAGTTGTAAAAAACTTAAGATTGGCTCATGGTGATTCATTCAGGGAAAATCCCCTCCCAGCAAAAGGTTAATTCCCAGAAACACACAGCCTGATAAAAAGAGGCAGCCGACAGAGCAGGCAGTCAATACAAATACTTTCAGCCAGAAAAATCCGTAAATTTTATTATCCCTTATCCCTGTTTTTTTAACTGCAGATAATTTATACAGCCAAAACAGCCCTGCAAAGGACAACACAAAATAGACAACCAATGCAGCATATTCCAAGCCCCAAAAAAAGAAAAACCAGCACAAGGTTCCAACTATGGTGGACATCAAAATGAATGATACCAATATTTTGATAAAATGATTCTTTTGAAGATAATCTGCAACCCAGCCCAGATGATACCATTTCATAATCAGGTCTTCTTTCTTATTCAAACATTCCTATGCCGCATAGTCCACAAAATTCCCTTTGGTCGCTTCTGCCTCAAACGCTTTCCGGTTCTGGCTGTACGGATCATCTGCATACGTCCGCATCATGGTACGCGTCTCTCCTCCGGCTATGTAAGTTCTGCCACACTCCGGGCAGACTGCTGTTTTTAAGGACACTGTCGCGGAAAGTAATTGCTTATTCTCTTTATTTCCCTCCGCAACCGCATTGGCAACATGCTCCTGCTCGTGAGACATAACCTTTGCGTAAGATTCCTCCGGAGAGATTTTCCCCGGTGTTTTAAAGGAAACCATCTCGTCCGAGCCATCCTGATACCGCCTGTTCTTACAGGTCTGACACTCTACCGGTGCAACCTTTCCCGAACTAAATACCGTATTATCCGTATTCACCGGTGTTACATAGCTTACATTTGCTGCCGGTATAATATAACGATTACTTGCTCCGATTCCATTAACCATATGCTGCTCCCTTCTGAAAAATAATTGTTACAGGTGATTGCGAAATGCTTATGGTAAATTCACGTTTTCGAGTTTCACAATCATCTAAAAGATAACCAATCACACTTATCAACATTGTAGCTTAAAATGGAAATGAATACAACAAATTTTTCCTGTCAAATGAATTGTTTTTTCAAATTCTCATGAAGGCATTTCCTGCCTATGCCTCACCGATAAGTGTCACAATCACCTTATCATGCCCGACCGCCTCTAAAAACGGTCCCATAATATCTGCTGTCTTTATCTTCATGCTGGACGTACACACGCAGGGATGGCACCCCAGATATTCCCCCTGTAAAATGTCTTTATCCACCACAAGCTGCACTTTATGATCCGTATCATTTATCAGCCCCATCACACTGACCGCACCGGGATGAATATCCAGATACTTCACCATATCCTCCTCGCTGGCAAAAGACAGTCTTGCACATCCAAGCTGGGAAGTAATTTCTTTGGTTTTAAACGGCTTATCTCCCGGCATCATCAACAGATAAAACTGCGTTTTCTGCCGGTTACACAAAAACAAATTTTTACAGATCGTTGCCTCCAATACCCTGTCAATTTCATAGCACGCTTCCATAGTATCTGCCCTTCCGTGGTCCGTGCGATAATAAGTAATCCCCAGTTTATCTAAAAAATCATATACCCTGATTTCCCGGTTCTCCCGTCCTTCGTCTGTTTCCGGTCTTCCTATGTATAACTCCATTGCATACTCCTCCATATATTCCTTGACAGTCATGAGCAAAACTTACATGTTCGCAATCAGGTTTTAGCAATGATGGATTTTGTTCATCTGTGTCAAATGATACTTGATAATTGCAAAACCACTTATTTTCAGAATGCAGCTGCCCAATCATCCGATTAAATTTTATTCTTTTTTCTCAAATAGTCAAGAAACGCTTCCAGTCCGGTCACGATATCCCGGTAAGTCACCTCAAAATCTCCGGTATACCAGGGGTCTGCCACATCCCTTTTCTCATCTGTAAAGTCAAGCAGACGGTAAATTTTATGTTCCGTATCCTTTCCGCAGATTCTCTCTGTGTTCCGGATATTCATGCTATCCATGCAAATCAGATAATCATATTTTTTATAGTCTGCCTTCGTCACCTGCACTGCCCGTTTGCCTGCGCAGGAAATACCCAAATTCTCTAAGATTTTCCGTGTACCCGGATGCACCGGGTTGCCTTCCTGCCCCCAGATTTCTTCGGTACTGGTTGCAGCAGACCGGATATCGAACCGGTCAGAAATACCCTGTTTTGTTACCATATCTTTTAATAAAAATTCTGCCATCGGGGAACGGCAGATGTTGCCGTGGCACACGAAAAGTATTCTAATCATAAAATTTTCCTTTCTCAAAATGCCCTCAAATGCCGTGTTTTGGCACGGTTTGCGGACTTATATTTTTTCGTTTCAGCGCCCCTGTTCTGCCACACTTTTTGCAAAACGGGGCAAACCGTGGCAAATCACAGCCCATTATAGCAGAAATCTCCTCCCCATTCCACTATATTTTCAATGCCGCCGTCTGTCTCACCAAATGAAAAAATGCCCTGCCGGAACAGAGCATCTTTCTTTCCTGTTTATTCTGGAACGCATTTTCTTCTGGACAGGCGTAATCTTTTTTGTTTTTTCCTCCTAGATAAAATACTCATTTCCATATCTCTCTTAACAGATACGAAATCCCATTCAACAGTTATCTTCCATATGGAGAATCTAAACCTATGTACACTCGGCTCATATTCTGCTGTCACTATAACAAATTCATCTTCTTAAATGTGGAAAATTCGGAATCCCGAATTTTGAATTTTATATATATAAAAGAGTTTCTCAAAGGAGGACTACATGAAAGGAGATTTTAAGCATGCAGATATCAAGATATTTAGACGGTTTAGACCATCTGGACAAGAAGAAAATAGAGGGCTGTTTTCACCCATGTCAGAAAACCTTTTTGACACGATTCTATAAACTGCTAAAACAATACGGATTACGGAAAAAAGATATTCCCATTCTGCTTAACCGAAACCCTAATAAAGAAAAATTCTTATCACCCGGCTATGTTCTGCCGGAAAGTACGTTATCCGAATGTACAAACTTTAATTCAAAAAATATGCGGACAGTAAATGTTGAAGTTTTAATCGCTATTTCTCTTGCCCTTAACGTAACCCCTAATCATTTTCTTGGATTTGACACATTGAAAATTCCCAATAATAACCCCCAAAACGAAAAACAATACTTGAAGATGACATTATAGAATACATACTGGAAAATAAGGACATGATTCAAGATAAAAATATCAGACAGAAAATACTTCAACTGGAAAAATATAAAAAGGATGCTGCTAACATAAATCTTTAGAGCATCCTTTTTTGTGCTTTAGAAAGGGTATTTTTATAAACAGATTTTGAGAGTGTGTGAACAAATCTCTGTAAATGAGATCTTCTATGAT
>JAMPAW010000118.1 GCA_023666975.1 Clostridium sp.
CATACGCTTTGCCGATATAGCCCTCAACCGCAAATTCATCGGAAGCGTTCTTTACTGCAAGCAGATTGGCAGATACATCTCTGCCGTAAATATGATAGATGACATCTTCCAGCTTTCCGTTTCCTGATGTTGCAATCTTATTGTTGCCGTTTATAATATATTTAAACGAAATCTCCGGGTGGGAAAGGGCCAGACGCGTCACCAGCTCGGTCACATAACCGCCTTCCGTCATCGCAGTCTTTAAAAATTTTTTTCTCGCCGGCACATTGTAAAAAAGATTGCGGACAATGATTGTCGTTCCCGCAGGTGCACCGATTTCCTCACTGGCAATTTCTGTGCTTCCATGGATTTCATAGCGGATTCCCGTCAGTGCATGCGGCGTCTTGGTAATACATTCCACCTGTGAAACCGCTGCAATGCTGGCCAATGCTTCTCCCCTAAACCCCAGAGAACGGATACTTAACAAATCCTCTATCGTCATGATTTTACTGGTTGCATGGCGGACAAAGGCAGTGGGAACATCTTCTTTTTCGATTCCCTGCCCGTTATCTGTGATCCGGATAAAACTCGTCCCACCTTCTTTTATCTCAACCGTGACTGCCGTTGCCCCGGCGTCTATGGCATTTTCTACCAGTTCCTTCACTACGGAGGACGGACGTTCTACCACTTCACCTGCGGCAATTTTGTTGATTGTGGATTGATCTAAAACCTTTATCATCTGTCAGACTCCTTATTTCTTCTCGCAATATACTAAATCCGGTACAGTTCCAAACAGTGCCTTCTGTATTCCGGCAAACTGTTCCGGCAGCCCGGCCCTGATTTCCTTCCCCCAAAGTTTAGCCGGCAGCTTATCCTGTTCGGCTGGAAAGGTAATGCTGTAGGCATGCAGTAACTGGTTTCTGAGGCCAAATTCTCGTTTTAACACACTGTTGACGCTCTTTAATCCGTATTTGCCATCTCCTGCAACAGGGTGCCCGATTGACTGCAAATGCGCCCTGATCTGATGTGTCTTTCCGGTCACCAGCTTGACTTTAAGCAGCGTAAACTCATCCTTTGCCAGCTGACCATAGGCGACGGGTTCATATTCCGTCTCAATAAATGCGGGCTTGTCCACTCCTGCCGACTTTGCCTCCTCTAAGGTGCTGTAGATAACCACCTGATGATGCGCACTCTTCTTAGTCAGGAAACCCTTAATTGTACCGGATGCCTCAACTCTTCCGGAAACAACCGTCAGATAACGTTTATCCAGCGTTCGCTCCTTTAACATCTGCGAGAGCACCTGTGAACCCTTAAGTGACATACCCGCTAAGATAATTCCGCTGGTATTGCGGTCAAGCCGGTTGCACACGGACGGGGTAAACAACGGATTATCCCTATGCTTTAACCGGTAGTAATCCACAATTCTTTCATTGAGGGAATAATCCCCTCTCTCTGCCTTTTGTGACAGGATTCCCACTGGTTTATTCAGAATCAGCATCTCGTTGTCTTCATAGAGAATCTCAATACCTTCAAGCGGATTCAATGCTGTGATTGTTTCCGGCTGCTGCAGTGCCGTTATGCTGCTGTTATTTCCCACGGTCTGTCCGGTCCCCTGTACTGGTACTTTTCCGTCCTTTCTGAATCCGGCAATGGTGCTGTCAGCCATATATATCTGAACCGTATCACCAAAACATAAAATCTCATTGCCTGCAGCTTTCACGTTATTTATTTTGATGTTCTTCTTGCGAAGCATTTTATACACAAAGGCTGACGGAGCCTGGTCTAGATACCGGTTCAGAAACTTGTTTAATCTCTGTCCTGCTTCCGCTTCGGTAATTTTTATTTCCTGCATATTTACCTCTTATCGCTTTACCAACATTCTCACCCGATTTCAAACGGCAAAATCACATCCAACGCCAACCGGGTAAATATTTATTTTTGATTGTGCTTCCGGTCAATTTTCCGAACCCAAGCGGATATTGCTCTATACAAATCAGGCAAATGCCCTCCCGGCAGACCTCTGCTTCCTCCGTCTGCAGCTCGATCGTTTCTCCCTTAAGATATCTTATCACCCTGTCATCGTCTGCCCCAAGTGAAACGACATTGGGAAAATCAGCCGCCTTCAAAAACATGGCAAGCGACTGGCTCGGCTCAAACCGGTTCTTCTTCATCTCTCCCATATAAAGCCCGCAGCGCAGTATTCTTAATCCCTTCACCTGCGGCATCTGTTCGGGAATGTAGAAAACCCGTTCTCTTTGTACATCTATACGGGATAAATCAAAAGGATAAGCGATAGAGCGGATAAAGGAAACGGTCTCTGCGCTTGGCTTCTCCTTAGAAAAGACATAATCGGAGCTCCTTCCCGTGTTGTCCGTTCCTGCTTCCTTTTTCACCATGGCCACAAAATGTCCTTCGCCATTAATGCGATGCGGCCAGAGACGCCGGCACTTTTTCAAATCCGGATTACCGGTAAGCCCCCATTCCGGGTGGCCGGTATCGAAACCGTCAATCATCGGGAGCTCTTCCAGGTGCAGGGTATCGTCCAGCGATAACAGATACTCAACAGACTGTTCGTTCTCTTCCCTTGAAAAAGTGCAGGTCGAATAAATGAGCATGCCACCGGGTCTCAGCATGGCTGCCGCTTCCTTTAAAATTGTGCGTTGAAGTCCGACAAACATATCCACTCCGTTATGCTCCCATGCTTTTATCATATTATTTTGCTTGCGAAACATTCCCTCTCCGGAACAGGGTGCATCAATCAATATTTTATCAAAAAAAGCAGGAAAACGCTTTGCCAGTTCATTCGGCGGTTCACTGGTCACCAAAACATTTCCGGCACCAAAAATTTCGATATTCTTAAGCAATGCTTTCGCCCTCGAATTACTGATATCATTGGAGACTAAAAGTCCCGTGCCATTCAGCTTTGCCGCCAGTTCTGTAGATTTGCCTCCCGGTGCGGCACATAAATCCAGTACCACGTCTCCCTCTTCTACGGGAAGAAAACCGGCTGTAACCATAGCCGACGGCTCCTGAATATAGTAAAGTCCCGCAAAATAAAACGGATGCTTAGCCGGCTTTTGCTCCTTATCATAATAAAAACCGTTGGAGCACCATGGCACAGGCTTAAGCGCATAAGGCGATAATCTGCCAAAGTCTTCAACGGAAATCTTGGCGGTATTTACCCGTAATCCCTGATATGCCCCACACTCAAAAGAAGCCAGATAATTTTCATAATCTGGCCCCAACATTTCTTTCATTTTTTGTTGAAATATAACTGGTAATTCCATCCTATCCTCACCTGTATCCTACCGGATTACATCAGACTCTGTGCTTTATAGCCTTCAGAAATGATATCAAGCTGTTTCGAGAACCGTTCAAGCTGTTCTAAGTTCTCAGTCTCATAAACCTTGTAAAATTCATCTTGAATCTTAAGTACCTCACGTTTGCTGGCAACCTTAAACAGGTTCTGAATGTTAATCAGTATATCCGATACCAGTGTCGCCTTAATCTGGAATATATTCTGTGCATCCATAATTTCATCACGGACAGAACCCATTTCCTTGTCCAGCGTGATAATTGCATCGGAAGCCCGTAAAAGTTTTTCCTTGATATGTTCCGGCATGTTCCCCTTATATTTGTACTGAAGGGAATGTTCGATCGTCGCCCAGAAGTTCATGGCCAGAGTTCTGATCTGAATCTCTGCCTGAATACGCTTCGTACCGTCCAACGTATATACATCATAGTAGATAATCATGTGATAACTCTGATAACCACTTTCCTTCATATTGGTAATGTAGTCTTTCTCTTTGATAACCTCCATATCCGTGCGGCTATGTATAATTTCTACCACTCTCTCTATGTCCTCCACAAACTGGCACATAATGCGGATACCCGCCATATCTGAGATTCGGTCATCAATTTCTTCTATTGAAATATTTTTCTTTTGCATTTTATCCAGAATACTGGATATCTTCTTCACCCGGCCTGTCACCTGTTCAATAGGGGAGTACAAACCGGCATTTCGATACTCCTCGATAATATGGTTAAACTTAACAACCAATTCATCTACCGCAAGACGGTAGGGATCAAGAATTTCGCGCCATAGCTGAATTTCCATTATGCAGTTACACCACCCTTTAAAGTTATAATCCTAATCTCATAACATCCCCAAATCATCACCATTTGAGGGAACCTCTCTTGCGTACATCACTTACACAGTTGTCGCTATTATATCATATCCGTGCAAAAAAGGAAAGTATTACTAATATTCAATTTCCAACAAAAAGGGATACGGATTGACACCTTGCTGATTTCCCTTAACATCTTTAATATAAATCCCAAAGTGTAAATGGGTGTCAAATCTTCCCCTCGTCCCTTCCTCTCCCTCCCCGGTATTGCCCATAAATCCGAGAAGCTGTCCAGACTGAATTTTCCTGCCGGTTTCCATGCCTGCCGCATAGGAATCCAAATGTGCATAATAATAGTATATACCACTGTTGGAGGTTATCCCTATGCGGTATCCTCCCAGATACAGCCAGCCCACATTGGTTACCACTCCGTCTGTGGCACTGATTACAGGAATCTCCCCCGCCCGATTATCCCGGTCCATAATATCGCAGCCCTCATGCCCCCCATTCTCCCTTGCAGCACCATAAGAATCGGTGAAGGTGACACGGTTCCGATACCCTGTGGGAACCGGAAAACGGCATAACTCCGCCCGGATTGCCTGTTCCGCATTGCTGATCATTTCCTTTTGCCGGCTGTTTTTGTCCGCCCCCAAAACGGTAAACTGCTGCATGGCATTGATAAAGACCGCTTCCAGCAGCACCAGCAATGCAATAAATAAAAATCCCCGATAACGGTAAAACATAGACACTTCCTGCCTGTAACCTGTTAAACTCTCCTCCGCAGATTCCACATAACCGCTTTACCTTATATGTAAATGAATACTCTACAATGAAAATTTAATCCGCTGAACAATATAATTTGCCTTTTCATAGATCGTCAACGGGTCCACATTCATCTGATAGACGCCATCGACATAGACAATCCGGCCTGCAATCATCGTCATGATCACATTGTCGTTACTGCCGCTATAGACGAGATTGTTCAATATATTATTCATTGGCTGCATATTGGGTTTCAGCAAATCAATCAAAATTAAATCTGCCTGTTTTCCCTCTGCTATGCTGTCGCAGTCAAATCGTCCCAGCATATGTGCACCGTTGACCACAGCCATTTGAAGCACCGTCTCCGGCGAGACGGCAGCCGCATCTTCGTATTTTATCTTTTGCAGTGCAGCAGTCAGATACATTTCCTTAAAGAAATTCAAATTATTATTACTTGCCGGACCGTCAGTCCCGATTGCAACGGAAATTCCATTTTCCACATATTCCTTTATCGGTGCGATTCCGCTGGCAAGTTTTAAGTTGGAGGAGGGATTGGTCACAACGTAGATATTCTTTTTCTGTAAAATTTCCATATCCCGTCTGTCGGTATATATTAAATGATGTCCTGCCCCGCCGTACTCAAACAACCCTTTCTCGTCCATAACCTGAAGAGGTGTTTTCTGATAGCGCTCCATACATTCCGAAACCTCTTTTTTCGTCTCGCTGTTATGCATATAAACCGGTGCTTTATACTTCCGGCTCAGCGCCGCAATCTCTTCCAAAAGCCTTGAGCAGCAGCTATATTCCGAGTGGAATCCCAACCGGTAATCCACTAAAGAATGATACTGGTGAAAGGTCTCATAATCATGCTCAAGCGTCTGAATGGCACTGTCTACCTCCGCATCTCCGGCACCAAATACCGTACCGGACAAGACTACCCTGTATCCCATATCTATACATGCTCTGGCAATCATCTCCGGATAGAAATACATCTCAAAGCTGGTGGTAATGCCTCCCCGCACATACTCTAATATTGCCAGCTGCATCAATGAATAAATATCCTCCTCTGTCAGCTTGCCTTCGGCCGGAAATATTTTTGTATCCAGCCATTTTTGCAGCGGGAGGTCGTCAGCATAAGAACGCAAAAAAGTCATTGGGCCATGGGCATGGCAGTTCTTAAACCCCGGCATCAGTAAATTGCCCATGCAGTCTATCTGCTGGTCAAAATATTCGTCCTCTTCGTTCTCATCAAGCTCCGGCTGCCATTCCCCCTCTATCAGCCGCTCAATGATCTGATCATTTATCCAGACCTCACCCTCAAAAACATCTTGTTTTTCCTGCATTGTCAATATTCTCGCATGATATAACCGTATCCTCATCGCTTATCCCCCAATCCCTGCCGAAATCACAGACCAATTATCTGATCGTAAAACTGCTTGCCTTACATTTTTGCAATCGACGTTTTTACCAATGCCTGAAACTTTGGTGCAGCCTTGTCTGCCGCTTCTTTTACCTCCTCATGGCTGAGCGGAGTGTCTGATATTCCTGCCGCTAAATTTGAGATAAAAGAGATACCACATACCTTCATTCCCATATGCCTTGCGGCGACAGCCTCCACAGCGGTACTCATTCCCACTGCCGAAGCCCCCAGCAGCCCGCACAGGCGAATCTCCACAGGCGTTTCAAAACTCGGTCCCGTCAATTGCACATATACACCGTCCTTTAGCACAATACCCAGCTCATCACTGCTCTGGCGAATGATTTCCCTTAATTGCCTGTCGTAGACTTCACTCATATCCGGAAAGCGTACACCGAAGTTATCCTCATTTTGCCCAATCAACGGATTGGGAACAAAACAGGAAATATGATCCGTGATTAACATGAAATCTCCACACGCAAAACCGTCGCCAAGACCTCCTGCCGCATTGGTCAAAAAGAGAATTTCCGCTCCCATGGCACACATCAGCCGCACAGGAAGCACTACCTCCTCCATGGAATAGCCCTCATAATAGTGCACCCGCCCCTGCATTGCCACTACCGGTGTTTTATCCACATAACCAAATACAAAACGTCCCTGATGACCGGCAACCGTCGATTGCGGAAAACCGCTGATCTCCGAATAATCCAGATATTCTACGACATCAATCTGCCCGGCAAAATCACCCAGACCGGAACCAAGAATCAAGGCTACCCTTGGTATAAAATCCGTTTTTTCCCGCACATATTTCAGACACGCTGACACCCTGTCCGCAATTCTTCCCATATTCCTTCTCCTCTTATATCGTCTGTTATTTACGGTTCTCATTATCCCAGAAATACACAACAACGGGATCTCCCACATCAAAATTCTCGTAGATTGTCTTTGCAAGGTCATACGGAAGATTGACACATCCGTGAGAACCGCTGTAATAATAAATACTTCCTCCATACTGGCTTCTCCAGCCTGCTGCATCATGCAGACCTATGCCACCGTTAAATGGCATCCAGAACGTGACCGGCGATTCATATTCGTATTCCATAGTTGTCTCTTGCACCTTAACCTTTTTTCCCTTCTTTTTCTTTGTCACGGTTTTGGTCTTTGCCACCTTTTCACCCCGCAAAACGGCCGGACTCTGTTTACCCTGAATCGCATATAATCCGATGCAGGTTCCGTTACCGGTTGCCTCTTTTCCGGACACGCAGTCTCCCTCGGCAATTTTTTTACCGTTCTTATAAGCAATCACATGCTGTTCCGAAAGGTTCACTTCCACATATGTATTTCCGATATCGTTATCTCCCTGTAAGGTATACCCTTTGTTATCAAACACGGCCTCCACAGTAGCCGCCTTGCCCGCATTTAACGCCTTATACAGGGCATCTGTCGTTTTTTCCTGGTTCAGTTCATAGCCAAAAGCCTCCCCTAAAACCTCTACTTTACGGCTGTTAAAGGAAGAAACAAATGTGCGTTCCGTGCCGAGTGTGTTGTACTGCTTAGCCAGATCTGTCACATATTCCTGTACCTTGCTTTTGGAAATTTCATAGGCATCTCCACTCTTTTCCAGCACTTCATCATATAATTCCATTCCCGGCTCCAACGTCAAATCATCCATTTGAAGTTTAATCTCATTTTCACCGTAAACATTCTTCGCTTCATATTCCTTTTGAAGTTCTTCATCTGTATCATAAACCTGCGGAAAGTCATAGCAGCCCGCCTCCACTAAATCCAGTTTCGACTGTACTGTCTGAAGACTGCTGATGACGGCTTTCTTAAAATCGTCCTCCTTTATCGTGCTTCCCATTACCTCTTTGACAATGGTAAAACTGCCGTTTTCCACACCTACATAGGCATCCTCCGGTGCCACCATTTCCTTTTTCTCCAAAATGTCCATCTCATCAAACTGGTCGTTTAGAAAATCCTCATTCCAAGAGGCATCTGCACCAATCTCAAAATCATGATGTTCCATGATATTCACAAACCACAGGTACGCTTCCTGTGCATCAAAACATTTCTTAAATTCATCATGCAGGGATACCTCCATTACAATATCCTTGCCGTCGATTACCACCTCACTGCCGTCTACAGTCAACAGCGTTAACTGATATGCCTCATAAAAACGGTTCAATACCGCAGCGGCGTCCGCTTTGTTCATATTAGAAACGTCAACACCGTTAATTGCGGCGTCCGGATAAAAGTGGGCAGAAAAATAGACAAATCCCCAAATATATGCAATCAAAAGAAGTGCGGCCACCGTTCCCAAAATGCCGGTTAACACTTTTTTACTGCCGGAAGAATTCTCTTTCAAATCCGCTTTCTTCATGATAACCGGCTCGTCGGACTCTGCCTGTATATTTCCGGCCTTAGAATTTTTCTCAGCCTCCTCAGAAATCTTCTTATCTTCCGTGGAAGTCTTATCCTCTTTTTCAGCCCTTTTCTCATCTTCTTTAGATGCCTTGTCTTCTTCTTCAGCCTTTTTCTCATCTTCTTTAGAAGTCTTGTCTTCTTCAGCCTTTTTCTTATCTTCCTTGGAAGTCTTGTCTTCTTTCTCGGACTTTTTCTCATCTTCCTTAGAATTCTTATCTTCTTCAGCCTTTTTCTTATCTTCCTTAGAAGCCTTATCTTCTTCAGCCTTTTTCTCATCTTCTTTAGAAGTCTTGTCTTCTTCAGCCTTTTTCTCATCTTCCTTGGAAGCCTTGTCTTCTTCCTCGGACTTTTTCTCATCTTCCTTAGAAGCTTTATCTTCTTTCTCGGATTTATCTGTGTCGTGTTCTAACTGTTCCGTCTCTTTATGATCAAGGTCTTCCGTTTTTTCCTTAACCTCTTTCTCTTCATCCTCTTTGGCAGATGCACCCTTGTTCTCATCATTTCCCTGTGTTTTGGCATTTTTACCAAGAAGCTCGTCAAAGTCGGTAATCTCGTCCGTATTTTCGGACATTCCCAGCCCTTCCTCCTGTGTTACTTTCTGGTTATTGTTTTTCTCTTTGCTCATTTCTGCACTCCTATATAGTTTCCTGATACAAAGTAACGGATACGATTTCCGGTAAATTATTTACACGAAATTTGAAGGTATGATTTCCCAGACCACCGCTTAGTATCATATTTTTATTATTGTCAGTAAACAACCCTTTATCATATTTGGGAAAGAAATGTATCATCGGTGACAATACACCTCCAAGCAGCGGAAGATAAATCATTCCGCCATGTACATGGCCGGAAAAGGTCAGATTAGCTCCCCATGCTGCATAATCTTGAAAATAATCCGGGTGATGAGCCATCAAAATATGGTATTCCTCCGGGTCACATTCCCCAAAAAGGGAAGACAGGTAACCGGACGGCATCGGTTTAAGAATAAATCGCCTATACAAATCCGGTGACAGGTTTAATCCGTACAGCCAGATTTTGTCATCTCCTCTATGAATTAATGTTTTATCGTCCAGAAGAAGGTGAACTCCGGGTAAAAGACCCTTTAAAAATCTTTCCCACATATCGCCGTAGACATCTGTGTAGAGACTGGCTCTCAGTTCGTGGTTTCCCATACTGAAATATACCTGTGCAATACCACTGAGTGCATTCACCGTATCCACAGCAATATCCACAGGTTCGCCCGGTTTGCCGATAATCATATCCCCCGTAATTAATATTATATCTGGTTGTAATTCCTTTATTCGATGAATTAACTCTGCATTATTCTCCCCAAAACAGGCATTGTGTAAATCGGACAACTGAACAATGTGATAGCCATTAAATGCCTGAGGAATCAGAGCGTCCCTTATCTGATATCTTGTAACCGTCAGCTTTCGGTTTTCCATGTGACTAACGATGAATACCAGAAAAAGACATACAACACCTAGTATACAAAGAATTGTCAATATATTCAAGTAAAATTTCATTGGTATTCCCCTCATTCTCTATTTTTCCATTGTCCCAACTATACCGATATCCTCTGTGTGGCCAGGCTTTTGCCTATTGGAGAGGAACGCTGGACACATTCAGATACTGGTATAAGATTTTTTGCAGGGCATTCCAATATTTTTGCTGCTCTACCTCTTCTGTGGAAATAATGTTAACTCCTCCA
>JAMPAW010000119.1 GCA_023666975.1 Clostridium sp.
TACATTCATTGACCTTGTTCTGAGAGTTGGCATTGCCTTTTAGCAAATATCTTACAACATCTAATCGGTATCCTTCCAGCGAATAATCCACATATGCAGTCACAAATACGATAAACACATCCCTGCTTACATTCCTGATTTTCTCAGCTGCCATGATACCATTCACCTTATCCATATTGATATCCAAAAACACGACAGTATACCGCATTACCTCAATCCCTAATTCTATCAATGCCTCCCCGGAACTGTATGTATCTATTTCAAAAACAAGGCCTTTTTCCATCATATAGGCGGAGAGTAGTTCTTTTAGTTCTTCTGCAAAAAAATTTTCATCATCACATATTGCAATTTTGAACATTTGTTTCACCCTCTCCTGTCCTGATATTTTACGCTCCACCATGTAAGAAAAGACACATACAAAAATCTATAATTCCCCTTATTATTTTATTTTTCTTTATCGCAATGGTCAACTAAATTGCAGAAATCGACCATATTATGCAGAATTTGGCACAACATCATACCGCCCAGTGGCTTTTCCTTTTCGTATTTTAACAAATTTATCGCAATTTTTGTTAAAATTTGTCTAAACGGTCATTTTCCTTGTCTGTTTTGCATAGGATTCCTGACTTCATAAATCACCACCATAGCGATAACCCTGTCTGCATGTTGTATCAATTTAAAATCACCATTTAGTTTCTTTACCTGCTGTTTTACGCTTCGCAGACCTATACCGTGCCATGCCTGATTTTCCTTACTGCTGGTTTCAAAATCAATTTCTCCAGGCTGTTTATGATTAACAATTTTAATGTAAATATTCTCTTTCATATAATTCATATTGATTTCTATAAATTTTTCCTTTGAAGAAATTTCTGCCCTGATTGCGTTATCCAACAAATTCCCTAATATTGTAACCATTGCCATTTCATCAAGCGGCAGCCCCGATGGAATCCCTATGTTGCAATACATATGGATACCCTGGCTTTTTGCATAAACGGTTTTGGAAGAAACAATTACATCTATTCCCTTATATCCTGATTGAATATAATCTGACTGATATTTTAAGCTGCCAGTTTCTTCCTGCATGTACTCTTTTAATTTTTCATATTCTTTGGACTCTAATAATTCCAGCATATAAACAACATGATTTTTGTAATCATGCACCCTTCCGCTCCATAAATCAAAACTGGATTTTTCTTCCTCTAACGATTTTTGCAGCATATTATTATACAAATTCAATAAATTCAATTTTTCTTCTTTGTCTTTATTTTCCACCATTGCAGAAAAACTATAAAAAGATAACATCTCAATCAATAATAGCAATAGAAACATTGTTGTTTCTGAACCTAAAATCTGATTTCGCTCCATAAAATTCTGAAACATATAAAAAGCAAAAATCATGATAAAGGTGCTGATCGCAAAAAGGAAAACCAGATGCATCCTCTTTAAGCTTTTTAATCCCTGTAATTTGTTCCGGATAAATATGATAGAAGCAAAAAGAAACCCTTTGGAAACAACTGTCCCATATATCCGGAATGATGTCATCTCCTGAAAATAAGTAAATTCCATTCCAGATAAATAAGTCATGACAGCAACTGTAGAATAATCAATCAGTGTAAGAACAAGAATATAGGTAACAGTCAATACTAAAATCTTACCGTACCCCTTACGATAAATCAAAAATTGCGCTACTAATTCAGTCCCAATAAAAAAAATAATTCTAAAAACAGAATATACCTGTACAGAAATCGTTATGTAATCCATGACAACATTCAAAAAGACAGCAATCAAAAGCAATACAAAATGATTCCTGATTCTGTTCTCTTTCATAAAGGTTGCAACAAAAACAAAACACATTACAGCTTCCATAACCACTGCCATTACATCCAGCAATCTACACACCATTTCCATAAATCTTCACATATCCTAATCTAATCTTTAATCAAATAATTTCTCCCCAGTACTCCATCATAGCATCCGAAATCTCCTGCTTTTTCCGTCTGCTAATCGGAAGTTCTATGCCATTCTCCAAAACAATCCTATCCTTTTTTATCGTTTTTACAAATTTTTTATTCACCATACACCCTCTATAAATTTGCAAAAACGAGCTGTCCATTTCTCCCATTTCCTCCCGCAGCTCACTTATCCTTTTCCATGTTTCATACTGTTTGTTTTGAATGGTATAAATAACACATTTTCGATTTTCCAGCTCATAATATAAAATATCGCATGTTCTTACTGCAAGGATTCCATCCTGCGTTTTTATGGAAAGGGAAATATCCCTTTCGGCATGTACTTTCTCACACGCTGCCTGCAATGCCGGTAATAATTCCGTTTCCATGAACTCTTTTCTGATATACCGAAAAGGGAAATATTCAAAGGATTGAAATACATACTCCGCATGAGCCGTCATAAAAATAAGAATCATATTCACGCCTTCATCCCGAAGAATCTGCACCATTTCCATCCCTGACAAATCAGGCATATCAATATCCGTAATCAAAATATCACTGCTCTCTCCTGAATTTCGCACCCTCCGCAATACACTCTCTGCATCCGCATACGTTTTAATCTCAATCTCATACTTTAACTCACGACGAATGGAATCAATATATTTTTTTGTCCTATCCAATACTTTTTCCTCATCATCACAAAGCAAAATATGAATCATATATCCTCCTCCATTGGGATATTTCCGGTTTCATCAGTATATTTATCGGTAATTCCAGTCCATTATAAACAATTTACCGATAAAAATATTGAAGCCATGTCTATTTGGCTGCTTTTCTTGTCTAACTGGTTGTTCAAAAAATTGTACTAAATCTACCCTAAAATATCCAATACTTCTTTTAATTGTATTCTCATACGTTTAAGGCATGGGATAAAACGATCACAATTGGCACAAAAAACAGCAGGCACATACCCACATGCGCCCACTGTTCATTTATATATGCTTTCAAGCCACTTACTCTATTCTGTTTTCCCACTTGGTGGGGAACACCTATTTTGAATCGTCCACTAAGCAGGACCACGCTCATTTCTGGTACTTTATTATATGCACCATGTGGCAGAATTGTCAAGTCCGACTTTTCTGAAATGTTCCACTGCCACTCTTAGTATATCCAGAACAGCGGAATAATACTCTATTTGAACTGCCATGACAATTCCATTACCCATCTTGTACTGAGTTCAATAGATAACGCATCACATAATATCCGGCAAACACCCATAAGCCCATCATCGCCAGATATTCCGAAAAAACGGAAACTGCTGACTGTTCAAAATCAAAAAATGCAAACTGGTTTTTCAAAAACAGATAGGAAACAATATCTGCTTTGTAAAAACAGAATGCACCATATCCGGCTATGGCAAAGGCTATGATTCTTGACACCCACAAAACACCCTTCGGTATTTTTCTGTTTGCCGTAATCTTTTTTACCATGCCGACCACCATGCTCCAGTGAAATCCCAAATGTACGCTCATCAACACAAATCCCCAATAAGATGCTGCCATGTGCATCTGTCTTGCCAGTGCCATTGCCCCCTTTACGGAAACAAAACCAAACACATAATTTGACATGACAACTCCACTGTAAGCCAGATAAAGCATAGAAATGAGTACCGCAAAATTAACGGCGGTCTGCAATACCCGCGCCAGGCTGTACTTTCCCTGCAAAAGACTCTTGTACCACCTGTAATTCAGAATGTTGTGTACCAAAAACAGAACAAGCATTCCTGCTCCAAACCACTCATGAAGCTGCTGCCCCGTAATCTGAAATGCCATGAGTAAAAGCAGCAGAACCGTCATGCATAAATCAATGACTATTTTTATCTTCACTTTGAATTTCATCCTGCCGAGCCTCCTTTTTTCAACTCGCCGATCATATAATCCAGTTCGTCCAGCGACCGCTGTTTCTTATGAATTTCATCAAGCAGTACCACACGCTGCTTCCGCAGAATCTGTATCTGCTCCTTCTTGTCACTTCCATCTTTGTAAGACAACTTCATAAACTCTTTTATTTTCTCCACCTCAAGCCCTGCATTTATCAAAGAATGGATAAGCCCGACACAACGGATTTGCTGCTCCGTGTATTCTATTTCCCCATTCGGTAAAACACTGTGTTCCAACAGCCCGTTTTCTTCATAATATTTCATTTTCTCCATGCTGATATGGTAATTTCTGCTTACTTCCTCTGCTGTCATAAAATCCTCCATTTCCGATACAAAACAAAAAATGCAAGTGTGAAGAGCTCCACAGCATTTATGCCGCCTTTGCGTTCTCCACACTTACATTATATTTCCTGATTCCATTTATAGCAAATACCTTATTTTTATGCCTTACTCATGCCTAAGAAGCATTTTGCATGGTCGATAAATTTTGAAGCCGACAGACTAAACGGCTGCTGCCGTTTCCACGCCAGCACACACGTTGCTGTCAGCTCCGGCGATAATGGCCTGCACGTTATCTTCGTATGGTCCCAAAAAGGAACCGAACCTTCTATCACAACAGAATATGCCAGTCCATTAAGAACCATAACTGCTCCATTTGTACTCAGATTACTGGTAAAAAGAACATGAAGATTATGATAATAATCACCAAACCAACTGGCAAGTTCACTTTGCACACTCAAACGGCGTGGCAGAATCACCGGAAGTTCGGATAAATCCTTCGCACTCACCGCTTCCTTTTTTGCCAGCTCATCATCAGCCCTCATTAACACAACCCATTTTTCTTTCAAAGCCAGACGGATAAACTCATACTTTTCAATATCAATTGGTTCCAGTAAAAGCCCGATATCAATCAGTCCTGCATCCATCTGCTCTTTTACTAAATCTGCGGTTGCCGTAAAGATATCAAAGGTAACACTGGGATATTTTCTACTAAAATCTGCAATCAGCTCCGACAAAACCTGAACCGAGGCAAGCTCCCCACAGCCAATCGTGATTTTCCCCTCAATCTGTTCCTCCTGCTCCAACAGTTCCTTTTCCGTATTGTCCACAAGCTGTAAGATTTCTTCCGCCCGCCGCCGAAGCAGCATCCCCTCATTCGTCAGAGTAATCTTCCTTGTGCCTCTATGAAACAGCTTAACACCTATATCATCCTCCAATTGGGATAACTGGCGGCTTAACGTAGGCTGCGTGATATGGAGTACATCCGCAGCTTTTGTAATGCTTTCTTCTCTTACCACAGTGAGAAAATAGCGAAGAACACGAATTTCCATAGGGCTGGTTCCCCCCTGCCGTCGTATTGTATCATTTTAACAGACCATACACCTCATCTGTAACAGGCTCCAGCCACTCATTCGAGCCATTCTCTCCGGGAACTTCCACTGCCAGATGTGAAAACCAGCTATCTGGTGCGGCACCATGCCAGTGCTTTACGCCTGCCGGAATATTGACTACATCGCCTGGACAAAGCTCCTGTGCCTCTTTTCCTTCCTCCTGGTAATATCCCCGTCCTGCGATACAGATTAAAATCTGCCCGCCGCCTTTATCTGCATGATGGATATGCCAGTTATTGCGGCAGCCCGGCTCAAAGGTCACATTAAAAATTCCCACCTGCGAACCGGAAACCGGAGCAAGATAACTCTGTCCGATAAAATACTGCGCGAACCCATCATTTGGCTCTCCAATCGGAAACAGCATTTTCGATGCATGCGCTGCTTTGGCATCTTCTGCTGCCGTCTCTTCCTTCCATACCTCTTTTGCCAGATTAAATACAGCCCATCCCTTCGGCCAGCCTGCGTAGAAAGCGGCATGCGTAATAATCGCTGCTGCCTCTTCCTTCGTCACGCCATGCGCCTTTGCATTTTCCAAATGATAAACCAAAGAAGAATCCGTAATACCGGAAGCCATCAGTGCGACCATCGTCACAATACATCTTGTTTTCAAATCAATATCCTGATTGTTCCAGTTTTCCCCAAACAGCACATCATCATTGTAATGTGCAAATTCCGGTGCAAATTCTCCTAATGCGTTTCTTCCTGCCGTCTGTACAATTTTCTCCATGTTCTTGTCCTCCTTATAATCGTTTTTCAACCTATTTACTAATGCCCCTGAATGGACACAATCTCCAGAAAGCCCTGTCCATTCGACATTATAATATTCCACTTACTAATTTATCGATTTACATTTAATAATTTCCTCACACAATGAAAGGTTATCTCATAAATCGTCATGAACACATAATTTACTTCTGCATCTTCCATCGCTGTTTTCTGCTTCTCTGTCACCACCGTATAGGGATAAATCCCAAACATAAACGGAAAAAAGGTGTAGACAAAATCCTGTTTTTCCGAAACAGACATATCGGGAAAATACTTATCCAGCCCATACATAACGGTGCGGAGCGATTCCCCATACACCACCTTAAACGACTTCAGATGTTCTGGCCGGCTGCCTGTTTCCATATCATAGTGGTTCATCGACATGATTTTCAAAAGCTGCGCACGTTCCTCAAGAGTATGGGCAAGCATATCAGCAAACTCATCTTTTGTCATGGTGTCGTGCTGCTCCATTACCTGTTTTAATGCCGTAATCCAGAGTTCATATTCCCGTTTCAGCAGAGCCAGAAAAATTTCTTCCTTTGTCTGAAAATAATTGTAAATTGATGTTCTGGTAAAGCTGGTGGCATTTCCAATCTCTTTGATCGTGATTTCCTTAAAACCCCTGGTCTGGTACAGCTTTTCACATGCGTTGATAATTTCTTCTTTTCTTGCATTGGTTAATTCTGGTGAACCTTTTGGCATAATGTGCCTCCCTATTTGCGGAGCTCCTTTCCCATTCTATTCTGACGTTGTGTCAATTTAATTATACCATATTCTGACATTGTGTCAATACTTTATAATCACCCCACTCCTAGTACACCGCAAGATATATATAAAAAAGTAAGTGTACAATCTCAACCTTGTACACTTACATTATATTTCCTGATTCAGTTTATATCAAATACTTAATTTTTATGCCTTATTCATGCCTAGAAAGCATTTAACAGTGCATATGCAATAAAACTTGTCAATATTCCCGCAGTGTCCCATCCTCCAAACAATACACTTTATCAACCAGATGTAATACCCTCTCATCATGCGTTACCATAATCGCTGCTTTATTATATTTTTTTACTTCTGTCCGCATCATTTCCACCACCTGCCTGCCCCGCTCCCGGTCAAGGCTTGCGGTTGGCTCATCTGCAAGGATAATGTCCGGGTCGTTCACAAATGCCCTCGCAATGGCTATACGCTGTTTCTGCCCGCCTGACAGCTCGGAGGGATATTTGGTCTTGCATTCCGCTATTCCCAAATCCTCAAACATGGCATCAACATTTACTTTTCCCCGGTTCTCTTTCGCCTGAAATAAAGAAAGCTGCTCCTCTGCTTTCAGATATGGCAAAAGCTGATGATTTTGGAAAATGAATCCTATGTGCTCTTTTCTTACCCGTGTCCGGTTCTTTTTCTTACCTCCGGACAAATCCTCTCCATTGATTTCAACACTCCCGGCATCCGGTGACAATAACATCCCTGCAATCGTAAGGAATGTACTTTTTCCTGAACCGGACGGGCCAATGACTGCAATAAAATCCCCTCTTTTCACTTTTAAGGATATATCATTTAAAACCACATTTTTTCTTCCGCCATCCGGGTATGCTTTTGTGATATGGTTCATTTCCAGCACATATTCGCTCATTCTTCTGCACCTCCGATTACTTTCATTGGGTCAACCTTCACAATATTCCGTATGGAAATCAGGCTCGATGCTACGGAAATCAAAATGAATACCACCAGCAAAATACACACGTTTTCATTCTTCAGATAAAATGGCATTGCCTGTGGAAGCGCCGCCGCCATCCCATAGGTCAGGGCAGCCGCAATGACAGCGCCAAATACCGCAATCATGCATACCTGGCTCGTCACCATGCCAGCTAACTGCTTCATTTCTACGCCAATCGCCTTCATGACACCAAACTGCTTTTGTTTCTGAAGCGTAAGGATATAATAGAAAACACCGATCACTACTGCAGTAACGACGACTAACACCCATATAATCATGGTAATCGTCATATGCTCTGCCTTATATGAGGGAATATTTTCTATAATATCTGCCTTGGCAATCACTTCCGCCCCCTCGATTTGGATATTCTCGATATCCGTTCCCCTGATCGCGACCGCATGGCAGGTTGGCTCGTATAGGGGATTCAGTAACGTGCGCAGTTCCTGATAGGTATCCGTGGTGATAAACCCAACCGAAGTATGTCCGTACATCTGGTCTTTCGCAAAACCAATAACGGTAAATTCCATGCCTGTTGACGAATCTTCAACGATATCGCCCGTTTCAATCCCCTCTGTCTTATAATCATCATCCAGTATAATCGGATTATTTACATCAGCATCCCCAAGCTGTGTGCCTTCTTCCACATCCGGTTCCAAAAAACTGCCACTCTCCATTGCAAAATAGGTAATATTCAGTTTTTCCGTCTCACCGGCTTTTGTCAGGTACATCCGCTGTATGTCCAAAACCGCAAGCTCCGCACCCGTCTGCTTCGCTGCCTGCGCATAGACATCCATATCCAAATCAGAAACCGTTATCAGGCTTTCCGCAGAATCACTGAGCAGGAAATAATCTGCATCCATATCCTCAATGCCGGAAGTCACTGCCCTGCCAAGTCCTTCGACCAACCCAGAGAGAAACAGCACCATAAACACCAGAAGGACAATAATCAGTTCAATCAGAATATACTTTTTCTTATTGTAAATTAACTCTTTCCATGCTAATTTCATCAGCCTTATTCCTTCTTTCCCACAATATTCTTTGCAAATGCTGCGGCAGCTTTGCAGTCTTTTTCATCCGGTTTTCCCTTATGCATAGGCCCAAAAGAACCCTTGCAGTAAAATTCTTCTTCCGCCTGCGTAATTCCCTTTTCTTTCAGGAGTTTTCCCACCTGCTTATAAGTAGATTTTACCAATGCGGCCGTACTGACATTAACAACCTTCCCGACTTTAACATGGATATCTGAAATAAACTTTCTGACATTTTCGTCCACACCGTAAGCATAAACCGAACTGCACAAAAAAAGGATATCCACATCCTCCGCAAGCGCCTTGTCAGTTGTCTCTGCCTTCACGCCAACTGCATCTGCAACTGCTTCGGCAAGTTTTTTTGTGTTTCCCGACCTTGTGTAATACCTCACTGCAATATTCATAAATACATCTCTTCTTTCTACATATTAAATTATCTTTATGGATGCCGGTTATTAAATGTTATTGAATTTCTTTAACACTCTTAAAAAATGCTTTACTCTTATTTCCGCATTGTATATAATTATATTAATACGCTCTCGAGGTGTCAATTACGAAGTTATTTATGAGTAAGTAAGAAAAAAATGAGTAGAAGGAGAAAACAGCCATGACCAATAACACCGCCTGCCCCTGCACGACAGACTGCCCATTACAAAAAATATCAAATGCCCTCGGTGGAAAATGGAAACTCTCCATCCTGTGTTCTTTAAATACCAGCGGCTCTACACGATATAATGAATTGAAACGGAGAATAAACGGGATTTCCAATACAATGCTTGCCAAATCCCTAAAAGAACTGGAAGGAAGCGGGCTTATCAAGCGCACCGAATATATGGAGGTGCCTATCCGGGTGGAATATGAAATAACAGATCTGACACTGGACTTGCTGCCAATCCTATCCGAGTTGGTAAAGTGGTCGGTCAATGTTAAGTAACAGCACAGCCGTCTCCTTTTTTCGGGGTTTGTTGTTCCATAAAATACTATTAATATTGTAACATTGCCTTGCCGTATAAACAAGAATTTCTTTTGGGAAATAAATCCCCAGCTGCCGTTCTTGACAGCAATGCCACAATCTTTGCAGTAAATTAACTTGAATTTACTGTGCAATCGTTTCCCCATTTAACGAAAAATATACCGTTGGAATTTTAGCTATTTTCACATCCATCTATTTACTCTCCCCGAAAAAAATATCTCTCTATTTTCCTGCCATTTTCTTAGCCCATGAGGACACCTTACCGCCTGAACTTTCCGCCTCTGCCATCTCCGGCAAACTATCCACTTGGCACGCAGCTATTATGATTCCGGTTTCAGCACTTCCTCTGTTTGATTTCTTTGTCCTGTTTGATATTAAGTATAATAGCAATGATAAATAAGAACAATTTCAATTACTTATCCAATCAATAAGTAAAACTTATGGATTATTCCTTATCCGGCTGCTGCCCATCATGCGCCAGCCATTTACACTCTGTTATCTCCATATGTGTAAATGCTGCCTTAAATGACGAATCTTCTGGACTACAGGCATATATGCCAAAACGAATTTCATTTACAGCATCCCACATATGACACACCCGCATTTGAGAAAAATGAGTGC
>JAMPAW010000011.1:0-34257 GCA_023666975.1 Clostridium sp.
GCAATCAATTTCGTTCGCGAGTATAACATGACGAGCCAGAGCGCAGAAATTTATTCCCGCAAGCAATGAGCCAAGCAGCCACGCTTGCGTGGATATTTGGCGAATGCTGCAAGGTCAATATCCCGTTGCTTGCAGCGGGGTATTTGATCTTTCAGGATCATGGCGATAAAAAATATTAAGCGATTGCCCTGTCAAATGACTGCATTAAATCAAAAGCGAACTTTTCTTTTTTCCCACAATCTGTTATGATAGGAGCACATACAGGCGCAGCCTGCGCCAAAAATCACGTCAGGCAGCATTCTTTGCACCGTTTAGGCAGCTGCCGGCAAAGAATACGCTGTATATAAGCATTCCTATAGAGAATGAAATTTTTGAACTTTGAAAAAATAAAATCTCCCCGTATGATGTATATGAGTTTGACGACTTAATACACCGAAAAACAAAGGAGATTTTATAACAATGAAAGTAAAGTATGAAGACCGCCTGAAACAAAAATTACTCGCAATCACAACTGACACCCTTGTAGTCGGCGTAGATATCGCCAAAAACTACCAGTGGGCAAGGTTTGTTGATTTCAGGGGAATAGAGCATAGCCGTGCCCTGAAATTTAAAAACAGCAAAGGCGGCTTTGAGACCATCTTAGCAAGAATCCGGGAGATATGCAAGGCAGAAAATTTTGTAAAAGTTGTTGTCGGAATGGAACCGACAGGACATTACTGGAAGGCGTTCGCAAACTGGCTGGAAAAGCAAGAGGACCTTGAAGTTGTCCTTGTGAATCCATATGCGACGAAACAGGCAAAAGAACTGGATGACAACAGCCAGACAAAGTCTGATAAAAAGGATGCACTTACGATTGCAAAACTGGTGAAAGACGGGCGTTATTTTGAACTGTACCTGCCCCATGACATTTATGCAGAACTGCGTGGACTGTCCACGACCAGAACGGGTCTGAACAGGCGGAAAAACGCATTGAAGAATACGATCACAGCGGTGATGGATGAGTTTTTTCCGGAATATGCGGAAGTGTTTAAGTGTCCGCTTTCGGGCAAAGCATCGCGGCATATATTGAAGAACTGTCCATTTCCCAGATATATCATTGGACTTGGTAAAGACGGTGTCACAGAAGAGATTAAAAAAGCCGTAAAGAGGACTGTGGGGAGAAAGAAAGCCGAACAGCTCGTAGAGGCAGCAATGGATTCTATCGGGGTGGACTATGGTGAGGAGGCAGCAAGGCTGAAACTGCGGCTGATGCTGGAAGAACTGGAACTGCTGGAAAAGCAGACGGAAGAACTTGAGGAGCAGATGAAAGCCGCATTGCAGAAAACAGACTATGCAGAGTTTCTGTTAAGCATAAAAGGGATTGGAGTTGTAACACTGGCTGCCTGTCTTGGAGAGCTTGGCGACCCGGCAAGGTTTGAAAACCCACGCCAGATGAGCCGTATGGCAGGATATAACCTTGTAGAGGACAGTTCCGGCAAGAACAAAAGCGGGACAAAAATATCCAAGAGAGGGAGAAAGAACCTTCGGAATGTGCTATATCAGATGGCGCTTACGATGGTTGCGACAAATGAAGAGATGAAACAGTTATATCATTACCTGAAAACGAGGGAGAAAGAGCCTCTGCGGAAGATGCAGGCGCTGATTGTGGTCAGTAAGAAGATACTGGTCTTGATTCATACGTTAGCGAAGAAGAAGGAAAGCTACGATCCGGAGAAGGTATTCGGATATGTCCGCAGGGAGCAGCTAAAAGCGGCTGCCTAAAAATAAAGTGAGCCGGTAATGGCACGGGGACAAGGAGGAGTCCTCCATCAGCCCAAAGAGGCAGCAATCAAGCACAAGACTGCCCCGTGCCTTTATCCATAAAGCAGAATGAAGGAATGTCAGGGCACAGACCCAGCGAGAACTGATAGGGTAAGCGAATGGATATAGATCGGCAGAACACATCACCAATCATTCCATCCATTTATGGATGATGATATAAAACTTTAAAAATATATCGGGAGATATATTGACAAATTTCAAATTTTGAGATAGGAGGGCAATATGGCAGGATCAACATTGGGAACTATTTTCAGGATATCGACATGGGGAGAATCCCACGGCAAAGCAGTGGGGGTGGTTATCGACGGTTGTCCGGCCGGTCTTCCTCTTTCCGAGGAGGATATCCAACCCTTTTTAAACCGCAGGAAACCCGGCCAGTCTATCTATTCAACGCCTAGAAATGAAGAGGATACCGTAGAAATTTTATCCGGTACATTTGAGGGAAAAACCACGGGAACACCGCTTTCGATGATTGTTTACAACAAAACACAGCGCTCTTCCGATTACAGTGAAATTGCTTCGTACTATCGTCCAGGACATGCCGATTATACGTTTGATGCCAAGTACGGTTTTCGTGATTATCGAGGCGGCGGACGCTCCTCGGCACGCGAAACCATTGCCCGGGTGGCCGCCG
Organism: Clostridium sp.; assembly: GCA_023666975.1. The sequence continues at coordinate 2,456 of JAMPAW010000011.1, forward strand.
GTGCCGTTGCGGTCAAGATTTTAAACCAGCTGGGAATAACCTTTACGACCTTTACACGCTCTATCGGGGAGATTGAGATTGATGAAGCCCGGTTTGACGCACTGGAAATCTTCAACAACAAACTCTATATGCCGGATGCCGAAGCCGCCGCCATGGCAGGCGACTATGTTGTTCAGATGACAAAGGAGCACAATTCTGTCGGCGGCTGCGTAGAAGCAAGAATCAACGGCGTTCCGGCAGGTCTGGGAGACACCGTATTTGAAAAGCTTGATGCGAATCTTGCAAAAGCCGTTATGTCTATCGGTGCCGTAAAATGCGTAGAGATAGGAGAGGGTAAAAGAGCTGCCACTTTATTAGGCTCTGAGAATAACGATGCGTTTGTCATAGAGGAAGGCGGAACCACAGTGACCAAATCCTCCAATCACGCCGGCGGTATTCTAGGCGGTATCAGTGACGGTTCCGAAATACGTCTGCGGGCAACATTCAAACCCACTCCGTCTATTTTGAAAACCCAGCACACGGTCAACAAAAACAACGAGAATATTGATGTTTCGATCAAGGGACGCCACGACCCTATTGTTGTTCCCAGAGCCGTTGTTGTGGTCGAAGCCATGTCCGCACTGACCATATTAGATGCATTACTGCTGAATATGACCGCTACGTTAGACGGTATTCAGCATTTTTACCAAAAATGATAAACATATTTCCTTTATACAAAATAAGGGAATTTCTCAAAAACAGAGAAATTCCCTTATTTTCTATTTGGTCTGTACCACAATCGCCACCCAGTATTGATGACCACCGGCATCCGTATACGATGCAACACTGATTGCATTGGCACCTTTTTGCATTAAGACATTCGCATTGCTGTCTGACATCCAGCTGACCGCCGCCTGCGTTCCGTTTCTCTGTCCGCCCCAGAGAATGCACTCACCGCTCCAATATACGGACATTGGATAATCGTTAACCAGCACCGTACTGTAGTTTCCCCCACCTGGCCGGGTATGTGACGTCTGCATGCTCAGTTCCCATGCCCTCCTTGATGCCGCATAAGCCAGATTCGAATCGGAGGAATAATTTAACGGCGTAAGGCGTTTTAACATTCTCTGCACATTGATGTATTTGACTGCCTTTTCCTCTTCTGTTCCGGTATACTGCAATGTTCCGTTATTGGAAAAATAATATGACATATTGCCAAGTGTAATATGGACATTCGTCACCCTGACACCGTCCTTGGCAAAATAGTACACATTGTTATCGACAGCCTTCAATCCGGTCTGTAATACCCCTTTTGCATTGGCATAATAGTAGTTATTCTGGTATTTAATCCAGCCGGTCACCATTACTCCTTTTTTCGTAAAATAATACCTTTTCTTTTTAATGGTTTTCATGCCGGTAACCCGGATACCGTTCTTATCGAGATAATATTTTTTTCCTTTATAGGTGAGCCACCCTGTCTTGCGATAGCCCTTCTTGTTAAAATAATAATATCTGCCATCAATCTTCACCCACTGATTCCGATAATATTCTGTTCCTTCCGCATTGGTGGTATAACGGTAGTTTTTACCTGTTTTTACCCATTTTGCCTCTGCGGACACTGAAGGGACAAGTATTATTGCTCCCAACAGTAACAGCAGCATTATCCATATTTTCCCTTCGGGCATTAATTTTCTTGTTATTCGCCGTTTCATCATCTTATTCTCCCTTCAGAAATATTTGTTCTAAAGCTATTTTAACCTCTAATGACCAAAAAGACAAGGCATCTTTTCCGCTTTGCAGGGCAATCGCTTAATATTTTTTATCGCTATTAAAGTCTCGATAAATAAATTTCTGTGCTCTGGCTCGTCTCTTACATTTTCTTCCATGAGAATATATCTGCTTGGTTTTTATATTTGAGAATTGTCCGAAACCAGAATGTCTCTGCCTCTGCTCGTAACCTACGGCTTTCAGAGAAACTTATGTTTTTCAAGGTGTCCGTTGTACAATATCGTTTTGAATGACAGGGAACGATTACGGAAGGATAAAAATCAGGTCATAATAGCAGATACCTTCCTGCTCATAAACGCCCATTCCCACCTCCAGAGTACCTGCTTCCTGCAAAAGCTGCAGCAGATTCCGGTCCTTTCCCATATCTTCAATGAGACGCTCAATACTATATCCTTCTATGCCTCCATAGGACAGCTCATAGCCGCCGTTGCAGGAAACCCCTCTCTGGTTCAGCAGGCTTCTCAGCACCCCGGCAGAATCCGCACCCTGTACATATCCGTTTAACAGTTCTGCCGCCCTTAAAATTGCACAGGACTGCACCTTTCCATTCAGCGGTATTGCTTCCCTGCCGTTCTCTGTTCGTATCCCGTTCATAAACTCATAAACCGGATACAGCGCAGTTGCATTTTCGTCTATCGTGCCGTCTCCGTTAAATACATAGGTCACACCGTCAATCGCCTGCACGCAGTCGCTGACACGAACTCCGTCCTGGTTCAGATAATATCGATATCCGTCCACCACCAGGAAACCGGTCATCACTACTCCGTTGTCGTCCGCGTAATACCAGTTATCCTCCGACTTAAACCAGCCACGTACCAGCTCTGCACTGGCATCAAAAAAATAGCGCTGATTTTCATCGTCCACAAAACCGGTCTGAATACGTCCCGTGTCATCAGTAACATAAAAAACCTTCTTTGTGCGGATCACCCCGCCGGTTATCCGTCCTTCCTTATCTGCATAATAATATGCATCTTCCTCCGGAACATAGAATTTCCCGGTTTCCAGATACCCCTTTTCGTTAAAATAGTACCGCTGTCCATCGATCTCCTTAAAACCCACTGCAAATTCGCCTTCCTGCTCCTCGTAACGGGTTCCCTCACGATCCTCCACCCACGAAGCTGACGAGTGAAAAGCCGTGCCAAGCACCACAGCCATTACACAGGTCAATACTGCCAATGCCGTTTTGGGAGCACGGTATATAATCCTATTGTTCTTCTGTCTATTCCTCATCATTTTCTTCCTCTTGCTCTATTCTCTCCCGGTCCTGCCCCTGCTTGGAAGCGTACCGCTTCGTTAAGAGCATAATTCCTACATTTTTCTTTCTCAGCAGCAGTACCGCAATGCCAATCAGCAAAATGCAAACAGGTACCACGATAATGGTTACTGCTTTAATGATAAACTGCGCAGTATTCGGATAGAATGCGGTCTGACTTCCCACATCTTTTCCCTCAATCCACACTGTCGCCTGCGTCCCGGTCAGCTTCTGCAAAACCTCCACAAAAAATCTTCTGTTTGCCCCCAGGGACTCCGCATCGGCTTCCTGATTAAATAGTATATTGGAAGTAATCAACAGCAGAGAACCCTCTTCCGGATTGGCAGCACAGGAAGCCACACTGAACGGCCCACTAATATCCCCGTCCGCCCTGGCCGTCAAATTGTCAAAATCCGTCACCTTTGAAAAAGAGCTGGCACTGGTTGTCAAAATATCCGTAGAGACATAGCCATTGGCCGAACCGCCCTTCAATATTCCTTTACTGGTCATCGTAAACACATTTAAACGTTCATTTACGATATCCACAGTGTAATCCGTAGACTCCATTTTGGGAACAATGTAATTCGGCGTATCATACAAATAACGTCCCTGTTCTGTCTCAATGACAATTCCTGCCTGCACGTCTAATCCATATTCCTTCAAAAACGCATACAGATTGTCCAGTTCCTCATTTAACGGGTCCAGAATAACGGAAAGCTTTCCCCCTTCCTGCAGATAGACCCGAAGAACACTCAATTCCTCCTCAGTGAAATCCACCTGCGGTGAATTAATCAAGACCGCCTTATCATCATCAGAAAACGTCTGCTCCAGTTTGGCAGCCTGCTCCGGCAAATCCAACTCTTCCAATTCATAGTTATTTAACCGCATAAGGTTTGTAAAATCAGAATTCAGCGTTTCCTCCCCATGCCCGGAGATAACGCATATCTTATCGGCAACCTCGGAATTTGTATACAGTATTGCCCTTGTAAGCTGCTCCTCGATATTCAGGATACTCTGATAAGAATATGTAGAGGTCTGCGTCGTCACAATATAATCTTCCGAGTTTAGATAAATGGAACGTTCACCGCAGACTACCAGCATACTGGATTCCTTGACAGACCAGATATCCGAGAGATACTGCGCACGAAATACAGGGTCCTCCGGCTGCACATAATGCACTTCTATATTTTCGTTCAAATCCATATATGCGTTCATCAACTCATGATAGGTGGCATTTGCACGGCTTCTTGCTCCCAGATAATATATATCCGTCGGCTTGGAAATGGACGCAACCCTCTCCTTTGTCTCATCGGAAAGAGTCAGCAGCCTCTCCGCCGTAAAATCATATACCTTCGTATACGTCAAACAAGCCGTGCCTGCTACAGCGGCCAAAGCAATAACGGATACGGCATATAGGACAATCTGCTTCCGGCTCTGTCTCCGGCTTTCAAGAGAAATCCAGGTAAGCACAAAAAAGCCGATAACGATGAGCAGCATAAAGATGACATCGCCGCTTCTGATAATACCGGAAACCATATCAAAATATTTGTTATAGGGAGAAATTTCATGAAAAAATGTATAGGCCGCATCATAATCGGCCAAAACAGCCTCTATCAACCGCTCCAGCAGAATAATTCCGTAAACCGCATAGCTAAACACAGCCGCTAAAACAGCATTCGTTGTCAGCGATGAAATAAACATCCCTACGGACAATAATGCCAGCACCAGCAGGCAGCCTCCGATATAGCTTCCCGCCACAAAGCGGACACTCATCTCCCCGCAAAAAGAGATTGCCACAGGATAGATAACGCTGAACACAACCGGCAGCAGTACATAAACGACAGTTGCCAGATACTTGCCTGCCAGAATAGAAAATGGCGATATCGGTGCCGTAAACAGCAGTTGGTCTGTTCTGCTCCTTCTCTCCTCAGCAAACAGGCGCATCGTACAAAAAGGGATAACTGCCACTACCACCAAAAAGCTGTACCGCATAACATAATATCCAAACTGCGTGCTATAGGTTCCAAGACAATTTACCACAAAGAAAATTGCAGTAACCAGAAAGAACATTCCGTAATACAGATAGGCAAACAGAGAGCTATAATACATTTTTAATTCCTTCTTAAATATTGCCCACATCTATGCTTCCTCCCCGTCATTCATCTCAATAAACATATCTTCCAGCGAAGTCTGCTGTCTCTCAATTGCATACACTGAAAAGTGCTTCCCCACAAGATAACCCAATATGTTATCGCGGACATCTCTGTTGTTTTTTGCCGTTCCGCTATATTCATGGACACCCTTCTCCGTTTCTCCGATATAGCGGACGCTGCGAAGCATTTCACAGTTTTCCAGACATGTCGAGATTTTCTCTCTGTCCCCCTTTACCACAAGCCGGTATACATTCTTGCCGCTTCTGCGCTTTGCAGCGGCAGTGGAATTGTCTAATATAAGCCGCCCGTCTTTGAGCATTAATATATCATTGCACAGCTCCTCAATCTCCGAGAGAATATGCGAGCTTATGATAATTGCATGTTCAGGCTGGAGACTCTTAATCAGTCCACGGATCATTCTGGATTCTGCTGGGTCTAATCCGACCAGCGGTTCATCTAAAATCAAAACCGGAGGGTTGCCTAAGAGCACTTCTGCAAAACCCACTCTCTGCTGTAATCCTTTTGAAAGTTTTTTAATGACCTCACACTGCCTGTCCTCAATATCCACAATTTGCATCACGCGTAAAACTTCGGCATATTTATCCGGTATTTTTTTCAAATCCGCCGCAAACATCAGATATTCCAGCACTTTCATATTCATATACAGCGGCGGTTTTTCCGGCAGATACCCGATATATCTTTTTGCTGTTTTCGGCATTTTCCGCATATCTGTCCGATGAATATATACATTTCCCTGCACAGGTTTCAAATAACCGGTAAGAATATTCATTGTCGTCGATTTCCCGGCACCGTTTGCTCCTAAAAGTCCGACAATCGCACCCTTTCCAATCCGAAATGAAATATCACGCAAAACCTCTCTTTTTCCGTAAGACATTTCCAAATTTTCAACTTCAACCATCACTTCTTTATCCATATTTTCCTCCGTCAAAAAAACAAAAAAGACCATGCATTTAACACAGCCCTTTTATTATACACTAAAATCACAACGGATACAAACGATTCACTTTTTTTTCACATGTTTTCCGAATTATTACTCTGCCTGACCAGCACAGATTCAGGACACATTGGCTCTGGGGTGTGTTTTTTCGTACACCTCTTTAAGCTTTGTATTCTCATTTGCCCTGGCGTATATCTGCGTTGTAGAGATATCCGAATGTCCCAACATCTCCTGCACGGATCGTAAATCCGCCCCATTGTTTACCAAATGCATGGCAAAGGAATGACGTATGGTATGCGGAGTAATATCCTTCTTGATTCCCGCTTTTGCCGAGTAGTATTTGATAATCTTCCAAAATCCCTGACGTGTCATCGGAGCGCCCTGGCAATTGGTAAATAGATAATCCTGATTCTCCGTACACATCACCTCTCTGGAATTATGCAGATAATTCTCTAACGCTCCATGGGTTTCCAACGTAAAAGGAATAACCCGCTCTCTGCTGCCGTCATGGCACTGTATATAATTCATCGTCAGATTGACATCTTTAACCTTCAAACTAATCAGTTCCGAAACCCGTATCCCGGTAGCATACAGCAACTCCAGCATCGCTTTGTCCCTGATTTCTTTTGGCGTAGCACCATTAGGCTGTTCCAATAAAAGATTGATTTCCTCCACGGTCAGAATAATCGGAATTTTCTTTTCAATCTTCGGCGGCTTCAACGTGTCACTGGGGTCTTCCGAAATCACTCCCTGTTTTAACAGATACAAAAAGAAAGCCTTAATTGAAGCGATATTTCTGGATACTGTCGCAGAAGACATTCCCTTTTTTTCAATCATCAGCACATAGGAATTCAAGTTCGTATTGGTTACCTTCTCCCACTCTTCACAGCCGGAATTTGTTAAAAAACTGTTAAGTTTTACCAAATCTCTGCGATATGATGCAATTGTATTATTACTGGACTTTTTCACATTCGTCAAATAGTCCACGAACTCGTCTATCCTTTGTACCATTCCCTAACCCCTTATTTGTTGTAATCACTGTTACTATTATAATGTTTAATTTACATAAAATCAAACATTATTTTTTCCGATAATCCTTATAAATCAAGCATTTTAGCACATTTCCACCAAAGGTGGTGTTTACATAATATTTTCATACTAGATATTGGTAAAAAAAGTTTAAAAAAAATTTTTGAATTTTTATTTCCCAAATCAATGCCAAAATAATCAACCCACATATTACAAAAAATTTAATAAAGTATTGCGATTTATTAACCTTATACATATATCCCTCTGCGGTGCTGCTCCGCACATTTATCCAGCGGACACAGAAATATACGGCCAACAGATAGAATACATAATGGGGAAAAAAGCATGCCGCCCCATACCCGATTCCCTTAATCCCATATTGCAGGATTACATTGGAAAAAACCATTCCATAAAAAAGACCTGACAAAAAGCCATACACTCCTGCGGCAATCCCATAGGACAGCAATACTCCCATAACCACAAAAAACAAAAGCTGTCCGATTCTTTTTCTCAGTATGTAAAATGCCACCTGTAAAACCGGAAGATTCATCACAGCCCCGATAGAATATGATTCTATTCCATTTCTGAACATACCGGTATTCATAAATGCCATATCTGACAAATAGAACAGTGAACCGGCTACCATCCCCAAAATAACGGTGCCAAAGGTAAGATATTCTATACTTTTTATTTTATATCCTGCTTCTAATTGATTCTTCATATCAAAATATATGAATAACCGAAATGGTTTATGACAGATATCCTTTCTGAACATTGTTCCTCACATGAAAAAACCCCAAAGTCACAAAAGACTTTGGGGTTAGCATCCATATTAAAGCAAATACTCTAATTCTATTTGGCATAATCCGTAACGCGTGATTCGCGAATCAAATTCACCTTAATCTGACCCGGATACTGCAGCTCACTCTCTATCTTCTTAGAGATATCTCTCGCCATAAGTATCATGTCAGAATCGTTAATCTGCTCTGGAACTACCATAATACGAATCTCTCTACCTGCCTGAATAGCAAAAGTTTTATCAACACCCTTAAAGCTGTTCGCAATATCTTCTAACTGTTTCAACCTTGTCGTGTATGTTTCCAATGTCTCACGTCTCGCACCTGGACGGGCTGCAGATATCGCATCCGCTGCCTGTACAATACATGCAATCAATGATTCCGGCTCTACATCACCGTGATGTGCCTCCACCGCATTGATCACCAATGCCGTTTCCTTGTATTTCCTACATAAGTCCACACCAAGCTGAATGTGAGAACCCTCCATCTCATGATCCACAGATTTACCAATATCATGTAAAAGACCAGCACGTTTAGCAACTCGAACATCCACACCAATCTCAGCAGCCAATAAACCACATAATTGAGCCACCTCCATGGAATGTTTCAATGCGTTTTGTCCATAACTTGTTCGGAACTTCATCTTACCAAGCAGACGGATTAATTCAGGATGGATTCCCTGAACACCAACCTCAAGAGCGGCGTTCTCACCTTCCTCACGCATCATCTGTTCAACTTCCTTCTGCGCTTTTTCTACCATTTCTTCAATTCTAGCCGGATGGATTCTACCATCTACAATCAGCTTCTCCAATGCAATCCTTGCCACTTCTCTCCGCACTGGATCAAAGCTTGATAAAATCACAGCTTCCGGTGTATCATCAATAATCAAATCTACACCGGTCAAGGTTTCCAAAGTACGAATATTACGTCCCTCACGACCAATGATTCGACCCTTCATCTCATCATTAGGTAATTGTACTAAAGAAATCGTAGTTTCGGCAACATGGTCCACAGCACATTTTTGAATGGCTGTAACAACATATTCCTTTGCCTTTTTACTTGCTTCTTCTTTTGCTCTAGTTTCCAATTCCTTCACTAGAACTGCGGTTTCATGCTTTACTTCATCTTCAACAGTCTTTAATAAATATTCTTTTGCTTGTTCAGAGGTTAATCCAGAGATTCGCTCCAATTCCTGCAGCCGTTTTGCTTCAAGCTCTTCAATGTTTGCTTTTTGCTTCTCTAAGACCTGTTCCCTAGATGCAAGGTTTGCCTCTTTCTTTTCAATCGCTTCTGTCTTACGGTCCAGATTCTCCTCACGGGAAAGCACACGCTTTTCCATTCTCTGTACCTCGTTTCTGCGATCCTTAATCTCTTTATCAAGGTCATTCTTCGTCTTAATCGACTCTTCCTTCGCCTCTAGGAGAATTTCCTTTTTTCTGGCCTCAGCATTCTTTACAGCTTCATCTATAATCTCTCTCGCTCTGTCCTGGGCCTCTGAGTTCTTCTTCTCCACTACATTCTTGCGATATGTAACGGAAAGAAACCAGGTTACCGCCACAGCTACGATTAAAATAATAGCAAAACCAATAAAATGGCTTACTTCCACAGGAGCACCTCCTTATTAAGTTATCATGCACCTAACATAAGTGCAACACTTAGATTTTAGCTTTTTTTATGCGTTATGTCAAGTAAAACAATCATTTAATACAAATATTAGCAATCCTCCAATTCATTTCTAAGTGCCGATTCAATCATAGATACCGAAAATCCCTTACTGTAGAAGTAACGGAATATTCTCTGACGCTCCCTTGGGTCCCCGACATCTCTTCTGCGGATATATCTGCGAAACTGGTATTCAAATCCGGACTGTTCCGAATAATCATTTACTTCAAAATAGGCATCCAAAAGCGGTCTGGAGATTCCCTTTTGCTGTAAATCATAGATTAACTGGCGCTTGCTCTTTTTCCGGCCATAAGTACGGATATACATCTGAATATAGTTCCCGTCATCAAGATAATGATAAGTCTCCAAAAAAGAAACAACCTGATTAATCACTTCCAAAGGGTAATCATTCTCCTTAAGCTTTGTCTTCAACATAAATGTAGTCAACGGTCTTCTCTCCAGCAAAAACAAAGCCCGTTCCTTTGCTCTCTTATAGATAACTTCATGTATAATGGTCAAAATCGTTGTCTCCGGAATCTCCGTCCCCTCTTCAATATGATAGCGTTTCAATTCCTTACCATACAAAGCAAACAAAAATTGATCTTCACCAAAAATACGGTATCTGTTATTCTTTGCTGCCTCAATCGCTGTAATCAACATATCCGGCTACTCCTCCGGCTTTATTTGCTCTTTACCCTGATCCGTCCCCCCGGCAGCCGTCTTATCCTCATCTTGCCGGATTTCCTCAATTAGACCGGCAGCAGCGCGTACCTTTTGTTCCACCTCTGCTGCAATTTCCGGATTATCCTGAAGAAAAATCTTGGAATTCTCCCGTCCCTGTCCAATCTTGTCTCCGTTATAGGAAAACCATGCTCCTGACTTGACAATAATATTCTCCTTCACGGCAAGATCAAGAATATCTCCGGTCTTGGAAATTCCTTTGCCAAACATGATATCAAATTCCGCCTCTCTGAACGGCGGTGCAACCTTATTCTTCACTACCTTCACACGGGTACGGTTACCGATTACTTCTCCATTCTGTTTCAGCGTTTCAATCCTTCTGACATCTAAACGGACTGAGGAATAAAACTTAAGTGCCCTGCCTCCGGTAGTCGTCTCCGGATTGCCAAACATGACACCAACCTTTTCACGAAGCTGATTGATAAAAATAACCACACAGTTTGATCTGCTGATTACTGCTGTGAGTTTACGCAATGCCTGTGACATCAGTCTTGCCTGCAGTCCCACATGGGCATCTCCCATCTCTCCGTCTATCTCTGCTTTGGGCACCAATGCTGCCACGGAGTCAATAATAATCACATCTACAGCTCCGGAACGCACCATCGTTTCGGTAATTTCCAATGCCTGTTCACCGTTGTCCGGCTGTGATATGTATAAATTGTTGATATCCACGCCGATATTCCCGGCATAAACAGGGTCCAATGCATGTTCCGCATCAATAAATCCTGCTATCCCGCCGCTCTTTTGTACCTCTGCCACAACATGCAGTGCCACCGTGGTCTTACCACTGGATTCCGGTCCGTATATCTCAATAATTCTTCCCTTAGGCACACCGCCTATTCCCAACGCCAAATCCAGACTCAAAGAGCCGGTAGGAACCGCCTCTACATTCATATTGGCTGCCGTATCCCCTAATTTCATTACTGTGCCTTTACCAAATTGTTTCTCAATATTTGCAAGTGCTGCATCTAATGCTTTCATTTTCTCTTCGTTCGCCATTGTACCAACCTCCTGAACATTTGTTCGTTTTCTCAATAATAATATATTCGCTGCCACTTGTCAACTAAAAAATCGAATATACTTTCGATTTCTCATCTGGCATATGACAGACTATAATTGCGATAAACCATGGAAAATATGTGATAACCCAGATAAAATGATACCATTACTTTATCATTTTCTTTACACTTTGTAAATAGTATTATAAAATTACATGGATAAGCCAAAAAAACAGCTGTAAGGAGTATGTCATGAAACACATTGGACTAATTGCCGAATATAATCCGTTCCACAACGGACACCAATATCAGATAAACAAAATCAAATCCCTTTTTCCAGAAAAGAAACTTGTCGTCGTAATGAGCGGGGACTACGTGCAGCGTGGTGAACCGGCTATCTACAACAAATACCTGCGTACACGCTGTGCACTGGAAGCAGGTGCAGACGTAGTCCTCGAACTTCCGTCCCGCTACGCTGCTTCCAGCGCCGAACACTTTGCTTTCGCCGGAGTACTATCTCTTGCCTCCACAGGCATTGTCGACACACTTTGCTTCGGTGCCGAGAATCCGGACCTTTCCATATTTCAACGTCTGGCTTCACTCTTCAATGACGAACCAGAGGATTACCGCCGACTGTTAAAACAATATCTGAAAAGCGGCGCCTCCTATCCGAAAGCAAGGGAGCTGTCTGCCTCCTCCTGCTTTCAGGACAAATCCGTTGAAGTGTTTTTACGGCAGCCAAACAATATTCTCGGCATAGAATACATCAGAGCCATTCATGCCTGCGGCCTGAAGCTTACTCCGGTCATTATCGAACGCACTGGAAACGGACACCATGATTTATCTACACAGCAGAATTTCTGTTCCGCATCGGCACTCCGGCAGGAAATTCAGACTGTTGATGCCACAAAACAATCCTGTCCACATTTACACCGTTGGATTCCTCCCCATGCAGATGAAATCCTGTCGTCATCTCCCTATGCCAAACCTCTATTTTTATCGGATTTTTATCCGCTTTTGCAATATGCCCTCTGGCAGGAAAATTCCTACGACAAATATGACGAAGTCTCCAGTGAAATTTCCAACCGGTTATCCTCCCTTGCCGGATATCCGGCAGATATACAGACTATGATCGAATACCTCTCTGTGAAAAACCTCACCCAAGCCCGGATACAGCGGGCACTGTTAAATATCCTGCTCAAGCGTCGCAAAAGCGATATGCCCTGGCACAGAGAAAAAACGGAAATCGCTTATCTCCGCCTTCTGGGATTCCGCAGCACGGCCTCTTTTCTGCTAAAAGACATACAGGAAAACGGCGAAGTTCCGATTATCAACAAGGTTGCCAATGCCCGCAAAATACTGCCGGTCTCTGCAAACCGGCAATTTGAGCACGACCTCCGGTGCAGTGCACTCTACCGTCAGGTCTTCCATAACAAGTACGGCATCCTCATGCCCACAGAATATGAACATTCGGTCATAATTATCTAAAAACGCCATAGAATAAAACAAATGATTTCTCATGGAGCTGCGATGAAACAGTTTGTGCTGATGCTTTTGCTTTTATTCTGTCTGCTGATTTTTCACCGTGAGACTGTTGACGGTGTACAAAACGGCCTGCTGCTCTGGTATCAGACGCTAATCCCTTCTCTTCTGCCTTTCATTCTGGTAACGAATGCCCTATCAGAAACGAACGCCTATCAGTCTGCTGCCTCCTACTTTCAAAAATACTGCCCCCACCGCATTTATGAGATTATGGCTGTCCTGCTGGGGAATCTATGCGGCTATCCCATTGGAGGGAAAATTATCAGCGACTTTGTCAAAAACCGATATATCGATCCATTTCACGGCAATCGGCTGCTGTCGCTTTCCAGTCAGTCCAGCCCCATGTTTCTAATCGGCTATGTATATGTACATATACTAAACGAATCCATTCCGCTGTCCGTCTTTTTGCTGAGTATTTACCTGCCGGTTCTTATCTACTATCTCCTCTTTGCCCTGTGCCACAGGCAGGAATACTTTGTTCCGTCCTCTTTCACTGCAAAACGCCCCTGTATCAGTGATACTTTTCTGCACTCTGTCCAGATTATGGTAAGCATCGGAATATACGTCATCATTTTTTCCGTCCTGCTCAATATCTTACTTCCTGTATGTAAAATGCCGCCACTAAAGGTTATCCTCTCCTTTGCAGAAATCACCACCGGCCTGAAGCTGTTAAACAGCCTGGCACTGTCACCGGGCCTGCAGCTTTCATTAATCTGCGCTCTCTCCGCCTTCGGAGGGCTTTGCAGTGCTTTCCAGATTAAAGGAGTGCTCGATTACTCCGAATCATCAATCAAAAAATACCTGCTGGATAAGCTGTTCTTATCCGCAGGTACCTTTTTTCTCATGGAACTCTATCTGCATATCTGATGTCAACTCCTATACCGTCAAAATCAGATTTTCTCCTTCATTGAAAAATCATCTACCATTCCCATCGACTTACCCGGCTCACTCTTTACCTCTCCGAAAGGCTGCTCTGTCACCTCGACAACCTCCTCGGCTACCGGCTTCCCTTCTACCATTCCCCGGCCAACTCTCGGTCCTCTGGTCACCCGGCCTTCCATAGCCGGAACCTCTCTTGCCTGTTCCCCATTAGCCTTATACACAGTCTTATCGCTCTTGGCGGCAGCTGCAGCCTCTAAGGTCTTGGCAACCGTCTCCTGAGCCGTCTGCGGCGTGTGCATTACCGGAGTTCTCTTTTTTACTATCTTTTTCTTCACTTTCCTCGGTGCCGCCTCGCTTGTCGCAGCTATTTCTCCCTGTGCCGTTCCGGCAGCAGTGTTCTGGGCGGGTGCAGCCTGAGGATTTCTCATCTGTACCGGTGCACCGGTTGGTTCCGCCGGTTTATCGGGCATTGCAGAAGCGGTACCTGCAGCCGGCTTTACATTCTGCACGTTCGCCGCCGCAGCATTTTCACTCTGCTTGAGAGATACATTTGGTTCTAACGGCGTTTCATTGGGAACTACGGACTCCCCGCTTGTAATAAAGTCCGGAATATTCACCGGCGGCTTTGCTTCCGGCTTCGGTTCCGGTTTTTCCGCTTTCAGCCCTACCGCCTGCTTCACCTTCTGCGCCACACTGGCCTTCGCTCTTGGCTCCGGCTTATGCGCAGCCGGACGTTCTGCCGTCGTTTTCATCTGCGGTGCACGGGTGACACTGTTCGGGTTACCGGTAAATTCCACAATCTGGTTCTGCACTTCTTCCAGATTTGCATTGGCAATCATAAAATCATTGTTCAATGCGGTAATCAGATTCTCATAATTGGCCTGCTCCGCCTCCATTGTTGCCTCAACATAATTGCGGATTCCCATCATGATATCATTGGTATACTGCATAGAACCCAGACGAATCTCATTGGATTCCGCCACTGCCTGGGCCAGCATGTCATTTGCCTGTACCCTTGCCATCTCCACTGTCTCATAGGCCTGCTGGTTTGCCATAGCCATAACCTCTGTTTCCGATACCATCTGCTTTGCCTTGGCAGTCGCCTCCGCAACAATATTGTCCGCCGTCTTTCTGGCGTCCATCAAAATGGCTTCCTTATTGCGCATGATTTTCTTACAGCGGTCAATCTCCGCAGGAATCTTAACCTTCAATTCTCCAAAAAGCTCATCAAACTGGTCGCGCGGCACAATTACCTTATTTGCGGATAATGCCGATGGCTTACAACTGTTCAAAAAATCCTCAATTTGATTCATTACCTCTTCAATACTTTTTCTTGTTGCCACTTTCTTTTCCTCCATTTCCTAATCCTTTGACTCGCTTTTATGCAAAAATATCTTTAAGTCTCGCCTCAACATACAACGGAACAAAATCCGAAACATCTGTTCCGTACTGTGCATATTCCTTAACAATACTGGAACTGAGATAAGCATATTCCACGCTGGTTGTCAAAAATACAGTATCGATTGTGTCGGAGCTGACCTTACGGTTACTCTGAGCAATCTGCAGTTCATAATCAAAATCCGTAATTGCCCTCAAGCCTCTGATGATTACGGAAATATCATTATCCGCCATATAGTCCACTAACAATCCGTCAAAACTGATCACCTTGACATTTTCATATTCCTTTGTCGCTTCTAAGAGCATTTCCTTTCGGACCTCAGCCGAAAACAATGGGTTTTTCCCACTGTTATTTAGTACACCTACAATCACCTCATCAAACATCTCCGACGAACGCCTGATGATGTCTAAGTGACCGTATGTCACGGGATCAAAACTGCCCGGATAAATTGCTCTGCTCACCTTAATATCCTCTTTTCCTCTCATTTTTACGCATATCCCAAACATTGTCCTAATATTTTTCCAGAAAAATATGCTTATTGGTCTTGTACACTTTCTCTTTCAGTATCCGAAAACCTTCCAGTTGATTCTCCGGCAGGCTTGTATGCAAATCCGCTTCCACAATAACCAATGCTTTATCCTCTAATATCTGATAAAATGCCGGTAATTTTAGGATTTCTAACTCCATTCCCCTTCCATAAGGCGGGTCCATGAAGACTACTTGAAATAACGCTTTCCCCAACAACAGGGAAACTGCGGACAGTGCCGTGCAATTCATCACTTCCGCCTGATCCGCCAAATGAGTAAATGCAAGATTCTCCCGAATAACAGAAACTGCCTCTGCATTCTTCTCCACAAACCATGCTTTCTCTGCACCACGGCTTAAAGCCTCAATACCGATACCACCGCTTCCGCTGAAGAGGTCGAGGAAATGTGCCCCATAGAGTTCGTCCTGAATCATGTTAAACAACGTCTCCTTAATCCGGTCTGTCGTCGGCCTTGTATCCATCCCTTTCGGTGTCTTTAATTGTAATCTTCTCGCTTTTCCTGCAATCACACGCATGCTATTCCCCTACTTTATTTTATTAAAAAACATGAATTTGTCAATAGGCTACTCTATATCTTATCATTTTTCTGCTCCTGCACTGTAACCCGGCTGCTATTTTCCGAACTGCTCCATAAACCAAATTCCCGTTTCCGAAAAATCCTCTTTTGAAAATTCACCAGTCTTTGTAGCCGATGGTTTTAGCAGGGAGGACTGTTCATCTTTATTGCTGAGATTCCATGCAAAAAAGCCCATATGATACTCATCGATTAGTTTCATCCAGCTTCCTGCCTCATCGTAATTAATTGTGCCGTTACCAGAGGCTTCACAGATACTGCACTCACTGACAATCATCGGCAGCCCATTCCCTCTGGCAGTCTCCACCTTGCTCCGCATATCCGACTTATGTGTAGAGGCGTAAAAATGCACTGCATACAACAGGTTCTTCTGACCGGAAATGGGATTACCCGAAGCGATATCTACATCCTGTGACCAATTTGGCGTCCCTACAATAATCAATGCATTCTTGTCCTTTTGACGGATAACCGGTATAATCTCCTCGGCATAGGCCTTAATGCTTTCCCATGTTGTCCCGCCATTAGGCTCATTACAGATTTCATAAATCACATTGTCATGCCCTGCATATTTCCCTGCCATTTTATCAAAGAAATTTTTTGCTTCCTCACTGTATTGGTTCGGGTCACCGTCACTTAAAATATGCCAGTCAATAATCACGTACAGCCCCAGCTCCGTGCAGGCAGCCACTCCTTCGTCAATCCGCTTCTCCAGTTCCTCTCGATTACCGCCACTACAGTATCCACTGTTATCAGCCGTATACATAGCCAGACGAACCGCATTGGCGCCATATCCGGCCAGGGAAGAAAAAGCCTGCTTATTCACATATTCCGGAAACCAATTAATCCCGTGGGTAGATACCCCCTTCAATTGAAACAGTTTTCCGTTTTTATCAACAACATCTGTGCCCTTTACCGATAATGCACCGTGATTGGCAACAGGCGTTCCCAAAGCGTCATCAGCCGCCACCTCTTCTGCCGGCTGCTCCTGTTCCGTATCAGGCTCCCGGCTGCTGTCTGCTGCCTGACTATTCGCCTTCCCTCCCAAAGCATATTCCTTATCCCCGACAGATAATGTCCCAGCCTCCGGTGTAAAAGCTCCCTGTGTATCTAAAATAAAGCCAAAAGTGACATCTCCTCCGGCCGGAATTTCCGTATTATAATCTACCGGTGTAATTTCCAAAGCCGTTCCGCTTATACTGTAATTGCCGTTCCAGCCATTTTCCAACTCACTTCCGTCCGGAACGGTAATGGTGACCTTCCAATCCTTTCCTGTCTGCCCCGTATGATTGCTGATTATGGCATCAAACTGTGCACAGGTTTTTTCACCGCTTTCCCAACTGTTGGCATTCTCCACAGTCAGTGTATAACCCGCCTGCTCTTCTTCCGCAGCTCCATTTTCTTCCGTAGTCTGCTCCTGCTCTGTAGCCGCCGTTTCGGTAACCGGTTCCGCAGGCTTCACCTCTGCCGCAGTATTCCCGCCACAGCCGGCAAGAATAATCAGCAAAGCAGACACAGCAAATATCCGCCATGCCTTCCAGCTCCGTTTTCCGTATCCTTTTGATTTTCCCATCCTGTTTACCTCCCATTTCTCACTATAACTGTATTGACTCAACCTTCTCTGCCGCAAGCTTGTCCAGCGGATACCCCTGCTTTTCCAAAAAGACCAAAGCATCATTTGCCTGTTTGAGCATATCCGCATTGGAATAGATATCCCCTAAATGAAAAAGCATATCCCCGCTCTGCCGGACACCAAAGAAATCTCCCGGTCCACGCAATTTTAAATCTTCATTGGCAATGCGAAAACCATCATTAGATTCCTGTAAAATATTCAGACGCTCCAAAGCATCCTTTTTTTCTGTTCCACAAAGCATGATACAATAGGACTGCGCTTCCCCTCTTCCCACACGCCCTCTCAGCTGATGAAGCTGTGCCAGTCCGAATTTTTCTGCATTTTCAATCATCATCACCGTAGCATTCGGATTATTGATACCTACCTCGATTACCGTGGTAGAAACCAGAATGTCAATTTTTCTCTCCGCAAAGTCCTTCATGATATCATTTTTGTCTCCGGCAGACATTTTGCCGTGCAGACAGGAAATGCGGACCTCTTTCGGAAAAACTCCCTCCAGGCTTTCCCGGTATTCGGTTACATTTTCCGCCTCCGTGTTTTCACCTGCCTCCACCATCGGACAGATAATGTAAATCTGATGGCCTTCACGAATCTGCTCCGCCATGAATTTATATGCCGTAGGACGATATTTCGGACCTACCACGCAATTCTTAATCGGTTTACGGGCAGCAGGCATATCCTTCATCACCGATATATCCAGATCACCATATAAAATAATCGCAAGCGTTCTCGGAATCGGCGTAGCACTCATTACCAGCACATGCGGCTCGTCCCCCTTTTCCGACAGTCTGGCGCGCTGCCGCACACCAAACCGGTGCTGTTCATCTGTGATGACCAGTGCAAGCTTCCGATAAACCACTTTATCCTGAATCAAGGCATGTGTTCCGATTAAAACGTCTATTTCCCCTGCTGCCAGCGCTTCGTAAATTTTTCGCTTTACCGCAGGCTTTGTCGAACCCACCAATACCTCCACCCTGACGCCAAACGCACCCAAATCCTCTGACACACTCTGATAATGCTGCATCGCCAGCACCTCGGTTGGTACCATAAATGCTGCCTGATATCCATTCTTTACTGCTGCCAGCAATGCCATCTCTGCCACCGCTGTCTTGCCGGAGCCGACATCGCCCTGCACAAGACGGTTCATTACACAGGGACCTGATAAATCCTGCTTTATTTCCAAAAGAGCCTGCTGCTGCCCGTCAGTCAGGCGAAAGGGCAACCCCTGGACGAAAGCATCGACACAGGCAAAATCATTCATCACAAAATGATTTTGGGCCTTTACCGTTTTCTCCCTTACCAGCCGCATATGAACCAGAAACCAGAAAAACTCATCAAAAACGAGGCGGTTGCGGCACTTGAGCACCTCTTCAACATTCCCCGGAAAATGACTGCCCTGTACTGCCAGCCGAAGCGGCATTAAATCAAACCGTTCCCTTACCACAGCCGGAACATCATCTGTAAGCTGCTCCAAAAGAGGCAATGCTGCCGTTACCGCCTTGGTCACCACCTTATTACTCAAGCCCTCTGTCAGTGAATAGACTGGCTGCATAGAGGAAATAAGCCGCTGGTACTGTTGTACCGTATAATACTCCGGGTGCTCCATGACCATCTGGTTATTGCGAATCGACAGCGATCCGACAAAAACGAATACCTGACCGATATGGAACACCTGCTTTAAAAAGGGTGAATTATACCATGTCAGCTTCAAAGTGCCCGTGCCGTCCTTTACCGTACAGCTTACCAGCGTCAGGCTCCTGACCTTTTTTATATTGACATAGGATTGCACAGATGCCCTGACTGCTACCCGCTCACCCACTTCAGCCTCTGCAATATCTACAGGATTGTCATATCGGAGATAATTCCGCGGATAAAACCGCAGCAAATCCCCAATCGTATGTACCTTTAGTTTTTCAAACAAGGCAGCGGTCTTGGGACCAATCCCCTTCAAGCTGTCAACTCTGTCTTCTATATTCATCTGCCTTTACCCTCTTTGTCATTTTCATTTCCAATTCTCTACAACGCAAGAAGGCTGCCGCTTTCCTTATCCCGGTGCGGCAGCCCTGCCTTCTTCTATTCAACTGAAAGGATATAATAGTAAATCGGCTGTCCGCCGTAATTAAACTCTACATCACAGTCACCATATGTCTCCTCGACATAATCGGCAAACTCTCTTGCATCCTCTTCCTTTACCTCTGCACCATAATAAATGCTGATAAGCTCCGAATCCTCATCTATCATCTCTTTCAGCAAATCCTTGGCCGCCGTCAGCAAATCCGCTGACACAGCCTTGATTCCTTCGTCATCAATACCCATGATGTCGCCGGCATTAATGGTTTTGCCATCTATGCTTGTATCTCTTACCGCATAAGTAATCTGACCGGTCTTTACATTCGCCATCTCTTCTGTCATGGTTTTCAGGTTCTCTTCCCCTGATTTGCCTGCATCGAAACTGATCAGCGCCGCCACTCCCTGTGGCGCGGTACTTGACGGGACAACAATAATCTTCTTATCCTCTGTCAGCGATTGTGCCTGATTAGCCGCCAAAATAATATTTTTGTTATTCGGCAGGATATAAATCGTATCCGCATTCACCTGCTCTATCGCATTAAGCATATCCTCGGTACTCGGATTCATTGTCTGTCCGCCTTCAATCAGATAATCTACGCCCAAATCCTTGAAAATATCATTCATTCCCTGTCCTACTGAAACGGAAATAAATCCATACTGCTTGCGCTTAGCCGACTCACTATTCCCTTTGTCTTCCTGTCTGTGCGCCTGTCGCTCTTGCGCCTGCTGTGCAGCCATCTTCTCGGCTTCCATGATGACCTTTTCCCTGTGCTCCTCCCGCATATTATCCACCTTCATGCTGGTAAGGGAACCATAGGTAAGCCCACGTTCAAATGCAAGTCCCGGGTGATTTGTGTGTACATGTACTTTGACAATCTCATCATCAGATACCACCACCAGCGAGTCACCAATCGATTCAAGATAGGATTTGAAGGTATCCTCAATATCCCTGTTATATTCATTTTCCAGCATAATAATAAACTCTGTACAGTAACCGTATTTGATATGGGAAGTGTCAATTTCCCTGCGGTCGATTCCCACAGAATTGGCAGTATTCAGACCAGATGAATCCGGTGCCGGTCTGCCCTCGGAGACGCCACTGTCATAGCCATTTGAAAAGTCATAGCTGATTTTTCCGGTAAGGGCATCGTACGCTCCCTCCAAAATCGTCATCAGCCCCTCACCGCCGGAATCCACTACACCAGCCTCTTTCAATACCGGAAGCATTTCCGGAGTCCGATTCAGCACCTCTCTGCCATATACCAGCACTTCCGTTGCAAATTCCAAAATATTCTTCTTCGT
Organism: Clostridium sp.; assembly: GCA_023666975.1. The sequence goes on from JAMPAW010000011.1 coordinate 23,759, forward strand.
CGCAGAAAGTTCAGAAGCCTTATCCGCCAATCCCTTGGCAACCGTCAGTATTGTTCCTTCCTTCGGCTTCATTACTGCCTTATAAGCGGTGGCCACAGCACGGTTAAATCCTGCCGCAATATCCTCAATGGTAACCTCCTCCCGCCCCTCTAACTCCTTGCAGAAACCGCGGATCAGCTGGGAAAGAATTACCCCTGAATTACCTCTCGCTCCTCTCAGGGATCCGGTAGCCATTGCCTTGGTTACATTGGCAAAGGTAGGTTCCTTGATATTTGCCACCTCCCGCGCAGCGGAAGTAATGGTAAGCGTCATATTCGTTCCCGTATCACCGTCCGGCACTGGAAACACATTCAACTCATTAATATATTCCTTTTTTTCTTCAATCCGCTTTGCACCTGCAAGAAATCCATACTGCAAATGCGAAGCGTTTACATTAATTGTCTGCCTCATAGCGCCTCCTAATCAATCACCCGTACACCTTCAACAAATATGTTAATGTTTGCCACCTGCATACCGGTAAACTCTTCTACTTTATACCGAACCGTAGACATCAGATTCTCTGCCACAGTCGAAATGCTTACACCATAAGCTACGATGATATGAAAATCAATGGCAATGTCATTATCCTCTGAAATAACCACATTAACACCCTTAGAAACACTGTCACCCTTAAGGAGCTTCACCAGTCCATCTTTCATATTGACTGTGGCCATCCCCACAATGCCAAAACACTCGATTGCAGAAAGCCCTGCGTATTGTGCAATCACATCACTTTCAATTATCACATCGCCATTACCTGTTGATACTTCTATATTCATGCAATTCCCTCCATTTTATTACAATAATATTAGTATTATACAACGAATCCCCTGAAATGAAAACCATTTTTTAACCTTACCCGTATTTTTTTAAATTTGTGCTTGCAATATATCATCACTTCTGTTAGAATTGACATGTTGTAAACCGGAAGGTTAATCTATTCAAGGAGGTGCAGTCATGGCAAAATGTTCAGTATGTGATAAAGGTGCTCATTTTGGAATCAAAGTGAGTCATTCTCATAGAAGATCTAACAAGATGTGGAAATCAAACATTAAGAAGGTTAGGGCTAACGTAAACGGTACTCCAAAGAGAATTTATGTTTGTACTTCTTGTTTAAGATCCGGTAAAGTTGAGAGAGTTTAATTACTACCCAAGAGAGAGCCTGTCCGGGTTCTCTTTTTGTTTATCCTATTTCTTTGTCCCAAATTTCTAACATCTGCAAAACAGGACATAGGCAATCACCAGTGACAGCACCACCACCAGAAAATTCCAGAAACCCTCCAGCAAATAATCTACAATCATTCCGACACTAAACCAAAAGAAAGCAAAACCACATACCCTTCTCATCATTCCTCCGCACTGCAAAATCCTGCTATGAAATAGTATATTCCGGTTTTACTTCCTTTGTGACTGCTAATACAATATATTTTTAACATTATACATATTTATATTCCCAAAATGTGTATTCCATTCCTTCAGGCATTATTTTCTGTTGAAAGAATATCAGACACAACGGCGTCCACTTCCTGAGTATCCTCATTTTCCGGCGTTTTCTTCTGGAAACGGTCAATCAAGTCAGGCACCATATCCAATACCTTGGTAATCGTATCCTGATTCTTAACATTGACAAGACGGATTTGTCCGTCGCGGATTACCAGCACTGCACTGGCTGTCATTTTCCCCCCTAAACCACCTGCACCGTTGTTCTTCTGCTCGTTGGAAAATGCACCGGCAGCTACGCCGAAGCTTACATCTACCAACGGTAAAATAATCGTATCTCCAACGGTAGTCGGTTCACCTACCACTGTCTTTGTCGTCAGGAATTTATCCATTCCCTGAAATAGTGATGCCACTGTAGTACTAAAATCATTAGCCATAACGCTTTCCCTCCTATGCTTCTATAATAGTTTGTACTTTCTTTGTCACTTTTATAAGATTTTTATTCAATATAACCTTCACTATCAGCTTTACCAGACCAATCGGACGTATTTTCCCTTCCCCCTGCAAGCTGCCCTCAAAGCACGCCTGCCCAAAATCCGGATACACGGTAAAAAGACCATCATACAGCGGTAAAAACATTGCCGCCACTCCCAGAATTTCACCTGTATCCGCCGGGTCCTCCATGCCAAACCGGATAAATCCCTTAAGTTTTCCGGGTCTTATCACGGTCAGCAATTCCTTGACATAAGAAAACATATCCTTCTTTGCCAGTGCAAAACGCTGGGAGTGATATACGTTTAACAGGCTTTCCTTTTTCTTATTTATTTCCTTTAATTTCTCAATCAATTCATGAACTTTTTTTCGGAATCTGCTTATTTTATCCCGTATGCGTTCAAGCAAGGAAGATTTCTTTTGCGGCCGTCCTGGTGATGAGCGTTTCTGCTTCACCTTTGCAGTCTCATTGTCAGCGTAGTTTTCTTCAAATCTGCTAAACTCTTCCTCCCAATCGGTCACCGTTACCGCCGCCGTTTTGGTGTCTGCAGCCGTTTTTCCGGAAGTCCTTTTGTCCGGTTTCTTTTCTTCTCCGCTGCCCGAAGCAAACAATTTTCTCCCGATAAATGACAGCTTTGCACCGGTATTCGTCATCACGACCCCACCCAAAAGCTTTATCACATATTCCACCTTCTTCTCCCGGCAGGCGGCTGTCACGCTAAGCAGAACGGGAGACCATTTTACGGATATATCTGCCTGCAGCTCCGAATGGAAATTACCGGAAAACCGATAACGCACCGGGGTAAACAATACCACTGTCAATATGAAAATAAGTAATAGCAAAATCACCAGCACTACAATACCAATGATTTTCAACACTGTCAATATCATCTATTCTCCTCAAAAAAATTGCTGACAGAGGTTCCCGCCTCCGAAAGGTTAACTTCTCCCACAATCCGTTTGACAAGGCGGAATGCACTTTTACGATTCCATGCCAGACCAACCACGATAAGCTCCACCTCCATTTGCCGGTATAAATCCTGCAAAAGTTCCGGATACCAGTAAATCTCCAACACCCCCTGGCCGTTCATTGGCAGAGTAATCAAAAACAGATTTAACTTGGAAGAACCGTTTTTTATCTTACGCCTTATCGACATCAGCTGAAGCTCCGATATCTTATCTGTATATAGTTTTTCATGAAATCGGATTTTCATACAATCACCTGAACCTAACATTCCTCAGCCATCATTTCCTCCAACAGCTTTGCACATGCCATCAGCTCACTCGGATTACCGCAGTGTCCAAGACTGTATTCAATATACTCCTCAATTTCCTGCTGTGAATTAAACAGTACTGGCATATTGGAAAACAGCGCCGCCATCACTGCCCTGTTAATTTCCTTGGCATGGGTTTCAAAAAATTCCGTCAATTGCCCGACAAGCAAATCTCTCTTCAAAGCGATATATCCGGCATCTGCACTCTCTTCCTCCCCGTTGTTCTCTTCAAGTCCTACAAATAAACTGCCGGACAACAGCTTGGATATCCGTAAAAGATTTCCGAACATTTCCTCCGACATCAGCCACGTAATCGTCTCCTTATTGTTCGACATCACATCTGGAAGAATACTTTCAAACCGGAGAATATCCTCCCCTAACATCTCCTGAATGCCTTCAATCTCCACAAACCCCTCATCTACGGATTGCGGAATTTCACTGTTTGTCACAAAAGCGTCATGCAGACCCGTCAGCATGGAAATACAGGTTTGCGTTTCATGCTCCTCATTTTTCTGGTAAGGTGCTGCCAGCAGTGCGGCATACAAATTATTGATTAATTCCATCGCCAGCAGATAATTGCTGACCAGTTCCGTCAAACGGGCTGCCGTAACGGAGAACTGCTCTGTCATTGCCTGATAACCGGCCATGTCCAAATGCTTATAATCCATCTCCTCCAAAAGCCGAATCACCCCGGCAATCTCCGGATAATCCGTTCCGTATCCTTCGGGCAGCTCCAGCAAAGCCACAGACTGCAGCATATCCACAAATCCGTCTACCGACGACTTATCCGAGCCCTTATAAATATTCAGCGTATCCGTCAGATAATCAAAAAAACGGGTTTTGGTCATCCGTATCGGCAGCTGCCCTGTCACCATCTGAATCTTGCTGTTGACTACCATTTTATCCCTGTCGCTAAACAGGTATTGAAATACCTTAGCAGCCAGCTCGGCTTCGTCCACTTCAATCTTTTCTCCGGTAATTCCATACTCAATGCGATTGAGCACATACTCATAAATCTGCATCGCATCGGTATAGGCGGTGAGAACCGTCATTTTATCCGTCATTGCTTCCCTGACCGCATGAATTTCCGCTAAAGCTGTCCTGCTGTCCTCCACACCGTTTTTTTCCAAGAGCGTTTGAAACAGTAAAGTATGTATGCTCTCCATCGTCTGTGCCAAAAACGTATCTGCCGAAATCCGGCCTGTGTCCTGCTCTACCTCTTTTATCGTATAATAATTCAGTACCAGACGAATCAGGCTATACTCATAGACAGCATTGATATAAGCTCCGCCATAGACCGGAATATTGGCTTCTATATTTTTCTGCTTTACGATTTCCCTGATTACTGTTTTGTCTTCTTTTTTCATTGCTTCCTTTCTCCTGTACCCCTCATCTTTCTTGTCAAAAAGCTATCCTCTACATCTTCTTATGCGGATGCGTATAGATATGGTTGCTGCAATATTCATAATTGCCCTTGCATTTTGAACAGTAACGGAATTCCAAGTCCGGATTATCCTCCTCTGTCTGTCCGCAGATTGCACATTTATGTCTCGTCAGAATCTGTGTCTGGCGGACCTCCCTCTTATATGCATGCCTCCGCTTTCTGTGGGCAACCGAGTTCTTTCCTTTCTTCAGCAGCAGATAAAACAGAATAAAATTAAACACAGACATAATTACGGTTACCATTCCGGCATAATATTGATACATTCCGTAGGAAATCACAGACACAATCAAATAGGCAATATCCAGATAACCAAGCCATTTCACCCGCACAGGAATAATAAAATACAGAAGCACCTGCCTGTCCGGAAACAGGAATGCATATGCCAGAAACAGACTCATACACAGGTAATAAGTAGAGGTATCCGAATATTCGGCAAAAAACGCCGCCAGCTCAACTTGTCCACACAGGCGCATAACCAGATAGGTTCCGACGACACCTAAATCCGTAAAAAGTATTCCCGAAAGAATATATACCGTATAACTGAAATCTCCCCATGTGTTTTCCAAAGCCCGTCCGATAGATAAATAAAACATCAGCGTAATGATAAGCCAGACACTTACGGCTCCCGGCGGCATAACTATCCAGGTAATCAAACGGTACACCTGTCCCTGCATAATCTTTTCCGGATTCAGATTAATCAAATCCAATGCTGCCGGCTGAACAATCGCAATCATATAACCCAAGGCAAATCCCATAATCAGAATAAATGTCAGGTTAGGAATTGCAAACTTGCCATATTTTCGTTCCCACTTCGTCAAAAAATTCATCTTTCATCATCCTCATTTTATAAATGTATTTTTATTGCAGTGCAGCCGTCCGTCAGAAAACGGATAGCTGCACCCACTATATCAGTCCTCATCTTCAAAATCAGGAATATCCTCCGTCCTCGGCTGTTGCAAAGGCATTTTCAAAATAAGTCCCTGCGGAAGCTCCACCTCTAACAAAGTCGGATTCCATTTTGCCAAAACGTCAAAACCAACGCCAAAAGCCTCTAACACATCTTCAATCGTGTCCTCTTCATTGACAACATATGTCTTTTCCGGACTCGCCGGCATCGTCGGTATACAAATCTCATCCCCTATCTGCAAATTATATACATTTACGTAAGGGTTTAAACGCATAATATCAAACAATCTAACATCATACTTCTTTGCAAGCTTATACAGTGTATCACCTGCTTCTATCACATGTACATATCCCCTGCATCCCACGGGACGTCTTCTCAAATCATCATCAGACGGATTTTGCTGCATATCCATATCGCTATATCCTAAAACGCTTTTTACTATTCTATTCCGTTCGTCTGAAAATGTTGCCTGTTTTCCGGCTTCAACGTAATTGCATAGGAATTACCCTCAAATTTATCTTCATAATATTCCATATACCCAAGAGTATACTGCTCCAAATCGGTGACGGTAAACAAAATATAACCGGTAACGCTCTCGCCGACTTTTAGCGTAAACAGATTTTCCAAATATTCTGCGGCCCCGGTTTCCGTCCTACCATATCCGACAATGACCTTATCGGTCTCTTTTCCCTCATAATCCAATGTAAAATCCGTAATGCTCATCGCCAAATCTTCTGAGTAAGTATTCTGCACGGTGACTTTTACGACCAGATAGGTTTTCCCTTCTTCTGCCTGATATAAACCGTCTGCAAACTGGAAGGTGCTATATTTGACTGCCTCCTCCACCGTCACGTCGAAGAAAGCCGTACTGACCTTATCTGTCATTTCAGCCGATATCAAGCCGCCATAGCTTCTTCCATCATCAGACATCATGGAACCGTTTTTATCCTTACTCTTTCCACACCCCGCTGTCACAGTGATGCAAAGCAAGCATAAGCATAACACCATTAAATATTTCATCTGAATCCGCATCATTTCATATGCCTCCACCTATTATACCATTTTGTTCCTGCAGGTATTGTATCATTCCGGGTCCCAGCCCTTCTGTCGGTCTGGCTATAAATTTATGCTTCTCATAAAATTCTTCCCGTCCCTTTGCGCACATTAGACACAGCATCATTTCTGAATTCCCCAGCCTTAAATGCTCGGCATATTTTATCAGTGATTCCAGTACCATGGAGCCAACTCCCAAATGCTGATATTCCGGAATCACAATCAAATCCTGCACATAACAGATTACTGCACCGTCACCGACAAGCCGGCCTATACCGACAAGGCGTTTCCCATCATAGGCCCCTATTATATACAGACTGTTTTGCAATGCTCTCACTGCCTGTTCCTCTAACAAAGTCTTCCAATTCACCTCTGCACGGATTGCCAGATAATCCTGTACCGTAATTGTATTTTCTCTTATTTCTATCATTTTACCTTTCACTGTCTCACACAGACATCTCTCTTCTGTAAATATTGCTTTAAATCCATAATTTCCAATTCCTTGTAATGAAACAGGGAAGCAGCCAAGGCTGCATCTGCCTTTCCCGCTGTCAGTACATCGTAAAAATGCTCTTTTGTTCCCGCGCCTCCGGAAGCAATGACCGGAACGGAAACCTTTTCACTAATCCTTCTTGTCAGCTCTATATCATAGCCGGCTTTTGTGCCATCACAGTCCATACTGGTTAAAAGTATCTCACCAGCCCCCATTTTTTCTGCTTTCACTGCCCATTCCACGGCATCAAGTCCCACATCTATGCGGCCGCCATTTTTGTATACATTCCAACCGGAACCGTCTTCCCGCCGTCTGGCGTCAATGGCCACTACGACACACTGGCTTCCGAACTTGTCGGCCGCCTCACGGATTAACTCCGGTGAATTAATTGCCGCAGAGTTAACGGATACCTTGTCGGCACCTTCCCGCAATATTGCCCTAAAGTCATCTACGGTTCTTATTCCTCCTCCTACCGTAAACGGAATAAATACCGTTTCGGCAACGCGTCTTACCATGTCAATCACAATATTGCGTGCGTCCGAGGAGGCAGTAATATCTAAAAACACAAGTTCATCTGCGCCGGCTTCATCATACGCTTTGGCTATCTCTACCGGGTCACCAGCATCTTTTAAATTCACAAAATTGATACCCTTTACCACCCTGCCTCCGGTAACATCAAGACAGGGAATGATTCTCTTTGTATACATATCAATGGCCCTCCTTTGGCGGAGAACTCACTCCGATAAAGTTCTCAAGTATCTTCAGCCCGACTTTGCTGCTTTTTTCCGGGTGAAACTGGCATGCGTATATGTTATCCTTCTCTACACTGGCATGAATCAATGTAGAATAAAAAGTAGTGGCCGCCACTTCGTTCTCGTCGGCCGCTTTCAGATAATAGGAATGCACAAAATAGACATAGGGTTTTCCCTCTATTCCCCGAAACAGCGTAGCATCCTGCCGGATATCCAAAGAATTCCAGCCCATATGCGGTATCTTAAGTCCCGGTTTATCGGGAATCCGCTTAATTGTTCCCTTTAGTAATCCAAGCCCCGCAACACCCGGTGCCTCGTCACTGCTCTCATATAACATCTGCAAACCGAGACAGATTCCCAAAAAAGGAATTCCTCTGTCTACGACGTCATAAATCACCCGGTCCAGTCCGCTGTCCCTTAGACGCTTCATTGCATCGCCAAAGCTTCCAACCCCCGGCAGTATAACCTTTTCACTCTCCAAAATCTGATCCCGGTCCTTCGTCGTCACGGTTTCCTGACCGAGATATCGCAGAGCCTTTTCCACACTTTTCATATTGCCGGCATCATAATCCAGTATTGCTATCATTCTTTCACTTCCTCATCTGGCTGCTCCGACGGAACCTCAGTCTGTTCCTCCTCCGAACCAGCCTCAGCCGCTGCAGTACTCTCCGTTTCTCCGTCAGCCTGACCACTCGGATTTTCGGTATTGGAGGTTTCCGGTATAACCGTGTCCAAATCCACAAGCGGATACTGGCTTACATATTCTCCGAGAACCTGCACATATTCATAATTTGACAATGAATTGATTGCCATTGCCTGCTCGACGGTGATTCCGTACTGCGTCGCCAGAACATTTTGAATCTGGCCAAAGGAATAATCCAAATCAGCGACAATGCCCAGCTCCACCGCCTCATCATAATGCTCATAGTATTTGCCCACTCCCCGGAGCAGAGAATCCAATGCTTTTTCCTGAAAGCCCAGCCGGATATTGTTCTGGAAAGCTTCATAAAGCCGTTCAACATACATCACCGTATAAATGCGGTCCTTTAAGTCCTGGTCATCTTCTTTGACCTCTACACCTTTAATCTCGTCATATGCTCTGTGATATCTACGGTTTGCAAAATAATCCGTTGCCTTTTTTATCGCCTGCGAATAATCAAAATTATTCAATCCAAGATAATAGAGCAGAGCACCTCCGATAAAGACGGAAAAAATGAATATCGTCATCGGACGGTTCAGCTGTTTTTCCGGTTCGGCATTGGCTTCCTCTTCCGCTTTGCGTTCCGCTTTTTTCTGCGCCTTCACTCTCTGCTTCTCGTCATTTTCTTTTTGCTTTTGGCTGTTCTTCAGACTCTTCTCTGCTTTAGCCGCCTCTTTCTTTTCCTGTTTTGCCTGTTTAGCCGCCTCTTTCTTGGCTCTTTTTGCCTCTTTCTTGGCGTCGATTGCAGCTAACTCCTCCTCCGACAAAATGTCGTCTTCATCTGGGTCACCAAAGAGAATCTGCATAAAGGTTTTCTTTCCGTTGTCGGCAGGTTTCTCCGGCAGTTCTGCAATATCCTCCAATTCCGGATTCTCCGGCACACTTCCCTCTGAGGTCTCTGCCTGTTCGGTATTCCCGTCCGAATCGTCCATATCCAACAGAGAAAACAGGTCGTCCATCGGATCACCTTCGGCAGATGCCTGCGCCGTATCCGTCTCCAAAGCAGACAGGACATCTTCGGCTTCCTTTTCCGTAGACGAAGAATCCATGCTCTCTGGAGGTAAAGAATCCGTACTCTCCGAAGAAGCCGATTCCGGCTCTTCTGTCATGCTGTCTAAGAGACGGTTCAACTCCTCCTGGGTCATTATATCATCACCTGCTCCCGCATCATCGCCGCCAGCCTCCGTTTCGGTTTCTTCATTCTGCTCCTGCTGTCCCAAATCCAAAATATCCGCCAAAGAGTCCTCTTTCTCGGCCGGCTCCTCTAATAAGCTGTCCAAAAACTGATCCGTGTCAAAATCATCTTCATTCAGACTGTCATTCAGCGGTTCCGGCACATTGTCCTGTACGGAATTATCCTTATCCGCATCCGGCTGCTCTGATTGTCCGGTTTTGTCTGCCACATTTTCTTCCTGTGCCGCAGACTCCGCCTGCTCGGTATGGAAAGAATCTGCTATTTCCAAATCTCCCTCAAAATCCTTTAGCAGGTCTTGCAAATCGTCCGTTTCAATATCCTCGTCCAATTTGGTCATATCCAAATCATCAAAATCAATATCCGAAAAATCCATATCGCCCATATCCAAATCCGCCATGTTTTCCAGCTTGTCCAGCTCTTCCATCTGATCTTCGGAAAACGTCAAGTCATTTTCTAATGCCGTTAAATCTGCATCACGCTCCAAATCCATATTAAACAAATCCTCACTGGACATGGCATTTTTTTCCATGTGTTGTTTTCTTTCCATTGCCATCTGATTGTCTAGTTCGTCTTCAATTGTGCGATCAATCTCCTTATCCAGCGAAACCTCATTTAAAAGATTATCAAGATAATTTTCATCCATAAAGACACCTCGTTCTATCTATATTCATTGTTTTAACAATAAACTGTAAACAAACATAGTTATTTTA